>CALACK010000034.1 GCA_937890395.1 uncultured Acidimicrobiaceae bacterium | reverse complement strand
AGAAGTTTATTTGGGTTCGCGGGGGAGGCCGAGTGTGCGCTCGCCGATTATGTTGCGCATCACATTTGAGGTGCCACCCATAATTGTGTAGGCAGATGCATAGGCGAGTCCTTGCGACTTATCATCCCAGACAAGGGCATGGGCGCCAAAAACCTTATTGACGAATTGAGCAACGCGCCACTCGTGTTCGGTGCAAAAACATTTAGTTGCTGCCGAGAACCCACCTGGGGCTTGGTGTAAAACTTCGCGTATCACCAAGATTCGACCAATTTGATAACCGGTTTCAATTGCCGCAATCTCTTGTCGCACCAGTAAATTTTTACGGTCAGCACGCTCGAGAGCCATTTTATAGAGTGCGTAATTTGAGACCAAGCGATCAATACCGCCACGTTCATGTTCGAGTTGCCGCATTGTTTGCTTGAACGCACCGCCGAGTGCGCCAACTAGATTCGTCGCTGGTACACGCACATTCGTATAGAAGACTTCGCAGAAATGACTATTTGTGGTCATGTCCTTGATCGGTCGAACTTCTATGCCAGGCGTGTTCATCGGAACAATAATTTCGCTAATACCTGCGTGCGGCGAACCGTCGTTACTTGTGCGACAAATTAAATAACAATAATCAGCCTGTTCGCCAAAACTTGTCCAGATCTTTTGGCCATTAATTACAAATTCATCGCCATCGCGCTGCGCGAATGTTTTTAGTGATGCAAGGTCGCTGCCTGCGTCGGGCTCACTCATACCGATGCACCATGTTGTATTGCCTGCAAGCATCTCAGGTAAAAACGCATCCTGTTGTTTTTTCGTGCCATAAGCAATGAGTGCCGGCCCCATCTGTCGGTCAGCAAACCACGATGCAGCAATCGGTGCGCCAGCGCTAATCATTTCTTCGCCAACGATTAGTCGTTCAATTGCAGGTCGACCGCCACCGCCGAAATCTTTTGGCCATGTCATGCCGATCCAACCATGAGATGCGAGTTCGCGAGAAAACTCGCGGGAGTAGCCGTTCATCCATGTGTCGTTGAAACGACCGTATTTCTCGACTGCTTTCGTGGCTACCAAACGAGCACGCTCGCGGAGCGCACTTTGTTCTGGTGTCCAGGCAAAGTCCATAATGACGATGGTAGATGCCGGATACAAATATTCCTGCTTTGGGTAGCCACTAATTCTGCGACTATTGTGTACAAGTAAGATACAAGTAATATCAAGCCGAAACTAGTGGAGTTTTATGTCATCAAAAATTAAGGTTGCTAATCCAGTTGTAGATATTGACGGCGATGAGATGACGCGAATCATTTGGAAGTTCATCAAAGACCGATTGATATTGCCGTATCTAGATCTAGACATTGATTACTACGACCTTGGTGTTGAGAATCGTGACGCAACGAGTGATCAAGTGACAGTCGATGCCGCAAACGCGATTTTGAAACATGGTGTTGGGGTTAAGTGTGCAACGATTACGCCTGACGAAGCACGTGTTAAAGAATTTAACTTGAAGCAAATGTGGAAATCGCCTAACGGCACGATCAGAAATATTTTAGACGGCGTTGTATTTCGTGAGCCGATTATTTGCAGCAATATTCCAAAACTTGTGCCGCACTGGAACAAACCAATTGTGATTGGGCGTCATGCACACGGCGATCAATACAAGGCGACAGATTTCAAAGTACCTGGGCCCGGCACAGTAACGATGACTTATGTGCCACAAGATGGCAGCAAGCCTGTTGAGATGAAAGTCGCTGACTTTAAGAGTTCAGGTGTTGTAATGGGAATGTATAACTACGACGAATCAATTCGTAGTTTTGCTCGAGCATCTTTTAATTATGGTATGCAACGCAACTACCCAGTGTTCTTGAGCACCAAGAACACAATTCTCAAGGCATATGACGGTCGGTTTAAAGACATCTTTCAAGAAATCTTTGACACCGAATTCAAGGCCGAGTTCGACAAACGCAAATTGACTTACGAGCATCGTCTAATTGATGACATGGTGGCCTGCATGATGCGTTGGGAAGGTGGATATCTGTGGGCATGTAAAAACTATGACGGTGACGTTCAATCAGACATCGTGGCTCAAGGCTTTGGCTCACTTGGTTTAATGACTTCGGTTTTGACCACGCCAGACGGCAGAGTTTTAGAGTCAGAAGCTGCTCACGGCACAGTTACACGCCATTATCGAGACCATCAAAAAGGTTTGGAGACTTCAACAAATTCGATTGCCTCGATCTTCGCTTGGACACGCGGACTGAGTCATCGCGGAAAACTCGATAACACGCCAAAAGTTATTGAGTTTGCTGAAACTCTTGAAGCAGTGTGTATTGAGGCTGTCGAAGGCGGCGAGATGACCAAAGATTTAGCAGCACTTGTTTCAAAAGATCAACCATGGTTAACCACTCAACAATTTTTGGCTGCTGTTGATCGTCGGTTACAAGTGAAAATGGCTAGTCGATAATTATGCGTGCGGTCGTAATTACGAAATATGGCGATCCAGAAGTCTTGTCAATAGTTGAGGTCGAAAAGCCGCAACCAGATACGAACGAGATTTTGGTTAAGGTTCGAGCGACTTCGCTAAATCGCGCTGACTTGTTGCAACGGATGGGCTTCTATCCAGATCCGTTTCCAGGTACGCATGAAATTCCTGGTCTTGAGTTTGCTGGCACAGTTGAATCTTGTGGCGAGCAAGTAAAAAGTTTTAAACCTGGCGACCAAGTGATGGGCATCGTTAGTGGTGGTGGCTACGCCGAATATCTAGTTGTGCACGAGCAACAGGCGATGCGAGTGCCAACCAAAGTGAGTTTTGAAGATGCCGGCGCGATTCCTGAAGTGTTCATTACTGCTTGGGATGCGCTCGTTTGTCAGGGCAATTTAAAATCAGGTGGCTGGGCACTTGTTCACGCTGGTGCGTCGGGTGTGGGCACTGCTGCGATACAAATTTGTAAAGCCATTGGCGCAAATGTGATAGTTACTTGTTCGTCGGGCAAGCGCGATGCTTGCCTTTCGCTTGGTGCTGACTTGGCTGTTGATTACAAAACTGAAGACTTTGTTGACGTATGTAAGCATGCAACAAATAATCATGGCGTCAATGCGGTGCTTGATGTCATCGGCGGCGAATATCTCAATAAGAATGTCGCTTCGCTGGCACTCAAAGGCACGATTGTCCAGGTTGGTCTAATGGGCGGTGGGACGACTCCGTTTAACATCTCGGCTTTGATGCCGAAACGAGCTCAATTAATCGGCACTGTTTTACGACCGCGACCGCTTGAAGAGAAAATCGCAGTAACTCAAAGATTCATTAACGAAATCTTGCCAATGTTTGAGACGGGCAAGTTGCGCCCGGTTATTGACAGCAGATATTCGCTAGTAGATATTGCCAATGCGCATCGCTATATGGAGACCAACGCCAGCACTGGCAAAATTGTTATTGACGTTTGTTAATTGAGAGATAGTCGCGTTTATCGACTCCCGTATACCACTGACGTGGGCGACTGATTTTTTGCGCATCATCTTTGAGTAGTTCGCTGAAGTGAGATAGCCAGCCGACTGTTCGTGGAATTGCAAATAACACTGTGAACATCTCAATCGGGAAACCAAGTGCCTGATAGATCAAGCCAGAGTAGAAGTCGACATTTGGATACAACTTACGAGAAATGAAATAGTCATCGCTGAGAGCGACATCCTCAAGTTTGAGCGCGATGTCAAGTAGTGGATTTTTGCCGGTCACATCGAACACGTCATAGGCGGCTTTTTTGATAATCGCCGCGCGTGGATCGTAATTTTTGTATACGCGGTGTCCGAAACCCTGCAGTTTTCCATTCCCCGCTTTCACAGATTTTACGAAGGCTTCGACATTGTCGACACTTCCAATCTCAGTGAGCATATTGATCGCGGCTTCATTTGCCCCACCGTGAAGCGGCCCATAGAGCGCAGACGATGCAGCCGACATCGCACTGTAGGGGTCAGCATGTGATGATGCGACAACGCGCATCGCCGTTGTTCCGCAATTCTGTTCGTGGTCGGCATGCAAGATAAAAAGTAGATCCATTGCTTTTGTAAGTCGCGGGTCAACCGTGTGGTCTTCACCAAGTCTGAACATCATATTCAAGAAGTTTTCTGGGTAACTCATCGAATTATTGGGTGAGACGAATGGCAAACCCGAACTAAATCGATAGCACATTGCCGCAAGTGTCGGAACTTTGGCAATGAGTCGCAAAATCTGTTTTTCAAGTGAAGCAGGGTCAAAAATCTCTTTTGATTCAGGATAAAAAGTTCCGAGTGCGGCAACCGCAGACACAAACATGCCCATTGGGTGTGCGTCGTAGTGAAAGCCGTCTACAAAACGTTTGCGCATATTTTCGTGAATCATCGTGTGATGAATGACGTCGTAGTTCCATTTCTCAAGTTGTGGTGTGGTTGGCAGTTCGCCGTTCAACAGCAAGTACGCAACCTCAAGATATGTAGAATTCTCGGCCAATTGCTCTATTGGGTATCCGCGATAACGCAAGATTCCTGCGTCACCATCGATGTATGTAATTGAAGACTCACATGCCGCAGTTGATAAAAACGCTGGGTCGTACATTCGTAGATCAGGGTCAAGTTCGCGCAATGCACTCGACGGAAAAACGCCGTCTCGTAGTTGAACCGTAACTTTTTTACCAGTCCGGTCATCAATAATGGTGATTGTTTCAGCCACTGTGGTGTCCTTTTTATGTTGCGGGAGCTTCCTGTCCCGCATTCAATCTAGCCGTACGGCTGGTTATAGAGGTGAGTTGTCGTGCTTGCGAGTCTGAAGTTTTTCACGCTTGTTACTGAGCATCGCAAATGCTGCGGCAATCTCACGGCGCGTATCCGTTGGATCAATAACGCTGTCTACATATCCACGCTCAGCAGCAACGTAAGGATTTAATAATCGCTCAACATAATCTTGTTCAAACGCCTCGCGTTCTTGAGGTGTTGCATGGCGCTGAAGAATCGCAGCAGCCTGACCTGCGCCCATCACTGCGAGTTCAGCAGTCGGCCATGCCATACACATATCGTTGCCCATTTTTTTTGAGTCCATAACGATGTATGCGCCACCATAACTCTTACGCAAAATCACACAGACGCGGGGCACAGTTGCTCGGCCATATGCGAAAACTAGTTGCGCACCGTGGCGGATCATTCCGCGCCACTCAAGATCTTTGCCTGGGTAGAAACCAGGCGTGTCAACAAGAGTCAGAATCGGAATATTGAAAGCATCGCAGAATGAAACGAATCGCGCAGCTTTTTGCGAAGCAGGAATGTCAAGTGTGCCAGCCAAGTATGTTGGCTGATTGGCGACCACTCCGATGCTTTGCCCGGAGATAGTAATTAAGCAAGTGACAATGTTCGCTGCCCAACGAGCACGAAGCTCGAGTAAATAGCCATCATCGGCAATGGCTTGAATGACTTGTTTGACGTCGTAGCTGCCTGTTGATGATTCTGGGATTAACCTGCCAGCCTCTGGGGTTAGTCGATCAACAGGGTCAGAGGTCATGGTTGCTCGAGCAATTTCGTCGACATTGTCAGGCAAAAATGAAAGCACGTGCTCAACTTCGGCGATTGCTGATTGGCGATCTGCGACGACAAGATGCGCCACGCCACTTTGTTTTGCATGAATATCTGCGCCACCGAGTTCATCGTTATTGATTTTTATTCCGGTGAACTCAGCGACCATCGTTGGCCCGCTAACGAAGGCATACGAATCGCTCGTCATAATTACGATGTCGCTCAAGCCAATTAACAATGCTGGACCAGAAACAGCAGGACCAGTAACAACAGTAATGATTGGCACATAACCAGAACATTTTGCGATTGCTTTTGCCGCTTGGCCCCAACCGTGTAATGCAGCAACCCCTTCAACGATGTCTGCGCCCGAACTGCCGATCGTCATTACGAGAGGCAAACCTTTTTCGCGCGCCGTGTCTGCCGCATGTGCGATAACGCCCGACGCCTCTGCGGAAAGGGCACCACGACGCACCGATTCATCCACGTCAACCCAAACTGCCCGACGACTAATTGTTTCGAGCCAGCGAACTTCTGCAGCCGCGGCACCTTTAACCGCTCGCTGTAGATGAACCGTCATAATGCTTAAGGCTACTTAAGAAGAACGTTTGAGAGGGAATGCGCCCTTGCCAGTGTGTACACCTGGTTGCTGGTCGTTAGTTTTTTCAATTACTTCTCTGACTACAGAGCCGACTGCTTGCGTGGCTTTGCTCGCCAAAGGTCGTGTTCGTTGCACCCAGCCAACAACACGCCGCGGAAGTTGGGGAACTTTAATGCGTTTAAACTCTCCAGTAACCCAATCTGGTGCGGCTGTTGCGGGCACGATGGCTGCGCCAAAACCTTCAAATGCGAGTGAAGTCAAAAGTCGAACTCCGTCAATCTCTGCCTGCGGTTTTAAAACAAGGCGATGTGACCCTGCTGCTTTATCCAAGATGCGTCGTAGAGCTGTATTTTTTGGAGGCAAAAGCAATGGCTTTGTTGCGAGTTCGGCAATTGTGATTTCGTCAAGTGCTGCCCATTCATGTTTGTTGTCGACAAGCAACATTAAATCTTCAGCGAATAATGCGATCGATTCAAGATTGTCGTGCTCAACCGGTAAGTGAACAATGCATGCGTCAAGTGAGCCATCGATCAAACGGGGGAGCAAACTCGAAGTGCTTCCTTCGGAAATTGTGATGTGGATATTCGGAAATCTTTGTTTAAGCGGAGGCAGAAGGCGGGGCATCAACCATCTTCCTGTGGTGCCGATACAACCGAGCCGAGTTTCTCCAGCGATATCTTTTTCATTTGATTCGACTGCAGCGGCGATGTCTTGAATTTGAATAAAAACTTGTCGCGCGTGGTCAACGACTGTTTGTCCGTCTTGTGTGAGGCGACCAGTTGAACGCTCAACTAAAATTGTTGCGAGTTCATTTTCTAGTCTAGAAATGTGTGCCGAAATATTGCTTTGAACCGTAGACAAGGCTCGAGCTGCACCAGAGAATGAACCGTTTTCAGCAATTGCCACTAAAACCTGAAGTTGGCGGAGTTCCATATCTCTAAAAATGATAGGGGATATCTTGTCGTTCGCCTTGAAATATAGGGGTGATTTGTAGCATAATTAAGACATAGCGAAAGAGCCTCCCCCAGGCTCTTCGCATTATTGCTAAGTCAGCTCCCCCAGTTGCCTTAGCAAATAGGTTGAGAGGTCCCGCCATTGCGCGGGACCTTTCCCGTTTAGTACTTAAATAAATTTCATTTTTTAGATTTTTTTACTTTTTCGCGGACTACGTTAAGTGCGCTGCCGGCTTTAAACCATTCCACTTGTTCTGGCGAAAATGTGTGCAGCGCTTGAAATTCGATATCGATTCCGCCGCGTTTGTGCACGATGCATCGCACTGGCTGATCTGGCACGGGTGGCATCTCACGAACACTGATCGTGTCATACTCACCGATTAAATCGTAAACTTTTGGGTCGGCAAAAGTTAATGGAACAATGCCTTGCTTCTTGAGGTTAGTTTCGTGAATTCGAGCGAATGATCGAGCGAAAATTACGCATGCACCTCGAAAGCGTGGCTCCATCGCTGCATGTTCGCGCGATGAACCTTCACCGTAATTTTGATCGCCGATCGCGCACCACTGCCTATTGTTGTCGCCATAGTGGCGAGCAATTTCGGGATATGAACGAATTTCATCATCAATTCTGTCGATGCCTTCGCCAACTTTGTCGGTGTATGCGTTGACTGCACCGGCAAACAAGTTTCCAGAGATATTTTCTAAGTGTCCACGAAACTTAAGCCAAGGTCCGGCAGCTGAAATGTGATCAGTTGTGCACTTTCCTTTAGCCTTCATCAGCACTGGCATGTATATGAAATCGTTGCCGTCCCATTTCTCGAAAGGTTCAAGTAATTGCAGTCGTTCGCTAGTTGGGTCAACTGCTACTTCAATCGTTGAGCCATCTGCGGGTGGCGCGATAAAGGTTTCGGCACCGGCGTCGTAGCCGTTTTTTGGCAAAACTTCACCGAGTGGTTCGGCGAGCAAAACCTGCGAGCCATCGGGTGCCGTAATCGTGTCGGTGATTGGATCAAAATCAAGACGACCCGCGAGCGCGAGCGCGATAACTGTGTCGGGGCTGGTGACGAAACTTAAAGTATTCGCTGATCCGTCGTTGCGTTTTGGAAAGTTGCGATTAAACGAGCTAACAATCGTGTTTGACTTTTCGGTGATTTCTTTAGAGCGCTCCCATTGGCCGATGCATGGGCCACACGCGTTGGCAAGAACAGTTGCACCGATTGCTTCAAGATCAGCAAGCAATCCGTCACGTTCGATTGTGGCGCGAATTTGTTCTGAACCAGGCGTGATCAGCAATTCTGTTTTGGCCTTCAAACCTTTTGATGCAGCGAATCGAGCGACAGATGCGGCGCGAGTGATGTCTTCGTAAGAGCTATTGGTGCAACTGCCGATAAGTGCCGATGAAATTTCGAGTGGCCAATTATTTTCTGTCGCAGCCTTGGCAACACCAACGCCAACACGGTGGGCGAGGTCTGGCGTATGTGGGCCGTTTATTAGTGGCTTCAAAGATGACAAATCGATTTCAATTGTTTTGTCGTAGAGCGCACCATCGTCTGGGCGCAGGTGCTCGGCGACTTTGTCGGCGGCGGCTGCTATCTCAGTGCGGCCAGTGGCCCGCAAATAATCTGACATTTGCACGTCGTATCCAAAGACAGAACAAGTAGCACCGATCTCTGCACCCATATTGCAAATAGTTGCTTTACCGGTAGCCGAAATTGTGTCGCTACCGTCGCCGAAATATTCGATCACGGCACCAGTGCCACCCTCAACTGTCAAGACTCGAGCAACTTCTAAGATCACATCTTTAGGACTTGACCATCCAGAAAGAGAGCCAGTCAGTTTTACGCCAATGACTTTTGGCCATCGGACATTAAATGGAAAGCCAGTCATTACGTCAACTGCATCGGCGCCGCCGACGCCAATTGCGATCATGCCAAGACCGCCTGCATTTGGTGTGTGGCTATCGGTTCCAATCATCATTCCGCCGGGAAATGCATAATGCTCAAGCACAACTTGGTGGATGATTCCGCTGCCTGGACCCCAAAAGCCCACGCCATATTTCGCCGACACAGATCGGAGAAAATCGTATACCTCTTTATTGGTATCTATTGCCACACCCATGTCGATGCGTGCGCCGGCTTTGGCCAAAATTAAATGGTCGCAGTGCACCGTTGATGGCACAGAAGTTGTCGAAAGCCCAGCGGTCATGAATTGCAAAAGCGCCATCTGTGCAGTTGCGTCTTGCATTGCGACGCGGTCCGGATTGAAGTCGGCATAACTGCGAGAGCGTTCGAGTTCTTGTTTATCTGGCTTACACAAGTGATTGATCAGAATTTTTTCGGTCAAAGTCAGCGGGCGATTTAAACGTTTACGTCCGAGTGCAACATTTTTAGCAAGCTTTGAATAAACGGTGGTGACGAGTTCAATTGGGGTTCCGGCGCTTGAAGTCATATTGATCCTTTTGCTTCTAATTGTTGTGTTTTTAGTTTGGGGATTATTTATCGTGGTATTGTATACAAGTATAGTACAAGTTCGAATAATCCAATATCACGAAATTGCAAACTCGTTGCGAAACCGAATCGAGGCGCGTGAGTTTTCTGCTGGACGAGTTTTGCCAAGTGAATCTGAACTGTCGGTCGAATTTAAAGTTAGTCGTGTCACAGTGCGTCGGGCATTAGAAGTGTTGAGGGATGAAGGTCTCGTCGTCTCGCGCCAAGGTTTCGGTTGGGTAATGGCAAGCGATCAATTGACACAAAGTCTTGGACGTCTAGGAACGATTGAAGAGCAAATGCTGGCGAACGGAATGTTTTCTGAGCGCAGAATAGTTGAGTTCAATTTCGAAAAAGCAACTCGTAAAGTCGCAAAAGTTCTGAACTGTGATCAAGTGCTGCGTGTAAAGCGAGTAAATACTGCAAACGGCGAACCATTTGCTGTTGTCACGGTTTGGTGCCCGTTTGAACTTGGTCAACATTTGTCGCGCAAAGAAGTCGAGCAATCTGCGTTTTATGAATTGCTTGAGATACCTATTGGTGGAGCAACGCAGACTATCGGCGCAGACTCGGCGACAAAAACAGATTCTGCGCTGCTTGAAATTCCGACAGGCTCGCCTGTGCTTCACTGCGAGCGAGTTACCCGAGATGTTGCTGGCAACGCTGTCTTGTTATCGCACCATGTGTTTGCCGCACACCGCACAAATTTTGTTGTTGATTTGCCGTCCGCGGGAAAATCTATTGCGCCAAGCGGAATGCGATTAGTTGATTAGCGCGATTGATTAACGCGATTTACCATTTATCCCAGTGCAGAACTTTTTCAAGTGGCAAGCGTTTTGCTGGTTTGAAATCGGTGCCAATTGTGTACGCAATTGGAAATAATCCACCTTGCGTAATTTTGTCGTGCGGAATACCCAAGATTTCTGCTGCTTTCTTTTCGCCTTCAAGAATCAAATGAATCGTCGTCCACGCTGAGCCCAAACCACGGCTTCGAAGCGCGAGCATGAAACTCCAAACGGCTGGCAATAGTGAACCCCATCCGCCGGCGCCCATTCCTACTTCAATATTTTCAAGACGACCTTCAATACATGGGATCATCATCAACGGTGCGCGATACATTTCTTCGGCCAGATACATCGCCGAATCGCGCACTTTTGGCATTTGATCGATTCTCATATCGCCTTCGGCAAATTTTCGTCCTGGCATAGTCGCATAAATCATGAAATTTGCCTTGTATATGTCGGCAAGTGCTTTACGCTTGGCTGCGTCTTCGACAACAATCCAATGCCAGCCCTGAGAATTGCTGCCAGTTGGGGCCTGCAATGCCAGGTTCAAGCATTCTTCGACCACTTCGCGCTCGACTGGTCGATCAAAGTCGAGGCGCTTGCGCACGCTACGTGTCGTAGATAATACTTCGTCTATTGTCAGGTCAAGTTTCATGTATCTGAGTTTACGATGTTGCAATGGCGATTTGAGACTCGGACAAAGTTAAATTAGTAGTCAGCAATAGATAATAAAAATAATAAAAAAAGGGAATAGTGATGACTGTGAAAGACAGCAAAAACTACAACGACCGAGTCACAGTGACGATAAGCGATGGTATTGCCGATGTGCGTTTGGATCGCGCAGATAAGCGCAACGCACTTGACCCTGCGATGTTTGATGCAATCGCTCAGGCGGGCAAAGATTTAGTGACTGACAAAGATATTCGTGCAGTCGTGTTGTCTGGCAATGGTGCATCGTTTTGTGCTGGTCTTGATTTTGGCAGTTTTCAGGCGATGGCAGATTCAGGCGAGAAAAGCAAACCAAATCCGGATACCGACAAACAGAACGCGGGTGCAATGCAGCCTGGTGCGATCACGCATCTAGCGCAACAAATTTGTTGGGTATGGCAAGAAGTTCCGGTGCCGGTTATTGCAGCAATTCAAGGCCATGCGTTGGGTGGCGGAATGCAGTTGGCTCTTGGCGCAGATATTCGCGTCGCGCATCCAACAACACAACTTTCAATGCGTGAAGTTCACTGGGGTCTTATCCCTGATATGACTGGAACTTTGATGTTGTCCCGCCTGGTTCGAGATGATGTGGTTAAAGATTTGGTTTTTAGTGCACGAGTAATATCGGGCACCGAAGCTCACGAGTTGGGTGTTGTCACTCGTGTTTCAGATTTGCCGCTTGAAGTTGCGATGCAGATCGCTAACGAAATTGCAGTTCGAAGCCCAGACGCGGTGCGAGGTGCCAAGGCGTTAATCAACCGTCTCTCTAACGCCGGAGCGGCTGAACATTTTGCAGAAGAGCGAAGGATAATTCATTCGCTGATTGGCAAGCCAAATCAGGTTGAAGCAGTGATGGCGAATTTTGAAAAAAGGCCCACTAATTTCGCGCCACCAACTGTCTAGACTTTAAATCTCGGGCCAACGTCGTCTCGTTTAATCAGCCAATTGGTGGCTGACTTTAAACTCTCAAGAGGCGATAACTTGCAAGATTTACCCAAAGCAATTGGTCTTTACGATCCAAGGTTCGAACACGACTCTTGTGGCGTTTCGTTTGTCGTAGATGTCCATGGGCGGGCGAGTCACGAAATTGTTGCTACTGGTCTTGGCGCTTTGTGCAGTATGGAGCATCGTGGCGCAACAGGAGCTGAAACTCAAACAGGTGACGGCGCAGGAATCTTGCTACAGATTCCGCACAAGTTTTTTAGTGCGGCCACAGATTTTGCTTTGCCGAATATTGGATGTTATGGAGTTGGTCTTGCCTTCTTGCCACGTACCGAAGAACTAGCAACTAAAGCAAGGGCTCAAATTGAACTGATCGTGGCACAGCAGAAATTGCGCACGCTTGGTTGGCGAAGCGTGCCTGTTGATCCGAGTTGTCTTGGCGCGAGTGCACATCGCGTGATGCCCTCGTTTATGCAAATTTTTATTGATGACCCGAGTGGTGCAACGCTGATTGATTTAGATCGCAAGTTGTTTATTCTGCGGAAACGAATCGAGCATGAACTAATTGGTGACCAAAAGACATACTTTCCGTCGCTCTCATCACGCACACTCATATATAAAGGCATGTTGACGACGCCCGAACTACAGATGTTTTTCACGGACTTGAGCGACGAGCGCATTGAGTCGGCGCTTGTGCTTGTGCATAGTCGTTTCTCGACAAATACATTTCCATCCTGGCCGCTGGCTCATCCGTACAGATACATAGCGCACAACGGAGAAATTAATACCGTGCAGGGAAACAGAAATTGGATGCGGACGCGAGAGTCGTTGTTGGCGACCGAACTAATCCCAGAATTAGAACTGGCGTTTCCAATCTGCACAGTCGGGGCCTCTGACTCTGCAAGTTTCGATGAAGTTTTAGAGTTATTGCATCTCTCAGGTCGAAGTTTGCCGCATGCAATGTTGATGATGATTCCTGAAGCATGGGAGAACTCAACAATGATGTCGCAGACTAAGCGTGCTTTCTATCGTTATCACGGTTCTTTGATGGAGCCATGGGATGGACCAGCAAGTGTTGCATTCACCGATGGAACTGTTATCGGTGCTGTTCTAGATCGCAACGGTTTACGACCAAGTCGCTACTGGGTGACTGACGATGACTTGGTGATTATGGCCAGCGAAGTCGGTGTCGTGAATATTGATCCAGCGAAGATTGTCAAAAAAGGTCGCCTACAACCGGGGAAAATGTTGTTGGTTGACACGTCTCAAGGGCGAATAATTAGCGATGAAGAAATTAAAGAATCTCTGGCATCACAGGCGCCCTATGCGCAATGGCTGGCAGAGGGTCAAGTTGAACTGAAGAATCTTGTTGATCGCGAACATGTTGTTTTTAGTCACGACAGTGTGTTGCGACGCCAGCAAGTATTCGGATATTCGCACGAAGAACTTAAATTGATCATTGCTCCGACTGCAATGACGGGTACAGAGCCGATCGGGTCAATGGGCACCGACACGCCAATCGCAGTATTGTCAACCCGTCCAAGACTTTTGTTTGATTATTTTTCGCAAATGTTCGCGCAGGTCACAAACCCACCATTGGATGCAATTCGCGAAGAGATTGTTACTTCAGTTGGTTCTACTTGTGGCCCAGAGAGCAACCTGTTGTCGGCAACCAGCGAAAACTGCAAGCAACTTGTTTTGCCGTTTCCAATTATTGATAATGATGAACTAGCGAAAATTATTCAGATCAACGACGACAACTCGTTTGATCATCTCAAATCTAAAGTGATCAGCGGTTTGTATCGTGTTGCAAATGGTGCGCCGGCGATGCGCGAAGCGTTGGATCAGATTCGTCAAAAAGTTACTAGTGCGATCAATGATGGCGCTCGAATCATCGTACTTTCCGATCGAAATAGTGACGATGTTTATGCGCCGATCCCATCATTGTTGTTGACCAGCGCTGTTCATCATCATCTAATTCGAGAAAAGCAACGTACAAAAGTCGGATTAATTGTTGAGTCTGGAGATGCTCGAGAAGTTCATCACATGGCACTGCTGATTGGTTATGGCGCAGGCGCGATTAACCCGTATCTTGCATTCGAATCAATTGAAGACATGGTGATTGCTGATGACCGAGTTGGCATGTTTGGCCTTGGCAATATCGATGCAAAAACGGCGATCAAGAACTACATCAAGGCTTCAGGTAAAGGTGTTTTGAAAGTCATGTCAAAAATGGGTGTGTCAACAGTTGCGTCGTACACGGGTGCACAGATTTTTGAAGCGATCGGTTTGTCAACTGAGTTCGTCGACGAGTTTTTCACCGGCACCGTTTCGCGACTCGGCGGAATCTCACTTGATGAGATTGCGCAAGAAGTCGCAACACGTCACGCCGTTGCGCACCCATTGCGACCAAATCAACGTCATCATCGTCAACTCGAGTTGGGTGGTGAGTATCAGTGGCGCCGTGAAGGTGAACATCACTTGTTTAACCCAGAAACTGTATTTCGTCTGCAACACGCGACTCGCACGGGGCGCTATGACATTTTTAAGCAGTACACAAAATCGGTTGACGATCAGTCACAAGTTTTGGCAACACTGCGTGGTTTATTTGAATTTGCGCAGGTAAAGAATCCGATTTCAATTGATGAAGTTGAGCCCGTAAGTGAAATTATTAAACGTTTCTCAACTGGGGCAATGAGTTACGGATCGATTTCTGCTGAAGCTCACGAGACATTAGCAATCGCAATGAATCGCATTGGCGGTAAGAGCAACACTGGCGAAGGCGGCGAAGATTCAGAGCGATATCAGAAAATGCCGAACGGAGACTCAAAACGATCGGCGATCAAGCAAGTTGCTTCAGCACGTTTTGGCGTGACGAGCGAATATCTCGTTAACGCAGACGACTTGCAGATCAAGATGGCACAAGGTGCCAAGCCGGGTGAGGGTGGTCAATTGCCGGCGCACAAGGTTTATCCGTGGATAGCAAAGACTCGATATTCGACACCAGGTGTTGGGTTAATTAGCCCGCCGCCACATCATGACATTTATTCGATTGAAGACCTCAAACAACTAATTCACGATTTAAAAAATTCAAACCCTGTCGCAAGAATTCATGTGAAACTAGTGGCTGAAGTTGGCGTTGGCACTGTGGCTGCTGGCGTAGCCAAAGCGAAAGCAGATGTCGTTCTAATTTCGGGCCACGACGGAGGCACTGGTGCGTCACCACTGACTTCGCTAAAGCATGCTGGTGCGCCATGGGAACTCGGTCTTGCTGAGACTCAACAGACTTTGATGCTAAACGGCTTGCGCGATCGTATTGTTGTGCAGACCGATGGACAAATGAAAACCGGTCGCGATGTAATTATTGCTGCGTTGCTTGGTGCTGAAGAGTTTGGTTTTGCAACGGCGCCTTTAGTTGTCAGTGGTTGTGTAATGATGCGGGTTTGTCATCTCGACACGTGCCCAGTTGGAATCGCAACTCAGAACCCAGAACTTCGTAAAAAGTTTTCAGGTAAGCCAGAATTCGTGACGAACTTTTTTGAATTTATCGCCACAGAAGTTCGCGAATATCTTGCTCAACTTGGTTTCCGTAGTTTGCAAGAGGCTGTCGGTCGTGTTGAGATGCTCAATGCGAAACTCGCCGTTGACCACTGGAAGGCTCGCGGGCTGGACATCTCACCAATTTTGGCAGTGCCACAAAATCCATACAACCAGACCCCGTATCACTCGACACAGCAAGATCATGGTTTGGCAGCGGCACTTGACAACAAACTGATTGTTGATTGCAAGAATGCACTTGAGAATTCTCGACCTGTATCAATTGAGCATCAAATCAATAATACGAATCGCGCAGTGGGCACGATGCTTGGCTACGAAGTAACCAAGCGTTTTGGCGAAGTCGGTTTGCCAGATGCGACAATTGCTATTCGTTTCACTGGGTCTGCTGGTCAAAGTTTTGGCGCATTCATTCCAAAAGGTATTGAGTTGCGATTAGAGGGTGACTCAAATGATTATTTGGGCAAAGGTTTGTCTGGTGGCCGAATAATTTTACACCCCGACAAGCGCGCGAACTTCGTTGCCCATGAAAATGTCATCGCGGGCAATGTGATTGGATATGGTGCAACAAGCGGAGAGATTTTTATTTCAGGCGTTGTCGGTGAGAGATTTTGTGTACGTAACTCTGGCGCGACTGCGGTTGTCGAAGGTTTAGGCGATCATGGTTGTGAATATATGACTGGTGGTCGGGTAGTTGTTCTTGGTGCAACTGGGCGCAATTTCGCTGCAGGAATGTCTGGTGGAATTGCTTTCGTTTACGATATTGACGACGATTTTCAATCACGAGTCAACAACGAACTTGTTGACGTCGTTGGGCTTGATGAAACTGATTTAGTTTGGCTAGAACAAATAATTCGCCGACACCATGAACTTACAAACTCAGTGCGTGCTGGCGATGTTCTTGCGAATTGGCAAGTGGCTAAGACAAAGATGCGCAAAGTCTTGCCACGTGATTACGCCCGAGTTATAGCAGAAATCGAAAAAGCAAAATCAGAGAAAGTAGTAGTAACTGCTAATGGGTGAGCCGACCGGATTTCTTAAGTGGGATCGTACGACCCCGCAACGTAGGCGTATCGAGGTGCGTGTTCAAGACTGGCAAGAGGTATACGAGAAGTTTCCTGCCGAAGAATTGAAACATCAGGCCGGGCGTTGCATGGATTGTGGAATTCCATTCTGTAATAACGGCTGTCCACTGGGCAATTTGATTCCGGATTGGAACGATCTCGTATATCGCGGAAATTGGAAAGATGCTATTGAAAGATTGCATGCGACAAATAATTTTCCAGAATTTACAGGACGATTGTGCCCAGCGCCGTGCGAATCGGCATGTGTCCTCGGTATTAATTCTGATGCGGTGACAATTAAACAAGTTGAAGTTGAAATTATTGATCGTGCTTGGAGTGAGGGCTGGGTTGTTCCACAAATGCCTTCTAAGAAAACCGGTAAACGCATTGTCGTAATCGGCTCAGGCCCCGCAGGGATGGCGTGTGCTCAGCAACTTACTCGCGTTGGTCACGATGTTGTGGTGCTTGAACGTGCCGATCGAATCGGCGGGCTGTTGCGCTACGGCATTCCAGAATTTAAAATGGAGAAGCATCATATTGAGCGGCGGATTGATCAGATGCAAAGCGAAGGAACTGTCTTTCGCACAAATGCAGTTGTCGGTGAGAATGTCGACATTGATGTTCTGGTTGCATCAAATGATGCAGTGGTTTTGGCCTGTGGTGCGACCGCATGGCGTGATTTGCCAGTTGCTGGTCGCGAACTTAAAAATATTTATCAAGCAATGGAGTATTTGCCGCCCGCGAACAAAGTTCAGCAAGGAGATCTTTCGGCTTCACCGATTTCGGCAACTGGTAAACATGTCGTGATCATCGGCGGCGGTGACACTGGTGCTGATTGTCTAGGTACTGCGCATCGACAAGGGGCTGCATCGGTTACTCAGCTTGAGATTTTGCCACAGCCACCTGAGGCCCGATCGGCAACGAACCCTTGGCCGCAATGGAGCTTTATTTATCGAACATCCTCGGCGCACGAAGAAGGTGGCGAGCGATTGTTCTCAGTGACTACAGATCGATTTTTGGGTGACGAAAGAAATGATGTGCGTGCATTGGTGATCTGCGAGGTTAGGTCTGAGGCAGGATCATTCGTGAAAGTAGCGGGCACTGAGCGTGAGTTGCAGGCAGATCTAGTTTTGTTAGCACTTGGGTTTGTTGGTCCAGAAAAATCTTCATGGATTGATCATCTCGGGGTACAAATTGATCCGCGTGGGAACATTGTTCGTAACGACGATTACATGTCGAGCACTAAAGGTGTATTCGTTGCAGGTGATATGGGTCGTGGACAAAGTTTGATCGTTTGGGCCATTGCCGAAGGTCGCGCTGCGGCCGCGGCAGTTGATCGCTATCTAATGGACTCAACTGATTTGCCCGTGCCGATTGTCGCATCGGCAAAACCTTTAAATTAAGGCATTTTTAAAAGTTTAGAAATCACGTTCACACTCAGGATGTCTTAAATCGTTTACGATAGATCGTGATGTTGAGTAAAAAATTAAAATCAGGGTTCATCTCGTTAATTGTGTCTGCCTGTGTGCTTACATCTTGTGGTGTCGATGTAACCGGTACAGCGACCACTGTTGTACCTGTCGGACCAACGGATTTTGCGACGATTCCTCCTGTGCAATCAACTTTGCCAAATACGACGACAAGTTTGCCTCCAGGTGCTGTCGGCGTTGAGCAGGAGTACATCGTGCAAGCTGGTGACTCACCAAATCTGGTTGCTAACTTATTTGGTATTACTCTGACTGAATTGCTCGCATGGAACGGTTTGATTTCTGCATCACAGTTTCCGTACGCGGGCCGAAAACTTAAGATTCCGCCATCGGCTCAGGTGGTTTCGACGAATGTACAACAAACTGTTGTGGCTAATGTGGTCGGTAAACCAGGTTGCGGAAATCGTCCAGCAGGAACTTATGAGGTCGCACAGGGTGACTTCTTGTTTGGGATTATCAAAAAATTCTGTATTTCGATGGCTGGGCTTGTGAGAGCAAATAATTGGTCAAGTATTGATGTGC
Organism: uncultured Acidimicrobiaceae bacterium; assembly: GCA_937890395.1. Classification (GTDB taxonomy): domain Bacteria; phylum Actinomycetota; class Acidimicrobiia; order Acidimicrobiales; family Ilumatobacteraceae; genus BACL27. The sequence continues at coordinate 12,776 of CALACK010000034.1, read as the reverse complement.
TGCTTTATCCTGGTATGAAAATCAATATTCCTGCAGCGGGTTCGTGATTTAGCGAGAAGTTTTTCTTCGTTGTTTAGCATCACGATCTAGCGCGAGATTTATTAAACGATCAAGTAGATCTGAGTAACTTAGACCTGACGCGTTCCATAATTTTGGATACATCGATATCGGTGTGAAACCCGGAATCGTGTTCACTTCGTTGCATAAGAACCCACGCCCGTTCTCTTCAAAGAAGAAATCAATACGGGCCATACCATCGCTGCGCAATATTGCAAAAACTTTCAGCGCAAGTTGTTGAACTTCAGCAATCTGCTGCAAAGTTAGCGGGGCCGGTACCAGCAACTTCGCCAAGTCGCCTAAATATTTATCCTCGTAGTCGTAGAACTCGTTGCCAGGAATAATTTCGCCCGGCACCGATGCCTGAGCAGATTGGTTGCCGAGAATTGCCACTTCTATCTCGCGACCTACTATTGCTTCTTCGATAAGCGCCCACTCGTCGTATTCGAATGCCTGCTGTAAAGCAGAAAAAATTTGCTCGCGGGTCTTTGCTTTTGTTACGCCAATCGATGAGCCCATATTCGCCGGTTTGACAAAAACTGGGAGCCCAAATTCGTGAATTGCGCTGTCGCAAACATTATTCAAATTTTCGTTTTCACGAACAGAAATAAATTTTGGTTGAGGGATTTCGTTCACTGCGAGAATTTGTTTGGCGATACTTTTATCCATTGCAATTGCACTACCAAGAACTCCAGAACCGACATATGCGACATGTGCGAGTTCAAGAGCGCCCTGTACAGTTCCATCTTCACCCATTGGGCCATGTAGCAATGGAATCACGACGGTACGTGCCGACTCATTAATAACTTGCGAATTAATGCCTTGCAAAATCGCTGAGATGTTTGTCGGCTGACCGGTTGCTACAAGACGATCAGTTGGGGCATTTGATTCTGATTTAACATTCACCCAATCACCTTCACGGGTGATTCCAATAGTCGTGATTTCGTATTTGTTAGCGTTTAGCGCACGCAAAACGTGAGCTGCAGTTATGCAACTTACATCATGCTCTGCAGATTCGCCACCGAACAAGACGACAATATTAATTTTTGAATTATGATTATCGCTATTCATGTACCTTTACGGTACTCGTACAGCCCGCACGATTTATTGGTTTGATCGGGTGCTTGATATTCGAGCAGTTATAATTAAAGTCTTATGCGCTTGATGGCATCAGATGTTGCGCAAGCCATTTCTGGAGAACTCATTGGTTCTAATGCGCACTTAGATGGTGTGTCGTTTGATTCGCGAACAATTAAACCTGGCCAGTTATTCGTACCTATTGTTGATCAGCGAGATGGTCACGATTTTATTGCCGATGCACTTAGCCGCGGCGCTGGCGCATATTTGACTTCGCGCGCACCGCAAGGTCGAACCGCAATCACAGTTACCGACACTGTGACAGGTTTATTGAAGTTGGGTGCGTGGGGGCGAACGCGACTAGACCCTCAATTGCAAAATCGTGTGGTAGCAATAACCGGTTCGGTTGGCAAGACCTCAACCAAAGATTTGATTGCGAGCGCACTAGCAACGGTGCTTAGAACTCACGCAAATGATCAATCGTTTAATAATGACTTCGGGTTGCCTACAACTATTTTAAATGCACCTGACGATATTGAAGCACTTGTGGTTGAAATGGGGATGCGTGGTTTCGGTGAAATCGCCAGGCTATGTGAAGTGGCGCGACCACACATCGGTGTTGTGACGGTGGTTTCAAACGCCCATACGCAAAGAGTTGGTTCGATAAATGGTGTCACCCGAGCCAAGCGCGAACTCATTGAATCTTTGCCCGCTGGCGGTTGTGCAGTTTTGAATGCTGACGACTCGAATGTTTTGTCAATGCGTGATGCATCAAAAGCGGCGGTGTTGACTTTTGGCGAGAGTAGCTCGGCAGAGGTGCGGATGGTCGACTGTGAAATTGATCAGCAGGGTCGTGCGATTGCAATGGTTAAGACTCCTTGGGGTGATGCGAAGTTGTCGATGAATGTTCCCGGCAAGCACATGGCGCATAACGCACTGGCGGCACTTTGTGTTGCAGGTATTCTGCACATAGATATCTCGCAGGCCGCAGAAGCGATTTCGAAGTCAAATATTTCGCCTTTTCGGATGCAAATTCGGAAACTCAAAAATGGCGCCGTGGTGATTGATGATTCTTATAACGCGAACCCTGCATCGATGCGCGCTGCGTTTGAAACTCTCTCAACTTTCTCTGGCGCTAGACGAATCGCATTCTGTGGACTCATGGCCGAACTCGCCGAGCCGAGTGAAGATCATTTAGCAATTTCCTTGCTGGCCAAGCAGAAGCAGATCGAACTAGTCGCAGTTGAAACCAATCTCTACGGTGTCCGACCAATAAGTTTTTCGCAAGCCCGACAGGTTTTGGAAGAGCTAGGCGATGGAGACCTGGTGCTTGTTAAAGGTTCGAAAGTTGCCGGGCTGGTTCGTTTGTGTGAAGGGCTATACCGCGACGAATTATAAAACGGCGGGGTCTGAATCGTTGCGTTCGAGACGTTCGATATCACACCACCACCACAAAACAACAGCCCAAAGCGAACCTAGAACGAGCAGCCACTGAGAACCATAACGGTCAATCAGTGGACCAAAAATTAGATTACCTAAAGGCACTGTTCCGCCGAAGGCCATGAACCACAACGCCATAACTCGAGCCCGGATTTCCGGGGTGAGCCCAGATGCAAAAACGGTTTGCATTGAAGTTGTTGTAAAAAAATAGGCAGCACCCAAAAAGAAAACAGTGAAGAATGCAAGTTCAACATTTGGCGCAAGTGCAAACCCCATCATGCTCACCGCAAAACTTGCAAAGCCCATTCGAATTAATTTTCGGTTGTCAACATCGACGAATAAAGTTGAAACACTCAGTCCACCGAGGCATGCGCCGAGGCCCCACGTTGCGTAAAGCCATTTATATGTTGCGCTTTGGGGTTCAATACCGAAATTAAGTTGCGCTATGGCTGGGAAGAGTCCGACGTAAGGAAGCGACAATAACGAGAATGAAGCCAGAGTCAAAATCAGTCGTGACATCACGACTCGTTCTCTGGCGATTTTGAAAGCAAAGGTGAATCTTCGCCATCCTGCGGTTGTGTCAAAAGCAATTTCTGGTACGTTTACGCTTAGCAGTGCGAAGATTACAAATATGTAAGTTGCTGCGTTAATTGCGAAAAATTCAGAAGTTGTGACATGCCACTGTGAAAGCAATGCAACGATGATCGGCCCGACCACTCTTGCGCCGTTGACCACTGTTGAGTTGAGTGAGATTGCTCCAGCGATATCGCTTTGTGGCACTAATGAAGTCAACATTGCCGACCACGCCGGAATATTCAGTGCGTTGCCAACGCCAACCCCGAGTTGAGCGAGAAAAAGCATCCAAATCGGTGAATTATTTGCTGCAAACAATGCAAGCATTAGCGAGCAACAAAGTTGAATCGCTTGCATCGAAATTAGAAATTTTTTGCGGTCAACTCGATCGGCGATAACGCCACCAGGTATTGACAACAACAAGATCGGCCCAAGTTGGGCGAAAATCAGTAAAGCAACAATTGAAGCACTTCCTGTTCGCGCATAAACGTAAATAGGTAGCACAACGTTTTGAATCCAAGTACCAATGTTTGAGGCAAATGAGCCAAACCAAATTCGGCGAAAGTCGCGAACGTGAAATGCTGCTCGAGCACTGCCTGTTTTGTGGGGGTTGTTTGGTCGGCTAACTGGTGTTGAAGAATCGGTTGTATCAGTCATACGCGAAGTACCTTGACGCTAGTGCAATAATTTGATTATGGAGATAACACAGTTCGAAGTAACGCCGAAATTAAATGAGTCTGGGCAAGGCGTTACCGATAGTTGTCGCACACGTCACGCCATTTTTTCAGAATGCCCTCACTGTGGTTCTTCATTGCATGCTGAGCATGCACATTTCAAGTGTGGTTCTTGCGGTTGGCGAGATAGTTGCTGCGACTAGTTAACTATCTAATTAACTAGCTAGCTATTGCGTCAAGACAGTTAGCGGATCAACCGCCTCGAGTCCGAGTGCTTTTGCTGCGGCGTCATTCGTTAATTGGCCGGCAACTGTGTTGATCCCAAGCTTCAGAGCACCATCGCGTTGTGCGGCAACGCGAGTTCCATATTTTGCAACATCAATTAGATAAGGCAGAGTTGCATTAGTTAATGCGTAGGTACTCGTGTGCGGTACCGCGCCAGGCATATTTCCGACTGCGTAGTGCAAGACGCCGTGCTGTTCATAGACAGGTTCTTTGTGTGTTGTCTCATGAATAGTTTCGATGCAGCCACCTTGGTCAACTGCAACATCAACGATTACGGCACCGGGCTTCATCGACTTGACCATGTCTTGTGAGACAACGATTGGTGCGCGCGCGCCAGCGACAAGTACGGCGCCAATCAATAGATCGGCCTGAGCAACGCATCGCTCAATTGCTCCACGGTTAGATGCGATAGTGGTAATTCGTCCACGAATAATTTGGTCGAGCATTCGTAGTCGATCTAAATTCTTGTCAAGCAATAAAACTTCGGCTTCCATCCCACCAGCAATCCATGCTGAATTCCATCCAACATTTCCTGCACCGATTACGACAACTTTGGCCGGGCTGACACCTGGTGCGCCACCCATCAAAACTCCACGACCGCCGTTGGGGCGTTGCAAATAAAAGGCCCCAACTTGAGTGGCGATTCGACCTGCAATTTCGCTCATCGGCGCGAGTAGAGGAAGTGAAGTGTCATCTTCTTGCACGGTTTCATAAGCGATTGATGTCGTATTGTTTTTTAGTAACGCCTCAGCAACTTTTGGATAAGCAGCCAAATGTAAGTACGTGAAAAGTGTTAAGTCATCGCGTAGAAATTCAAACTCTTGAGCAGTCGGCTCTTTGACTTTGATGACCATTTGTTGCGACCAGGCGTCACCTGCGGTTGGCACAATCGTTGCTCCAGCAGCGACGAAGTGAGCGTCTTCAATTGATGCGCCAAGACCAGCCCCTGACTCGACGAATACTTCAATTCCGATGCGCTCAAACTCACGAACTCCATCAGGGGTTATTGCAACGCGACCCTCTGACGTTTTAGTCTCTTTTGGCACACCGATGGTTTTGATTTGGCTTGAGTTCATGTACCTATATGTCTAGCCTGCTTTTATCTCGGATTCGGGGGACGAAAGTTCAATATGTCATGCTTGTAGATGTGAGAATTAATAATTAGGCAGATTAAACAAATTCGTAAATTAAATTCGGCATTGTCACTAATTGTTTTGGGGGTGTTAGTTGAATAGCGAGCGCGGGTCGGTCGAACTATCAAATGTCACCAAGCGTTACGGTGATGTGGTCGCGGTCAATTCACTCAACTTAGAAATTAAGTCTGGTGAGTTTCTCTCATTGCTTGGTCCGAGCGGCTGTGGAAAGACTACAACATTGCGAATGCTGGCAGGTTTTGAACAACCAGATGAGGGATTCATTCGGATAAGCGGAGAGTATGTGCAAGGTGTGCCTCCATACAAGCGCGATGTTAATACTGTATTTCAACACTACGCATTGTTTCCGCATATGAGTGTTGCTGAAAATGTTGCATATGGATTAAAGCAAAAAGGTGTAGCAAAGTCTGAGATCAGCATGAAGGTAATTGAAGCGCTTGACATGGTGCAGATGTCAAAATTGGCAGGTCGTCGGCCCCGACAACTCTCAGGTGGTCAACAACAACGGGTTGCAGTAGCGCGTGCGCTAATAAATCGTCCAAGTATTTTGCTGCTTGATGAGCCGCTAGGCGCACTCGATCGAAAACTACGCGAAGAAATGCAGATCGAACTTAAACTTCTCCAAAGCCGTCTCGGGATTACGTTTATATTTGTGACTCATGATCAAGAAGAAGCAATGTCAATGTCTGACCGAATCGCAATCATGCTTGACGGACATGTTGAGCAACTTGGAGATCCAGAAACCGTTTATGAACATCCGACCTCGGCGTTCGTGGCTGGGTTCGTTGGTCGAAATAATTTCTGGCGTGGTGTGGCGACAACCAATGGTGCGAAAGCCAGCGACGGAACAGTTTTTGTTGCGACACGACCCGAAGAAACTGTGCCGGCAGGCCAAGATGCGCTTGCAGCAGTAAGACCCGAGACGATCAACTTGTCGGCGACAAAGCCGATTTCGGATACGAATTGCGTGAGTGCGCGAGTTGCCGGCGTGTCGCATTTCGGCGATGTGTTGCAATATGTGATGACGGCTGGGTCTCGCGACTTGTTGGTGCAAGTGAGCCGAACCGATCCGTCCCGATTTGCGGTTGGCGAATCAGTCTGGTGCGCCTGGGCAGCCGAAGATGTGTATTTGTTCTCGGCTCGTCAGGCAGATCTTGTGCTTGCGGACACGCCAAACGTGTGAGCGTTTGACTATTATTTAAATCTAAGTAAATATTTATTAACAAATCAATCAAAGGAGATAGTAATGAGCGATGATAAAAAACAATTGAAGATGTTGGCACCAGAAGGTTTTCGCGAGAAACTTTCGCGACGCGCATTTCTTCAAGGTGGCACAGCAGTTGCTGGTTTTGCTTTGATTGCAGCCGCATGTGGCGGTTCAGATAGTGCAACCGAAACTTCAAATGCCCTTGCATCAGGTGACTGGAGCAGAGTTATAAATCAGTCAAGTGGCACGCTGGCGATGTACACATGGGGTGACTACAACGACCCAGATTTGGTTGGCGCACTCGCTGGATCAACGCTTAGCGTTTCGATGAAGGTTGACTATTACGCGAGCAACGAAGATCTGATTACAAAACTCGCAGCGAGTGGCGGAAGTAGCGGTTTTGACATTGTTGTTCCGACAGGTCCATATATTCCTCAGATGATTGAAAAAGGTTTGATCCAAAAACTTGACAAGTCATTGATCCCAAATATGGTCAACGTCGACCCGAATTATCTTGCCCAAGATTGGGATCCTACGAACGATTACTCAGTTTGTAAGAACTGGGGTACGACTGGTTACTTCTACGACACCACAAAAATTTCAAAAGAACTCACAACTTGGCAAGATTTCATTGATACTTGTATGGGTGAAGCAAGTGGCAACTGTGCGGTAATTGATGCAGCGCCAAACTATTGCGGGATGTGGTTCTGGGCAAATAAAATTAACTGGAACACCGAAACACCTGCAGACCTTGACGCGTGTGAAAAATTCTTGGTTGAAGAGTTTGCACAACACGTCAAAGCATTTGATAGTTATCCTTCAACGAAACTTGCTGAAGGTGCGTATTCAATTGCAATGGCATGGAACGGCGATGCACGCCAGGCCTATGTACGCATTGAAGAAGCTGGTGGAAACCCGAGCGACTGGAAGTGGGTACTTGGTTCACCAAACACAGAACTTTGGATGGACAATTACTGCGTTGCAGCGGGAGCACCAAATGCCGAGGCTGCACACGCTTGGATCAACTGGGATTTGATCCCAGAGATTTCGATCAAGGATCTTAGCTATCACGGTTATCACACCGGAATGAAAAATATGTCACAACTTATTTCTGATGTTGCACCAGATTTAGTTGATGGTGACATGATTTTCTTCGGGGATGAACAAGTTGCAACGATGCAGACACAATTAATCACGCCAGCACTTGATCGTTTGATCGACATCTTGAACAAATCTAAGGCGAAAGCCGGAGGCTGATTTGGTGTGACCGTATCGGTCGCTTCATATTTACGCAGGAGATGGCGAGGGCCTAAATATCTTCTCGCCATCCCTGCGATTGTTTGGTATTTAGTTTTTTTTGCCGCGCCAATTGCGTTTATCGTTCTTTATTCGTTCGGCACCAAAGATTCATCAAAACTTGTACCAGTAGATCTAAGTAGTCTGTCGACGAAAAGCTATTCGGCAGTATTTGATGAGACATTTTTTAAAACCTTTCGTGCGACCTTACGTATCTCGGTTCTAGCAACGTTTCTGTGTGTTGTGATTGGCCTACCAGTTGCATATTTTGCAGCATTCAAAGTTGCCGAGAAATGGAAGGCAGTGATTCTCGCAGCAGTCGTAGTACCAAGTTTTACTAGTTTTCTAATTCGTACAGTCGCATGGCGCATTCCTCTTGCGCCAAACGGCACATTTTCAAAGTGGCTGGTCGGAATGGGTTGGATTTCGGAAAACGGTATTCAAATACTTGAAACTCCGATGGCGGTACAAATCGCAATTGTTTACAACTATTTAGGCTTCATGATCTTGCCGCTTTTTGTTGCGCTTGACCGAATTGATGTGCGAATGCGAGAGGCGAGCAAAGATCTTGGTGCGGGCCGTATTGCAACATTTATTAGTGTCACATTGCCTCTAGCTGGCCCAGGAATCGTGGCTGGTGTGCTACTTACGTTTATTCCAATGTGTGGAGATTATGTCACTGCAACGGTGTTGGGTGGCGCAAAAGGAAACATGATTGGGGCAATGATCGCATCGCAATTCAGTGGCGCGCAGAACTGGCCACTGGGTTCGGCAATGGCGATATTGATGATCGCTGCTGTGCTCTTGGTACTGATAATTGGCTTTGTCATAACTTGGCTAGCACCTCGAGTTGCAATGTTGGCGTATCCAATTATCCAAATTGTACGGCGATCAATTTACAAGCGATCAGTTGCCCGCAAGCAAACAGTTAAACAAGAGTTTCGTACGAAGTTCGAAGTGCTACCAAAAGTTTTGTCAGCGTGGACTGTTTTGGTTTTGGTATTTCTATTTATTCCAATATTGCTTGTGTTTCTTCATTCATTTAATTATGGCGGCTCGTTCACTATTTGGTCAGGAAGATCAAGTACGAAATGGTGGGGAGAATTATTTAATGGCGGCGTTATGGTCGCAGTGCTAATTCGATTCGCTGTTGTCATTTTCGCGGCATTGATCTTCGTTCGCATCAACCGACGTCGAGAAAGCTTCTCAAAGAGAGTTTTGTCACTTGTTATGCCGCTGTCGTTTGTTTTTGCCGTGGTGCTTAATGGGTTGATAACAGAGTGGTATCGCACGATTTTTGACTTCGCGGGTATCGGTGATTCAATTCGAAATTCGTTCATTGCTGCTTTCGGCGCCACGATTATCGCAGTACTTATTGGAGGTATGTCAGGTGTCGCATTGGCACGTCGACCAGGTAACTGGACAAAGTTTTTTATGGCTACGGTATTTTTGATTTTGGTAACGCCTGAGATTATGGATGCAATCGCGCTTGCAACTTGGTTTCCGCGAATCAAAGCGATACCAATTGTCGGCATTATTTTCACAAATGGTTGGGGTCCTTTTAATGGGGGTATCAACAAATTGTGGGTGGGTCAATCTTTGTATGCAAGTGCTGTCGTTACTTTGATCGTTCGAGCCAGACTTTCAGGAATTGACGAATCGCTTGAAGAAGCTGCAGCCGATCTCGGTGCGCCTCCTGGCCGCGCTTTTCGTCAAATCACATTGCCGTTGATCGCGTCGGCAATGGTTGCAGGTGCTCTGTTGTCATTTGCGCTTTGTCTTGACAACGCAGTGATTTCAACTCTGATCAGTGAAGCTGGGTCAACTACCTTCCCAGTTGCGTTACTTGGCGCAACCCGAAGCACTATTAAACCGTTCTGGGGAGTAGGCGCCGTGTTGTTGTTTGTTGTGACGCTCAGCGCTCTTTGGTTCTTGGCAGTAATTTTGCGTCGTGGTGGAGATTCTGCGAGCAAGATCGCCGCTACATTTACTGGTTCGTGAACCATTAACGAATTTCGTTCGTGAATTAGACGTGAATCAAGCAGGTCAAATTATTTCTAATCACTATGAAATACTCGGTGTCAAATCATCCGCATCGATAAAGGAAATTCGTGCCGCGCATCGTGCGATGGTGCGCAAACTTCACCCAGACGCAGATGGGCTAGAGACTGCGGATTTTTCTTTGGCCCTTGCTGCGGTCAGCGAAGCTTGGAGTGTTCTAGGTAATACGGCTAGTCGGCAGCTGTACGACCAGTCACTGACTGTCAAGTCAAAGCGCCAACCTGCGTCTAATCCACAAAGACCTTCGGTCGATAAAGATGATTTTAGTTTCGGTTCTGATTTCGGTATTGATTTCGCCGATGAAGCCGATTTCGAAATACCACTAGTAGTTGTTAGAGCGAAGGTTCCATGGCGATTTATGTTGTCGCTAGTTGCTGTTGGAGCGCTTTTGATTTTGTTTTTACAATCAACTGCATCACCGAGTATTCCGCAAGGTCCGGATTCGCTGATTCAAAGTGGGTCGTGTGTGGCGTTTGACTCAACTCAGGCCGTGTATGAGGTGTCTTGCGATGGTCCGAACGATGGAGTGGTTAGGCAATTGATCGGTTTTGACCGGATTTGCTCAAGTGACACATTCGGTTATCGCGATCGTCAAGGAATGGGAATCGCATGTCTAGAACCCTGATGCAGTCTATTGTTTAGGCATGTCGCGTCACTGTGAACGTCCTGGCTGTTCAAAAGTCGGGGAGATTATTTATGAAGTTGATCTGAGACAGTTGTTGGTGACGATCGACTTTCCCGATTTGAACGACTTGGCGCCAATAAACCTTTTATGTCGTCGTCACGCCGATTCTCTTACCGTTCCAAAAGGTTGGTCGATAATTAATAATCGCGAGGAGGTTCAGCGGCTATTTAGTGCACCAGTTACACAAGAACTCACAAAAAATAGTTCACAAAAACTTGGCAAGCGGCAAAAAGTTTCTGACTTCAATAGATCTAAAAAAGATGACGACGTTATTGCGAATTTATTTGATTTGATAATTGACGATCATGTATTTATGACTACCGACCGTGAGAATGCAGATACCAGCGACGACAATGCTGTTGATATAACTTCTGAGTTCGCTCAATTATTGGATACGCAAGAGACTGAGGCAATGCCATGGACGCCGCAGTTTGACCGTTCTGGTGATTTAAATGGAAAACTGCAAGCCCGCGGACGCTTGCTTGGCAGAGCGTTTGGTTCTAGTGGTAAAAACAGTCATGAACATAGCCCTGATAGCGATCAGTCGCATTCAGAGTCTTGATTTATAATTAGGCGAGGCTATGGATATAACGGCGAATGTTGATGTACCAGTTTCGGTTGAAAAACTTTTTGCTTATATTTCTGATCTCAAAAATTACGAATCATGGCTTGAGATGGTTCACAGCGTCACGCCAGTTGGCAACGATGCGAGTAGTTCACAAGACTCAGGTTCTTGGACAGTTGAACTTCGTGCGCGACTTGGGCCATTCGCTAGATCGAAGCGCTTAAGAATGGTGCAAAAGACTTGTGAGGCACCGTATCGTGTTGTTTTCGAACGCGCCGAAAATGACGGGCGGAGCCATTCGGCATGGGTGCTTAGTGCAACGGTTTCTCAAACTGATAACGGTTCATCGCTACAAACGAATTTGCACTATTCGGGATCTCTATTTACCGGGGGATTACTAGAACGTGCGCTTGCCGATCAGATTGAACGGGGTCGAGAGAAACTCATCCAACAACTGATCGCGAACTGAGGGTCACTGGTTGGCCGGCAGCCAACTGACCGCAGGCTGCAGCGATATCAGTGCCGCGGTTACGACGGACGGTTGCATTTACACCAAGATCTTCAAGTTGCATCGCAAACTCCCGGACATCTTCGGGGGCTGTTCCTTTTGTTAAGTAACCCGGTGTCGGGTTAAGTGGAATCAAGTTCACGTGAGCGCTGGGTTTTAGGCTTTTGCAAAGCTTGGCTAGTTCGCGAGCGTCGCGTGGTGTGTCGTTGACATCTTTAATTAATGCCCATTCAAAACTTATTCGACGATTTTTCTTGGCAAGATATTTGCGACATGCTTGCATTAAATCTTCGATTGGATAGCGCTTATTGATTGGAACAAGTTCGTTTCGCAACTCATTTCGCGCTGCGTGAAGTGAGACGGCAAGATTAACTGGCAGTGGTCGTTCGGCGAGCGTGTTGATGCCTGGGATAATGCCAACAGTTGAAATTGTGAGATGACGAGCCGAGATACCTATGGCTTCGTGAATGCGAGTGACCGCTTGCCACACTGCTTCTTCGTTGGCTAGTGGTTCACCCATGCCCATAAATACAACATTGGCCAGCCGTTGGTCGCGTGCGGCGCTAGTTCGCGCCGCGTGAACAACTTGTTCAACAATTTCGCCTGAAGTTAACTGTCGAGTGAAACCTGCTTGACCTGTTGCACAAAATCCACATGCCATTGCGCAACCGGCTTGAGTGCTGACGCAGACAGTGGCGCGGTCGGCGTAATGCATCAGTACAGATTCGATTTTGTGGCCACCATTTTTTAGTTGCCAGAGAAACTTTGTTGTGTCGCCACGGTCGCTAACGCTCGATGTGATTGGCGCAAGACTGCTCGGCAGTGCTTCATCTAATCGTGTTCGAAGATCTTTGGAGATCGTTGTGATCTCGAGAGGCTCTTGAAACTCGGTATACAGACCTAGCCAAACTTGGTCGAGGCGATATTTTGGCGCGTCGCCAAGAATCGTCGCGATGTCTTCACGGCTCGCGTCGTAACGGGTCTTAGTCAATTTCTCAGTCAATTTCTCAGTCACTTTATTTCCTCGAAGTCACAATAAATCTTGATATTTTCTCAAGAACGAAGGCGAAATTCGAATTAGAGGGTTTTTCTCAAGTCGTGTTTCGGGCGGATAACAATTATAGAACTTAGTTTGCAATTCTTCGTCGAAATCAGATAACTCAAGTTTTCCATCGATCCAGTCGTTCATTTCAA
>CALACK010000033.1 GCA_937890395.1 uncultured Acidimicrobiaceae bacterium | reverse complement strand
GAAATCGCGCATACATTAAATGCCTCAGCGTTAGCAGTGCCCCGCGTGTGGGCTGCAATTCTTGAAAACTTTCGTCAGGCTGATGGTTCAGTGGCGATTCCACAAGTGCTTCAGCCGTATATGCGTGGGGCCAAAGTAATTTCAACTAGTTCACAAGCTAAATCATGAGTTTGCGGGATCGGCGCGTGCAATATGAAACTGCTGGCTTAGAGCGCACCGATTTAGATCTTGACCCAATTGTGCAATGGAATATTTGGTATGAGGAAGCAGCCAGCGCTGGGGTCGCCGAACCCAATGCAATGACTGTGTCTACAGTTGATCAAAATTCGGCCCCAGATTCACGCGTAGTACTAGCGCGAAGTGTTGACAACGATGGATTTGTGTTCTATACGAATTACGACAGCGCAAAGAGTTTGCAACTGATAACGAAACCTGTCGCCAGCGCAGTTTTTGCGTGGCTTGATTTACATCGACAGGTTCGAGTTCGTGGCACAGTACAGCGAGTGTCAGAAAAGCAAAGTGATGACTACTTTGCATCTCGTCCGCGCGAGTCTCAAATCGGTGCTTGGGCATCTCCGCAATCGCAGGTGATCCCAGATCGAAATTTTATTGAATCGCGGTTAATTGAAGTTCGCAAAGAATTTGGTGACAAACAAGTCACGCGACCCAAAACCTGGGGTGGCTGGTGCATCGTGCCGACAACAATTGAGTTTTGGCAAGGCCGACCAAGTCGCTTGCATGATCGTTTCGTCTATACGCGCTCGACTAGTGATTCGCCCTGGCGAATTGAGCGTCTTGCTCCTTAACTATTTTTGATTCTGCCAAGATTTAGAACTAGAAACCAGCGCTGTAATCAGCGACTCTGTGTGAGGCGTCAAACCATCCCCAACCCAGTCTTTCCAGAATCTTCCAACTCCACGAACGCGTGGTGGCAACTCGATCTGCACACCGCCTAACCGCGGCAGATTCACAGGATTGTCGTCGTGCAGTCCACGCAAATCAACTGGAATTGTCTCAAGGTCATCACAGATTTCGTACATTGGCAGATGTTGTTTCAAGTGCGTGCTCATGTGACCCGCCAAGTTTCGATTTCGTCCGCCCAAAAGTAGTGACGTGAAAAACCCTTCTCGACCAAAGCCGTGAATTGTGACCACAATGTCAACGTGATTAATGAAACTTTGTAATGATGTTGAAAAATTCGGCGAAATTTCGTGCGATGGCACATGCCACTTCAAGCCACGGGGCTGGTGCACGCCATAATATGACGAATTCGATTGCTCCGCAGACTTTTGAGCGATGACATCGGTGAGATGTTCTAATCCTCCACCGTGATATGCCATGAAGCCAAATTTTCCCCGCAACTCAACTACTTCCTTTACATCTGGGTGAGCCAACAACTTGGCGAACATCATGACATTGTGCGTACCTTGCGCCGACTTGCGACTATCGCCACGATGACAATGAGCGTCAACACAATTGCCAAGCGAAATGCGCCTTGTTGTTGTAAGAACGATGCAACGCTTGTTTGCCAACGTTCGATTCGGGTGACAAAACTTGTGGATCTTTCTTCGCTGATTGCCGCATACCAATAGAGCACCAAATAGATGCCGGTCAGGGTTACAAAAATTGCGCCAAGCCGTTGAATTATGTGTAGACGGTTCTTGATGATTGTCACGATGCCAGTTTTGGCAAACGCCAAACTCACGGTCAGCGCTGTAACAAGCATCGCCATGCCCAACCCATAAAGCAAAATACTGAAAACTCCAGAAATGAAACCGTGCAGAGCAATTGAGCCAAACACGGCCGTAGTTAGAAAGCCGATCGTGCAGCCGATTGATGCCACTGCATATGCCACGCCATAAATAACTGTCGCTCGAAAAGTTTTTGTTTGCACGCCACCTATTTGAGGTGTAGCGAATTTGGGTGTCCAGCCCGTCAGCATGCGCGCCCCGCCAATAACTAGAACTATGCCGATCGCCAGTGACGCATATTTCGCGTTCAGTTCAACCCATTGTGTAAGCAATCGAGAGATCACGCCGATCACGAAAAATATTGCGAGAAAGCCAATTGAGATTCCTGAGCTAACGACTAGTGCGCG
>CALACK010000032.1 GCA_937890395.1 uncultured Acidimicrobiaceae bacterium | reverse complement strand
CGCAATGCGACACGGTTTCCGATTAATTCAACTGAAATCGTTGCGATTCTCGGCGGATTTTTTGTAATCCTTGGCGCCTTCTGGTTTATAACGCCTCTATTGAGCGATATCAGCCATCTGTTGGTAGCAATCTCTCTGTACTTAGTTAGTGGACTATTGGCCCTTGCTACTCGGTCGCTTAATCGGAAAGTTCAATTTAAGAACGCGGCTGAAGTAGTCGAAGTACTTGCTGTCACAAGTTTTGCAATCGCCACAGGCATAGTCGTGTCACAAACCTCTGCGACGCCAGAGTTATCGATATTTATCGCATCAATTTCCACGCTCGTATATGGTTTTCTTATATCTAGCAAACGTAAATTCTCAGGCTCTTTCCTGTTAGCGACAAGTGCGATGATCATGACGATCTCGGGGCTTGCTGTTCTCAACGCAGTCGATACCACAGCGGGTTTTTGTTTGGTAGCAGTCGGTGCAGGTTTGCTTTGGTTCGCGCAAAAAACAACTGTCAGTGGCAAATTTACATTGAGATTTTTTGCAACTTGCATCGTTGTTGTCGGTCTGATCTTTCCTCTACCTGATTTTGGATTGAGCATTATTGCAGCCGTAATTTCGATGCTTGTTGCCATCGCACTTTTTAGTTATGGCATCAAAACACTATTCACCGAAGTCGTAGTTATTTCTGGAATCGGATTAGTCGTGGCTCAAATTAAGTTAGTCACCACAATTACAGATAATTCAGGTGTGCAAGGTTTGGCTACTTTGTTAACTGGTGGGGTAATTGTCTTGTTTTCACTTCGCAAACTGCGCGCTGATCGTAACAAAACGCTCAGCTGATAATTGATTCGGCCTCGGCGGCTAGAGCCAACCACGTTTCTTCTGCAGACTTTACTCTGGCTTGAGCTTTAGCCAATTCAGCACCGACCTGCGCCAACTTCACATGGTCATTTTTGGTTGTCGCCATTTGCAAAGTCAATTTTTCGAGTTCTGCTGTGGCTTTCGTCAGTGCAGTTTCTGCTTGAGTAAATAATCGGCGCAGTGTGCTCGGGCTTTTTGAAGATTTTGGCTTTTGATTTAGCTCAGAAGCAGCGACGCTAGGTGTGCTGATTAATTTGCCGCGCTGAGCCCCAGTCATTTGTTCGGTTGGCGCCGAATTTCGTTGCTTCAACCAACCAGCCACGCCTCCGCGCACAACTGCCGCACCACCAACACCATCAAGCGCCAGAACGTCAATCACAGTGCGATCCAAAAATATTCGGTCGTGGCTAACCACAACAACAATGCCAGGCCACTCATCTAGATAATCTTCAAGCGCGCGAAGCGTGTCGAGATCTAAATCATTCGTCGGCTCGTCAAGTAGCAAGACATTTGGTTGTTCAATCAGGGTCAGCAAAAGTTGCAAGCGTCGACGTTCGCCACCCGACAAAGTTGAAATCGGCGCATATTGCGTGTCGCCGTCAAACCAAAACTGTCGCATCAATTGATTGTCTTCAATCGACGGCTGACCTTTGTCTCCCGCAACTGCTTCGCGCACGCGCTGGTTGACATTTAGTTCGCGCCCGAGTTGGTCGTAATAACCAATTTTTACGGTGCTACCAATATCGATATGCCCGTGTGTTGGTTTGAGCCGACCTGAAATTAAATCAAGCAAGGTGCTTTTGCCTGCACCGTTTGGCCCGACGATCCCAAGTCGGTCACCGGGTTCAAGTTCATGGTCAAACGGATTCAATACCAGAGCGCTTGCGTCGGTACCTGAATCGGTTTTTGCAGCAGTGCCAGGTTTTGCACCCGGCCACGAAAAGCCAACGCCGTGTAGTTCTACTCCTTTTGAGCCGAGTCGTTGATTGCCTAGTGATAAACCAATTTCGCCTGCCCTTGCTGCAGCCTCCGGTCGGCGATTAACGAGTTCTGTTGCTGCAGCAATTCGCGCTTTTGGTTTTGTTGTTCGCGCAGGTGCACCGCGACGCAACCATGCAAGTTCGGTGCGGGCCAAGTTTTTTCGTTTCTGTTCGGCAGTCGC
>CALACK010000031.1 GCA_937890395.1 uncultured Acidimicrobiaceae bacterium | reverse complement strand
TTGGTTTCAAGAGATGCAATAGTCATTAAAAACTCAGTGTCGGGTGGGCGCCGTGACAAGATAGTTGTGAGCCTATTGCGCATATTGAGATCTGCGAAGTCGGCACGAGTTCTGTTTGTAAGACCATTTTCAGGGCGAATTCCTTTGTCGTGGATTGGTGCGATGGCTTCATGGCGTGCGTGGGCAGCGCATGATGAATTAGAAATTAAATATCTAGTTGAAGTCTCACCAGACAGTGCCTGGCGAGAGAGCAAGATTTTAAAAATTGATAATGATTCTTCACTTTCCGAAATCAGTTGCGCGTTAATTAGCGTCTATCTTCCGGTGTCATTAGTTGAAGCTTTTCAGCCAATTCGACGACTTGTGGTTGAAGGACGACCAAATCGCCCTGATCATCTGTATTCGTCGCAGTCTTTGTGGACCCATATTGAATTCAAAATTTTGGCTGCTGAGTGGTGCGAACTCGGCACAAAAATGCACTACCACCAACATGGCGGCTGGTATGGGCTGGACGATTCGCATGTAGGCGAGCAATTTGAATGCAGAGTTTCCGATACTTATTTCACCTGGGGTTGGAGTCGGGGGGATGATCACACGCGAGTACTTTCGCCATTAATTACTTCACCACGAAGTCAAAAAAAATATTGTGACTCGCTGATTTGCTTTGATCAGCCACAGCAAATTTATCGGTTGCAGTACTTTCCATTGCCGGGCACGTTACAAACCATGTATGAACAAGTTTCTGAATTTGTAGAAATACGTGAAAGTAAAACCAATTTAAAGATCAGAATGTTTCCCGGTGATTATGGAAACGTGCATCGTCAAGCGATCGTCGCTGCTAAACCTGATGCTCAGTTCGGTAACACTGGTGACATTTTCGATCAGTATTCAGTCAGCCGAATCGTCTTTCATAGTTATTTGGGCACTTCATGGCTTGAAACGTTGGGCATAAATACACCAACGATTTGTTTCTATGATCCTGATGCATACAAGTTCAGGTCAGACGCTAAATTTTTAATTGAGGCACTTACTCAAGTTGGAATCCTGCATACTTCTGGCAGAAGTGCAGCAACGCATGCCAACAAAATTGATGGAAATGTTCAAAGCTGGTGGCTCTCAACAGATGTTCAGTTGGCTCGGACAAACTTCGCTGAAAAATTCGCAAACTTTTCGACCGACTGGAAGTCGCAGTGGCAACGCGAATTCAATGAATTACTAAAGTCATAACAAAATTGTGATGGATAAGTTTTTAAGAGTTGAGGCTTTAGCGACTAAAGGTTTCATGCCCGCAGATGAAGGTGATGCGCTATATCTTGCAGCATGTGCTGCTTGTAGAGAGTTACCAAAGTTGCCAATTGTTGAAATCGGAACTTATTGTGGACGGTCGACTGTTTGGCTTGGTGCGGCTGCACGAAAATATCAAACCAAAGTTTTTGCGATTGACCACCATTTTGGTAGCGAAGAAAATCAAAATGGTTGGGAATGGTTTGATCAGTCGTTGCTTGATAGTTCGACTAACCAATTAAATACCTTGCCAAGTTTGCTAGCGACTTTGCGACGAACAATGCTTTCTGATGTTGTAATTCCGATTGTGGGAGAGTCAAAAGTAATTAGCAGTCAATGGTCAGCAAAGTTGGCTTTTTGTTTCCTAGACGGCGGACACGGTGAAGAACCAACTCGAAGCGACTACTTAAGTTGGGTGCCGAAAATTGCAGTCAATGGATTATTAGCAATTCACGATGTGTTTTCAGATCCCAAAGATGGGGGCCAAGCACCATATAAATATATTTATATGGCCGCACTTGACTCTGGCGAATTTATAGAAATATCAGCAACTGGGTCACTAAGAATTTTGCAGCGAATCAAAATAGCGGGTTAGTAGTTATCTAATTCGTCGTATTTGAAAATTCGAGATGCCGGTGAGATATCAACGAGTGAGTCAGCCGCCAAGATTATTGCGGCTCCGGTATATGCAGAACGCTCATCAGTTGGAAACACAATCTTGTTCGGATAAACAAGCCCAGTTAAATATGATCCGTCAATAGTTCGATGTTGAATAGTTGTGTTTAGAAGATACTTAGCAGTATCAAAGTCACCGATTGCAGAATATGCCAGAGAACACTCGGCAGTTTCAGATGCCGTCACCCATGGTTCATCACTCACACAGCGAACTCCAAGTTCTGGCATCACGAATGTATTCCATTGTTCTGCAAGCCGAGATTTCGCAGCATCACCAGTAAGTGCACCAGTGAGCACTGGGTAGTACCAGTCCATCGCCCAACGATCTTTGGGCTCAAATGCATTTCGGTCATTTTGAATAATTAGATCTATTTGCAAAGCAGTTTCAATCCATTCAGGTCTAGTCGTATTTAGTACAACCGCGATCTTGCTGGCCGAAATTAGTGCATGACGAATTGAGGAGCAACCCGTTAGTAATGCATAGTCCCACGGTTTTTCGTTCTCTTCTCGAGCCCAAAGAATCGTGCCATCATTTCGTCGCATTTTAAGAACCCAAGTCATTGCACTTTCGAGCATCGGCCAAAAATGTTTCAATGTCGCGAGGTCTTGTGTGCATAACCAGTGATGCCAAAGTCCTGTGCCGATGTAAGCACAAACATTGCTATCAAGTTTTGTCTCTTCAACTCTGCCATCGCCATGAAAATAGTTAAACCAAGAGCCGTCAGTTCGTTGAGTTGTTCTCAGCCATTCGTAAGCCAGTCGAGCATTTTCGTGCCGACCCATAACATCGAGCGCCATTGCCGTCTCAACATGGTTCCATGGGTCACAGTGACCATCTTCAAACCATGGAATCATTCCATTTGGAAGCTGAAGTTTTGCAATTGAGTCGGCAGTTAATGAAAGTTCGTCAAGAGTTAGTAGATCTGCGGTTTTAGCTAAAACATTTTTAGCAGTAGTACTTTCAGCCGAATTATTATTAAGCATTTCAGTAGTTGACTTTTCGTGGCTTTTTTGCATAGACCACGTAACTTTTGCCAATCGCGGGGCTGAGTGCACGATCAAGTGCGCGAGTGATTAGTGGCGCGGAGATTATGTCCCATTCAAGAAATTTTTTGTATAACGCAACTGCTTTGTTGTCTTCACGTTGAGGCCCTACCGCGCAGCGCAACCACCAGTATGGCGAATGCAACCCGTGTGCTTTGTGCGAGTCGGCCACTTCAAGCCCTGCTTGTGAAATTTTTTTACGTAGTTCACTACTTCGATAAATCCGGACGTGGCCACCTTTGACAAATGGTGCGTGGTATTCATCAGAAAGTGCCCAGTTTATTTTTTCAGGAAACCACGACGGCACAGTTGCTGCGAGAACACCACCGGGGCGCAAAACTCGAACGAGTTCGCGTAACGCAGTTGTGTCATCGTCAATGTGTTCTAGAACCTCAGATGTCACAATGCAGTCAAATGTTGCATCGTCAAATGGTAGACAAGTTGCATCACCGCGCACCACGCCGGTAAATGAACTCGGGTCGAGTTCACCTGCTTGATACATTGCCGCAAAAGTTGCTCGAGTGGTTTCGACTTCTTGCTGTGCATAGTCAAGTGCAATCACACGAGCCCCGCGGCGAGCAGCCTCAAATGCGTGTCGACCAAAACCTGTACCAGCATCTAAAAATGCATCACCTGGTTTTAGATTTAACTTTTCAAATTTAATCGTCAGCATCTTAAGAACTTTGTCGTTTGGCATTTTTTTGTTGATTGTCAGGCATCGACAAAACTTCGCGATACTGATCAACAGTTAACTGTGCGCAATGTCGCCATGACCATCGCTCGGCAACTCTTGCGCGTCCAGCTAGCCCAACTTTTTCGCGCAGCCTCTTGTCGTCAAGTCCACGTCGAATTGTGGCCGCAAGTGCATCTGCATCGCCTGCGACACACGACAAAACCGTTTCACCATCAATGCCCGTAACTTCAGGTAGTGCGCCACCAGTGGTGGCAACCAAACATATGCCCGTGCTCATTGCTTCAATCGCTGGAAGACTAAATCCTTCGTAGAGGCTTGGCACGACTGCAAGTTCGCTTTGCGCGTACAATTTGACAATTTCTTCATCGGTTACACCCGACACAAAACTTATACAGTCCTGCAGTCCGAGTGATTTGATTAGATCAGCGCTTGCTCCAGCTCGAGGTTTACCGATGATTGTTAAATGAATTTCTCGCTCGGTGCGAAGCTTTGCAACAGCCTCAAGCAAAAATGATAAACCTTTCAAGGCCACATCGGCAGACGCTGTCGTAATTAGATGGGCAGACTTTCTTGTTATAGATGTAATTGGCTTGAATAAATCCGGATCAACACCAACCGGCACCAGTCGCATTCGATCCTTTGATACACCCATATCAGTGTGAATGTCATTGATTGAGTTTTCACTGACAACAACTACGCGTGGCATCTTGCTTGCGACACGGCCCTGCATCCACACGAACGAATACCAACGACCGATTGCTCTGCGTTTCCACCAATTTGGTGTGTGGGCCATCTCGAGCGCTCGATCTTTTGTGATTGGATGATGCAAAGTGACAATGGTCGGAATTATTTTTTCAATTTTCAATATTCCTGATCCAAGACATTGGTTGTCATGAACAAGATCAAAATCATTTATTCGCTGGCGCAAAACTTGGTGGGCACGCATGCTGAAAGAAAGTGGTTCACCAAATGTGCCTTTGAGAAATAGCGCAGCCTCAACAAAGTTTGGCCATGTGTTTAACTCCCAATAGGCAGGAAATCGCCCAGGGTTGTGATCATTGAAGATATCTAGGCTCGGCAACTTGTGTAACTGAACTCTCTCATCTAGAACCGGATAAGGCTGACCACTGAAGACTTCTACGTGGTGGCCGAGGTCGGTTAACGCTTTTGTCAGATGACGTGTGTAGACGCCCTGTCCACCTACATGGGGTTTACCGCGATAAGTGAGGTATGCGATTCGTAATGGGCCGTTGACATCAAACGGTTTTTTCATCACTAGATCCTACCGTTTGGTATTTAGGCTATCTATTAGCGAACAATTAACTCATTAGTTTTATGGTTTGCTAATCACAAGTCGCATAAAACGGGTCAGTGGAATATCGGGAGTGATTTCCAGCGGTTCAATGTTGAATCCATCAGGTGGACCAGATTGAGGCTCAACGCATATTGCGTGTTGTGGTTCGTCGTACACGACCCAGTGAGAGCAGTCAGTTTCAATTTCTAGTTGCACTTCATTTTCGAAATTTAGAGTTGGCGTACTTAGCGAACCCGAAAAACAATCGTCGTATGGGCCCGCTGGCGGCGTGATTTTTTTGCCAGTTGGAATACCGAATTCGTCACGAAGATACATATGTGTAAATTTGGTTTCTAATGTGCATGGTCTCGCAAACCACGGGTGCCAGCCGACTTGCGCCGGCATTGATGCATCATCAGTCTCAACCATTAGACGAAATTCAATCATGTCGTCAATCACAGAAATAGTTTGAGTCGCTTCACCTGCGAACCCCCAGTCAGCGCCAAGATCAATATTCATAGCGACACTTGATGAAGAAGAGTTGATTAGCTTCCATGGGCGTTCTAAAACAGTTCCATGAATTGCATGAGGATGCATATTGATTTCAAGTTGATGTTGTTTTGATTTATGCGCGAAAACTCCGTTACGAACTCGACCTGCCCAGGGGGCCATCGGGTAGCAACCCCACTTTTGCAGATTTGTTTCATCGTTTTTAGTGATCAACAATTCTCGGCCGAAAGCGACAATTGACGACAACCGACCACCTACATTTGGGCTAACTATGCAGCGCACGTTGTCGCTGGCGATTACGAGATCGTCAGAGGTCATTTTGATTTTTGGTGCGTCGCACTGGTCGGCAAAAAATCAAACTAGTCATGAGCAAAATTATAATTACACCATCACCGAGATGTGAATAAATAGTTCGGCCAGTAGTTAGTGGAATATCTGCAACGATCACTTTTGCTTCTCCGACACCAACTCTTTGGGTGATTTTGCCCTGCGGAGTGATCACCGCGCTAAAACCTGTGGTTGCGGCCTGAAGCGTCCAACGACCGGTTTCTCGAGCTCGAAGAGAGTTCGTTGCTAATTGTTGTGACTGCAATATTGTGCCCGTATAACTTGATCCATTAGTTGGGTTCAGGAGAATTGATCCACCAGACTCAACGCCGCTATTCGCACGTCCAGCAAAAAAAGCTTCCCAAGATATAACTACAGCAACGTCTGTCTGTTTCAGAGTAAGCATCGCTGGTTCTTGACCTGCAACGGCGTCGCTAGGTATTTGATTTACTGGTGCGCCAATAGATTCGAGAAAACTTCGTAAACCAGGTGGGACGTATTCACCAAACGGCACTCGACGAACTTTGTCATAACGTGATGTGATATCACCATTTGGTTGTACAACGATTTGAGCGTTGGTAAAACGATTTGTATCAGCGTCTTCGGTAACTCCAACTACGAATTGAGCATTAAGTCTTTTTGACTCATTTGTAATTTCAAAATACTCAAGACTGCTCGCAAAGTCTTCGACATCGATCACATTTTCAGGCCACAAGACAACATCTAGATTGTCTTGTGATTGCAAAGTTTTGGTGACTTTTAAATGCCGATCAAATGCATCACGTGCGCTCGCGTTAATCGCTAATACACCTTGTGGTCCGCCACCTTGCACGATCGCAATTCTTAAAGTTTCTTTTGTCGAATGCACTGGATTAACAATTTGTCCAAAAATCTGCAAAATAACCAAAAGCAATAAAATAATCGCTACGGGTTTGCGACTCTGGCGTCTATTGAAATAACCAACCATTAACGCCGCAGATTGCAGTACGAACCAAGTCGCGAGGATCGGCCCGCCGATTGAACTGATATCCGCAAGTCGAGTTGGCGCAATCGCAATTGGCAATGTCGCTAGTGGAACACCTCCAAACGGAAATGAAAATCTCAAGACTTCTGCCAACGTGTGCGCAATTGGTCTGGCAAACATTGGTGAGTTAAAACGCGAGCTGATCAGTTCGGCTGTGCCGTGAAAACCTGCAAATAAAAACGCTACAACAAAGTAACCCGGTGCTGTTAAAAACCACATCCAGCTCATGCCAAGTGCCAGCCAAGCAAAGCCAAAGACAAAACCGATGAGAAATTGTTCGTTAGCGTTTCGAGCGACTTTTGTTATCTGAAAAAATAGCGCGCAACCAAAAATAGACAGTGGCCACCACCCCCAAGGCGGAAGTGAGAATCCAACTGTCAGCCCCGCTACGAGAGCGAAAATTAATCGATTTAATTTATTTTCGAAGAGTTTTGAACTAGTCATCTAAATGGATCTTCAATTCGCATCAAAGTCTCAAGTCGCTTAATTCGTTCTTCGGCCGGAGGGTGCGATGAAACAATTAATGAGCCTTTTGATACTTCATCAAAAAAGTACGAGTCAGTTTCGACGCGCTTTAGTGCAGTCAATAGTTCACGCCCAAAACCCATTTGAACAACTCGCCTATCTGCTTGAAATTCTGATCCGTGCCCGACTGCGTTGCTTAGTGATTGTGCAACGACGAGTCCTGCCACAAACAGAGAAGAGGCGACAGTCAGCGCCGCTGCGGTGAGTAAGCCAATGAGTCGAATAATTCTTAAGCGCGAACCAAAAGTATTTGTAATCGCTTCAGCAATAAACTGCAAGTAGAACCCAATTTTTGCGAGTAGCAAAATTGGCATGCTCAGCCACTGCGCGATTGTTAGCGCAACAGTGTGCGACCCAAGATGGTGGCTCAGTTCATGAGCGAGAACCCCAGTCAGTTCATTGTTATCAAGTTGGTTAACTGCGAACGAAGAGACGACAAGTAGATGTCCACCAGACGCGAAAGCATTGATCTCTCCAGTATCCACGACTTTCAAAACGAAACTGTCAAGTGAAATGTGATTCGCTTTAGCCACTCGTCGCCAGGCTTGATACAAAGTTGCCGACTCTGCATTGTTCGGCTGTCGCGCGCCTAAGAGGCGTGCTAGAAATATTTTCTGCACAGATTTAGAAAACAAAACTATTCCCATTGCGATTGCCGCGAACGCAAACAGCGAATATGAAACATCCGTAAAACGCCAAAATGGAAGCCACAAAATACCGATTGCTACAAGCCAAGTCGGAAATAGTGCCGCTACGGGTGCGAGCGAAGTGATAGCAGCCATTTCGACCTGACGCTTTGCACTAGTCACGCATTAAGTAGACCAGCAATAAGCCAGTTACAGCAACTGCTGTTTAAACGCCGTGTCTATAGCTGAATCAATTCGCATCGGTTAACAAAAGAAATCTAATATGACGGCAATGATTACTTCGCTTCCAAGTCCATCCCAAGGCTCCATTGAGATATTTTTCTTGCGCTTCAATGCCTATGGACTAATGATTGCGCTTGGTGTTGTCGCTGCGGTTTGGTTATTTAAAAAACGTTTGCTAGAGCATGGCGTAGGGCACCCAGATGATGCAGGTTCAATCGCGATGACAGCAGTACCAATTGGCATTGTTGGAGCTCGCGCATATCACGTGCTCACCGACATAGAAAGATTTCGTGGGCGTTGGTTTGATGTTGTGAAAATTTGGGAAGGTGGCCTTGGTATCTGGGGAGGAATTTTCGTCGGTATTATTGCTGGAATCTTCGTCGCGCGCAAGCGCAAACTTGAAATTGCTATTGGCTTAACTTGTGTTGCACCTGGTCTCGCCCTTGCTCAATCAATTGGTCGATGGGGAAATTGGTTCAATCAAGAACTTTTTGGAAAACCAACAACATTGCCGTGGGCGTTAGAAATTTCTGCTTCCAAAGCAACCTCGGCAGGCTTTGAGGCCGGAACCACTTTTCATCCGACATTTTTATATGAGTCACTCGGCTGCCTCGTTATATCTGTTGCCTTAATCAAGATTGATCAAAAATGGCGCCCGCGAAACGGACGACTTTTTGCGATGTATGTAGCCGGCTATACGTTTTTAAGGTTTTTTGTAGAGTCATTGAGAGTTGACACAGCGAAACATTTTGGCGGTCTGAGATTAAATCAATGGACATCGATCATTGTTTTTGCAGTTGCTGGTGTGTATCTAATTATCGATCGGCTCGTAGAATTAGAGTCGTGGCCGAAAAGATTTCTCAAGAAACAGTAATTAAGGTTTCACGTCTCGCCCGTCTGAGCTTAAATACAGAAGAAGCAGAAAAAATGACAGCGCAACTTGCTGGGATGCTTGAACACTTTCGAGACATTGACGCTTTAGATCTGGCGGATGTTGAGCCGATGACGCAGCCATATCCACTCAAGAATGTGTTGCGTGAAGATGTCATTGCGCCATCGCTAGATCGCGATGAAGTTCTTGGTCAAGCACCCACTGCCGAGAGTGGACGCTTTCGAGTGCCACCAACTATTGGTTTTGACGTTTAACAAATGGAAAAGCTTGTCGAAATTGCATCTGGTGTCAGCGGTGGCACATTAAATGCAAGTGACGTAGTTGAAGAATATTTGAAGCGAATCAGTGCCAGAGAATCTGAGATTCATGCATTTAATTTGGTCACAGCAGACCAAGCGCGGCACGACGCCGAAAAAATAGATAACGATGTCAAGGCTGGTAAAAAAGTTGGTGCGCTTGCTGGCGTGCCCATTGCATTGAAAGACAACATGTGCACGCGAGGAGTTGAGACAACTTGCTCGTCAAAAATCTTGCAAGGATGGAAGCCGCCATACGACGCAACTGTTGTTACGAAATTGCGCAACGCTGGCGCGGTAATTGTCGGCAAGACAAACCTCGATGAATTCGCAATGGGTTCAAGCACTGAGAACTCGGCGTTTGGCCCGACAAGAAATCCACATGACATCTCACGTGTGCCTGGCGGATCAAGCGGTGGTAGTGCGGCTGCTGTTGCTGCAGGTTTCGCAGCAGCATCACTCGGCAGCGACACTGGTGGCAGCATTCGTCAGCCCGCTGCACTTTGCGGCGTAGTTGGTGTAAAGCCAACCTACGGAACTGTTTCGCGTTATGGGCTTGTTGCATTTGCTAGCAGTCTCGATCAAATCGGTCCGTTCACGAGCGATGTGCGTGATGCAGCAACTTTGCTCGAAACTATTTCGGGTCACGACCCGATGGATTCAACTTCGATTCCACAACCTGCTCTGTCGCTGGTTTCGGTGCTCGATCAGGGCGTTAAAGGTATGCGAATTGGACGAGTCACTGATTTGCCAGAAGGTTGTGAACCAGATGTTCTTGAGCGCCTTGAAGCAGCGTTTGATGCGTTGCGAAGTGCCGGCGCGACAATCGTTGATGTCAAGTTGCCGTCGTTGCAGTATTGCTTAACTGCCTATTATTTAATTGCGCCTGCGGAGGCCAGCAGCAACTTGGCGCGTTACGACGGCGTTCGCTTCGGCAATCGAGTTGATGCAGCGGATTTGAATTCGATGTATGCAGCAACTCGCGAAGCCGGTTTCGGTGAAGAAGTAAAGCGTCGAATCATGCTCGGCACATACGCCTTGTCGGCAGGTTATTTTGATGCTTATTACGGCAAGGCGCTTAAAGTTCGCCGGCTAATATCAGATGACTTCGCGCGCGCTTACCAAAGCGTTGACACGATTCTGACACCGACTTCGCCGTCAGTGGCATTCAAGTTTGGCTCTAAAACTGACAACCCATTAGCAATGTATTTGTGCGACGTGTTTACGATTCCGTCGAACTTGGCTGGTCACCCAGCAATGAGTGTGCCATTTGGCGTAGGCGTAGATTCGATGCCCGTCGGCATTCAAGTTTTGGCTTCAACATTGGGTGAACAAGCAATGTTTAAAGTCGCAGCAGAACTTGAGCGTGCGTCGTGAGTGAAGTCGCAGCACTTCCTAACGGTTGGCAGTTAATTGTTGGCCTTGAAGTTCACGTTGAACTCGCGACGAAAACAAAAATGTTTAGTGCAAGTGCGAATCGTTTCGGTGACGAGCCAAACACAAATATTGATCCGGTTACTTTGGGTTTACCTGGTGCCTTGCCGGTATTGAATAAACACGCAATTGAACTTGCAATGCGAATCGGTTTGGCACTTAACTGCAAAGTTCAACCATGTACTTTTCATCGCAAGAATTATTTTTATCCTGACTTGCCGAAGGCTTTTCAGATAACGCAATATGACCATCCATTGAACATTGATGGTTATTTAATGTTGCCAGGCGATGTGCGGATCGGCGTTGAACGCGCTCACCTCGAAGAAGACACCGGCAAATCAACACACTTTGGTGGCGCATCTGGTCGTATTCATGGCAGTGATTATTCACTGATTGATTTCAACCGTGCTGGCGTGCCGCTCGTTGAGATTGTTTCACGTCCAGATATCCGAACGTCAGAACAAGCCCGCCAGTATGTTGCCGAGTTGCGCTCTATTTTGTTGGCCGTTGGCGCAAGCGATGCGAAAATGGAAGAGGGGTCAATGCGTTGCGACGTCAATGTCTCGGTGCACAAACCTGGCACACCTTTTGGCACTCGTTGCGAGATAAAAAACGTCAACTCGATTCGCTCTGTTGGTCGGGCGATTGATTATGAGTCACGCCGACAAGTTGATTTAATTGAAAGTGGCGGCTCAATTCGCCAAGAAACACGTCACTGGGATGACTCAACTGGTCGCACCGAAACTTTGCGCACCAAAGAAGACGCTGACGACTACAGATACTTCTTAGAGCCAGATCTTGTGCCACTCGTGCCTGACCAGTCTTGGATCGAAGCGGTACGTACGGCGTTGCCAGTTTTACCCGCGGCAAGACGCCAAGCATTGGCTGAACTTTGTGGGGTTGACAAAGACGGAGAATCAGCAATTGTCGTAGTTGAGCGCGGACAAGATGACTATGTTCGAGAGGTTATTTCTGCAGGCGGTGATGCGCGTCGCGCAGTTGTATATGTGCAACAAGCATTTGCTGAGCAAGGCGCGTCGCCAAAAGTATCGGCAAAAGATTTAGCAGCACTTACAATTTTAGAGCGCGATTCAAAAGTAACTTCAACTCAAGCAAAAACTTTGCTCACAGATTTAATCGAAGCTGGTGGTGGTGACGTTTTAGCGATGGCAGCAAAACGCGGTTTTGAGGCACTTGATACAAGTGCAGTTGAAGCAATGGTCGACGCGGCGATCGCGGCCGAACCTGGTGCTTGGCAAAAATATTGCAGTGGCGAAGAAAAAGCACTTGGTGCGTTAGTCGGCGCAGTTATGAAATCTTCTAAAGGCAAAGCCGATGGCAAAGTAATTACCACGCTATTACAGTCAAAAAGAGCGCGTGACACTTAGGTTGCTGACTTGTAAGGTTAGCCTAACATTGTGTTAGGGTAGCCTAACTGATAGAAATATTTAGCAACATATTTACTTATTCATATTCTCGCATATAAGGAGTCATAGTGGGTTCTAGTTTTTTGATCACCTTGCGCGAAGGCCTTGAAGCCTCACTAATTATCTCTATCCTTCTGACTTATCTGGCAAAGACAAATCGCCGCACTGAAAATCGAGTGGTGTGGTTCGGAACGTTTGTTGCAATCGCAGTTTGCGCAATCGTAGGCACGCTTGTCTATATTTTTGTCAACGGCCTGAATGGCAAAGTCGAACAAGCAGTCGAGGGTGTAATTGCAGTGGCTGCGATGTTGGTCCTAACGCAAATGATTTTCTGGATGCGCGCAAACGCACGGAATTTAAGCTCTGATCTTCGCAGCAAAGTTGATGGTTCATCAAAAACCGTTTTGTTTACGATTGCATTCGTCGCGGTTTTTCGCGAAGGATTAGAAACTGCATTATTTTTACTCGGCGCGAAAACTGAAACTGCATCTGGGTCGTCAGTTGTCATCGGGGGTCTTATCGGTTTAGTTGTTTCAGCCGCACTTGGTCTAGTCGTGTTTAAAGCAGGCAGTCGAATCAACCTAAAAGCATTTTTTAATGTCACAGCAATTTTGCTATTGCTATTCGCTGCCGGTCTTGCTGGTAAGGCTGTGCATGAGCTTCGTGAATTAATTGGCTGGGAGACTGGGTTATTGATTACACCGGCTTGGACAATCACTTCAGGCGCATGGTCAGCATCTGGCGGTACGTTTTACGATTTCATGAAGGGTTTGTTTGGCTGGCACGCAAGCCCTGAGCGTCTGCGTGTTGGAGCATATTTCGTATATCTAATCCCCGTATTGGCCAGCTACTTAAAGAGTTCGAAAGACGATAAGCAACTAGTCTCGTAATTATGAACGCTCGTGATCTTGGCACGCCTGTAAATATCAAACCTCGCAGTCGCGATGTAACCGATGGCATTCAAAAAGCTGCATCGCGCGCAATGTTGCGTGCTGTTGGCCTAGGTGATGACGATTGGGTAAAGCCGCAAGTAGCGATCGCATCCTCATGGAATGAAGTAACGCCGTGCAATGTTTCGCTGAAGCGACTTGCTGCGCGCGCCAAAATCGGGGTGCGTGAAGCGGGCGGTGTGGCTCTTGAGTTTGGCACGATCACCGTTAGCGACGGCATCAGTATGGGGCATGAAGGTATGCGTGCATCTTTAGTAAGTCGTGAAGTTATTTGCGACAGTGTCGAAACAGTGATGCATGCCGAACGCTTTGATGGTTTTGTCGGTTTGGCAGGTTGCGACAAGAGCATTCCGGCAATGTTGATGGCTGCAGCGCGAGTCAATTTGCCGAGTGTGTTTGTTTACAACGGTTCAACTTTGCCAGGTGTTCACAACGGTAAAAACATTGACATCACAACTGTGTTTGAAGCAATCGGCGCATGTGCGGCGGGCAAAATGAGCGAAGACGAACTTGGCGAAATTGAACGCGAGGCTTGCCCAGGCGAAGGTGCATGTGGCGGAATGTTCACTGCCAACACAATGTCAAGCATTGCTGAAGCCCTCGGCATGAGTTTGCCTGGCAGTGCTTCGCCACCAGCAGTTGATTCGCGTCGCGATGATGATGCGCAACGCGCCGGTGCGGCCGTTGTCAACCTGTTGCGTCTTGGCATTTATCCGCGTGACATCATGACCAAGAAAGCATTCGAGAATGCGATCGCAGTTGTCAATGCGTTGGGTGGCAGCACAAATGCAGTGTTGCACTTGTTGGCGATCGCCAACGAAGCAGGTGTCGCGTTAGCGCTAGACGATTTCAATCGCATTGCAGCCAAAGTTCCGCACATTGCCGACACAAAACCCGGCGGCAAATATCACATGACTGACATCGATCGTGTTGGTGGCGTGCCCGTTGTGATGAAGCATTTGCTTGATGCTGGTTTATTACACGGCGATGTTCTAACTGTTACCGGCAAAACTATGGCCGAGAACTTGTCTGAAATTAATCCGCCAGCTCCCGATGGCGAAGTGATTCATCCATTGTCGAATGCAATTCATGCTCAAGGCGGATTAAATATTTTGCGTGGTTCGCTTGCGCCTAACGGTGCGGTTGTAAAAGTTGCGGGCTTGTCAGCCGATCAAATGCATTTCGAAGGGCCGGCTCGAGTTTTCGACGGCGAAGATGGTGCCATGGCAGCAATTATGTCGGGCGATATCAAACCCGGCACTGTGCTCGTGATTCGTTATGAAGGCCCGAAAGGTGGCCCGGGCATGCGCGAAATGTTGGCAATAACTGGAGCAATGAAAGGCGCCGGTCGTGGCAGCGACTGCGCACTAATCACCGACGGCAGATTTAGCGGCGGAACTTGGGGTTTTTGCATCGGCCATGTCGCACCAGAAGCAACCGATGGCGGTCCAATTGCATTCATCAATGACGGCGACAAAATTTTGATTGATGTGCCATCGTTGAAAATTGACTTGCTAATTTCTGATGCAGAAATGCTCAATCGTAAAAAAGGTTGGAAGCCAAACCCGCCGCGTTACACCAGCGGTGTGTTGGCTAAATTCGCGAAACTTGTCCAAGGTGCAGATCGCGGCGCAATCACCAACATCATCGAATAACTCGCATAATTAGCCGGCGGCCAACCAGTAATACGCCGAGCACAACTGTGGCGACGATAATAAATGGCGTAGCGGTACCGCGATCAAATATTAAATTTCGGAATAATAAGCCAAGCACTACTGTGATTAACCAAATAACAACACCATTCTTAGTCGCATCTGGTTTTTGCCATGCTCGAGATACAACCCAACTACAGACGAGTGCGATTAAAAACGGCAGTGCAACTTCGACGACACCCGAGATGCCTGCGCTTTCGTTGTGATTGCGCCGACCAACCGTCACAAAAAGCAACACGCTAAAAATATCTAGTGATAGCGCAACAGCTATTCGGCGAGATTTAGTTTTCGTCGTAATATTCGCGACCCAAGTGGGTTATTTGGTCTTCGCCCATCATCCAACGCAAAGTGTTTTTCAATTTTGTCAATTGGATAAACAAGTCGTGTTCTGGATATAAACCGGGTGCAACTTGCGGACTCTTGTAATAAAACGAAAGCCACTCTTGAATGCCGCCTAATTTTGCGCGTTGGGCAAGATCGGAAAACAGTACGAGATCGAGTGCAAGTGGAGCCGCAAGAATGCTGTCTCGGCACAAGAAGTCAACTTTGATTTGCATCGGATATCCGAGCCAACCAAAAATGTCGATATTGTCCCAGCCTTCTTTGTTGTCGCCGCGCGGCGGATAGTAATTGATTCGAACTTTATGAAACACATTTCCATACAACTCAGGGTGCTTGTCTGGCTGCAAAATATGTTCGAGTACACCCAACTTTGACTCTTCTTTTGTTTTGAAGTTCTCGGGGTCGTCTAGAACTTCGCCGTCGCGATTGCCGAGAATATTTGTTGAATACCAACCAGCGAGGCCGAGCATTCGCGCCTTGAGCATCGGCGCCAGAACCGTTTTGATTAGCGTTTGACCAGTTTTGAAATCTTTGCCGCTAATTGGCACACCTCGCTCTGTTGCCAGTAGTCGCAGAACTGGTGTATCAACACATAGGTTTGGTGCACCATTAGCAAAAGGCACACCCTCAAGAATTGCCGCGTATGCGTAGAGCATTGATGGCGCAATCATCGGGTCGTTGGAGTCAATTGCTTTTTCGAAACTCTCGATGTCTTGGTGTTGTGGCCCAATCTCAAGATAAATCTCGGTTGAAGCACACCAAATCATCACCAGTCGATCGCATTTCTTTTCGTCTTTGAAGCGATTAATATCTTCTCGAATTGATTCAAGCATTTTTCGTTTTGAGATTTTTCCCATCACATTGTCGGCATCAATATTTTTTACATAGTTGCGCTCAAATGCGGCCTTCATTGGGCGCACATCGCGCAGAACATCAGCAATCGCTTCAATGTGTTTTGGGCCCTCAAGAACCCCTGCGCGTTGCGCTGCAACATATGCATCATCCGGAAACGGATCCCATGCGCCCCAAACGATGTCTTCAAGTCTGGCGAGTGGCACAAAGTCTTTGATCATCGGTGAACGATTATCTGTGCGCTTGCCAAGACGAATCGTGTCAAGTTGCGTCAGTGACCCAATCGGCAAAGCCATACCTTTTTTGGCGAGCTCAACTCCAGCGATCAAAGTCGAGGCAACCGCACCAAGGCCGACCGTTAATACGCCGAGGCGGCCGTCTGCTGGCTCAATTGATGTTGTTTGTGGCCCAGGTTTTGGCATTCAATTATTCTACGCTAAGAAATTTGACAGTGATTTTTCACTTGTTGGCACTAATGAATTGGTTGACGACATCAGCAAATTTTTCACCAGCGTCTTCTTGCAAAAAATGGGCTGCGTTTGTGATCGTTGTGTGCGCTTGACCAGTACAACCGGGTATTTCACGTTGAAAATATCTATCTCCACCTGCACTTACGGGGTCACTGTCACTGAATGCAGTGAGAAATGGTTTTTCAAATTTGCGGAGCGACTTCCATGCTTC
The DNA here is from genome assembly GCA_937890395.1 of uncultured Acidimicrobiaceae bacterium. Lineage (GTDB taxonomy): Bacteria > Actinomycetota > Acidimicrobiia > Acidimicrobiales > Ilumatobacteraceae > BACL27. Next base: position 798 of record CALACK010000031.1, on the reverse strand, counting down.
AACATTTTCGCGCGCAGAAGGACTCTCGGGCGAAATTGGCACAAGCGTTGGAAACACTCGGGCACCGGATTTGTAACTGTCATCAGGAAACGGTGCGTCATAAGCTTTACGCAATTCGTCTGCAAATGGTTTCACTTTGCATCCACCTCGCATAATTTTGCCTACGTCAAAAATCGGTGTCTCTTGGCTGTATTTGCGCCATGCCATGAATGCTTCGCTTGCAGGACGATCGCCAGTATTTAGAAACGTGTTAGCCGCGACAACTCGTGAAAATCTTTCTGGCATTGCTGCCACAAGGCGCAAACCAATTAATCCACCCCAATCTTGACAGACCAAAGTTAGATTTTTAAGATCGTTGGCAACCAGCCATTGAGTCATCCAATCGACATGGCGCTCATATGTATAGTCAGTCGTTTCAGTTGGTTTATCGCTGCGACCAAAGCCAATGAGGTCAGGTGCAACAACACGGTGACCCGCGGCGACAAATCGCGGAATCATTTTGCGATAAAGATATGACCAACTTGGCTCGCCATGCATACATAAAACGGTTTCAATGCCATCGTCTGAGTTTGTATTTTGTGGGCGAGCGTCAATGTGATGTACCCGTAAGGCGACAGCATCAGACACAGAAATAGATAAAGACGTAGCGTCGATCATCGTGTAGATCGGCTGATAAGGCCAGTCGGCGAGACCTTCAAATTGTGAATCTGGCGTTTGCAGGATTTTCATTGGAGTTGACTCCTTATTGTTTACGAATATGGGCAGAGTATCTTTTTCACTCGAATACCAGCGATTCGT
>CALACK010000030.1 GCA_937890395.1 uncultured Acidimicrobiaceae bacterium | reverse complement strand
GCCACGCGGTTGATCATCTCGGTGATCAAAACTGTTTTGCCTACACCTGCACCACCAAACAAACCGATTTTTCCACCAGCCAAATACGGTGTGAGCAAATCAATAACTTTGATGCCCGTCTCGAACATTCGCTTTGAAGGCTCGAGGGTGTCGAACGCTGGCGCAGGTCGGTGAATCTCCCAACGCTCAACGTCTTTGAAATCATCGTTGTTGCCGTCAAGACAGTCGCCCCACACGTTCCATACGTGACCGAGAGTTTTGTCACCAACAGGTACCGTGATGCCACGACCTGTGTCACGCACTGGTGTGCCACGACGCAGACCGTCTGTTGGCTTCATACAAACTGCGCGCACACGACTGCCACCAAGTTGCTGAGCAACTTCGGCAAGGATCACATTTTCTTGGCCCTCTATGGTGACGGTGAACTCAAGCGCTTGGTTGAGTTCTGGCAATGAGCCACGTGGAAACTCAACGTCAATAACTGGTCCGGCGATTGCTACTACTCGCCCATCTTTACGGTCTGTGGTTGCTGTACTCATATTTTCTCCCTTTTAATTTCGCTTAAAACTTCATAACTTACTAGCTAATTGACTGACATTTCGCGGACAATATCAACATCATCAGAACCAAGTGCCTCGGCGCCACTAACGATCTCCATAATTTCGGTTGTAATCGAATCTTGACGTGCACGGTTCATAATGCGTGACAGGTTCTTAATTAACTCTTCGGCGTTATCGGTTGCTGATTTCATTGCGCGCTGACGAAAGGCGTGCTCGCTGGCTGCCGCGTTTAGTAGAGCCGCGTAAATTCGGGCTTCGACATATCGCGGAAGAAGAGTCTGTAAAATCAGATCTGGATCTGGCTCGAACTCGTAATTGCCACCCGATGCAGACTTGCCGTCGCCACCTGCCACAACTTCTTTTTCGAGCGGCACGAGTGGTCGACGAACAACTTCTTGTCGGCCAGATGAAACAAATCGCGTGTAAACAAGTTCAACGCGATCAACTTCACCACTCAAATACAAATCAACAACGAACTGGCCGATTGCTTTGGCATCTTCGTATTTTGGTGCGTCAGAAAAACCAGTGAAACTTTTTGAAGTCTTGTAACCACGAAACCGAAAATAATTTTCTGCTTTTCGACCAACTGGCACAACAACATAATTTTTTGAAGCCAGGACGTCGGCTTTAACTTCGCCTTCTGTTGCTCGCAAAACACCTGCGTTGTAACCGCCGCACAAACCTCGATCGGCAGTTATGGCGACATAACAGGTCGTACGAATCTCGTCGCGCGCTTTAAGAAACGCCGACGAACCGCCAGCACCACCCGCAGCCAAGTCTTTGACCACTTCGGTAATCCGCTCGCTGTATGGCACAGCAGCAGCAACGCGTTGTTGTGCTTTGACAATACGTGAACCAGCGATGAGCTCCATTGCGCGTGTGATCTTCTTGGTTGCCTGAACCGATCTGATCCGACTGCGCAAAATGCGCTCTTGCCCGCCCGCCATTTTTGTTTAGACCTACTCTGTTGCGAGCGTTTTTGCGCTCGCCGCTTCGCCAGTTTCGCCAGCGTTAGTTTTTGTTGGATCAACAGCGCCAGCCTTCTTAGTTGGCGCGAACGCGTCTTTGAAAGCACCGACGATCGAAGCCAAATCTTTTGGAACATCGGCCTTTGGTTCTTGACGAATGCCCGAGAGCAAACCACCGTGTCGCGAACGCATGTGCTCAAGAAGTTCATTCTCAAAGCGACGCACATCAGCAACTGGAATCGTGTCTAAGTAGCCCTTGGTGCCAGCAAAAATCGAAACGACTTGCTCTTCAACTGGCATCGGTGAGTTGAGCGGTTGCTTTAGCAATTCAACCAAACGATAACCGCGCTCGAGTTGCGCTTTTGAAATCGCGTCGAGTTCGCTACCGAAAGTTGCAAACGCTTCAAGTTCACGAAACTGCGCAAGATCAAGTTTGAGAGTACCCGAGACACTCTTCATTGCTTTGATTTGAGCAGCGCCACCTACACGACTCACCGAAATACCTACGTCTACGGCTGGTCGCACGCCAGACTTAAACAAGTTGTCTTGCAAGTAAACCTGGCCATCGGTGATCGAAATTACGTTGGTCGGAATATACGCCGACACGTCACCAGCCTTTGTTTCAATAACTGGCAATGCAGTTAGCGAACCAGCACCGCGCTCATCACTGAGTTTCGCAGCGCGCTCAAGCAAACGACTGTGCAGGTAGAACACGTCGCCAGGGTAAGCCTCGCGACCTGGCGGACGACGCAACAACAACGCAATCTGTCGATAGGCCTCTGCTTGTTTTGACAAGTCATCGTAAACAACAAGCGCATGCTCGCCATTCTCCATCCAATGTTGGCCGATCGCGCAACCTGCGTATGGTGCGAGATATTTGAACGGCGCCGGGTTAGATGCTGGTGCAGCAACAACAACCGTGTATTCAAGAGCACCGAATTGACGCAACACTTCAACAGTTTGGGCAATCGTCGAACCTTTTTGACCAATTGCAACATAGATGCACTTCACACCTAATCCTCGTTGATTAAGAATCGTGTCGATTGCAATCGTCGTCTTGCCTGTTTTGCGGTCACCAATGATTAGTTCGCGTTGACCACGACCAATAGGTGTCATCGCATCAATTGCTTTGATACCGGTTTGTAGCGGCTCGTGAACTGGCTTGCGACCCATGATGCCTGGGGCCTGAACTTCAACACGACGCATAATTGCGCCAACAATGTCACCCTTGCCATCGATTGGTTGACCGAGTGCGTTGACAACTCGACCAAGCATTGCGTCGCCGACTGGCACCGACAAAATTCGACCAGTTGCTTTAACGGTTTGATTTTCTTCGATTGATTCTGCTTCACCGAGAACAACAACGCCGATTGAGTCTTCGTCTAAGTTCAACGCAAGACCGACGGTGCCGTCTTCGAATTCAAGCAACTCATTGACGGCGCAATCTGGCAAACCGCTAACGCGAGCAATACCGTCACCAACTTCTGTGACACGACCAACGGTGCGTGCTTCGACCGAAGGCTTGTAGCCCTCGAGTCCTTTGGTGATTGCCGCTGCGATGTCATTCGCAGAGAGTGTGAGTTCAGCCATTTTGTGTATGTCCTTTCAGAAATATTTCAGATTCGGGTCTTAAGTTGTTCAAGTCGAGTACGAACTGTGTCATCAATAACTTCATCACCCACTGTGGCGACTAATCCACCAAGTACTGATGGATCAACCACAACTTTGAGATTAAGTTTGCGACCAGTTGATTTGCTTAACGCTTCGGCAAGACGCTTCGTCTGATCATCAGACAAAGCAACTGCGCTTCGCACTTCTGCGACTTCGCGTTGTTGCTCACTTGATGCACGCTGCACAAGACGATCGACAATTGCCGGAAGTTCACGACCACGACCAGCACCAATTATTAGCGATACGAGCTGAACTGTTGTGTTACTCGCTTTGCCACCAAGTAATTCTTCGACCACTTGTTGACGGCGTGCAGCTGGAATGCTGGCGTCGGTTAATGTGCTACGCAACTTTTCGTTGGCTTCGATTGCACGAGCCATGCGAAACAGTTCGTCTTCGACGATATTTAGGTTTCCTTCAGCCTGGGCAACTTCGAAAAGTGCTCGGCTGTATGCCTCGATCCGCGCGTCGCTCATTTTGATGCTCCAACACTCTTAATGAAATCTTCAATTAAATCTTGTTGAGCGCGATCGTTAAGGCTCGCTGCAACTGCTGAAGATATGGCTGCACTAGACAAACGAGAAATTTCTCCACGAAGTTCTTCGCCGCTTCGACCACGAGCTGCTGCAAGATCGGCAACTGCTTTCGCTTCAAGTTCAGCAACCTCTTTTACAAGTCGAGCACGACCGTCAGCGATGATCGCTGCAGCCTGCGTGTCAGCTTCCGCCAAAATCTTGCGACGCTCACTCTCGATATCGCCGAGTGCCGTGCGAATACCCAAAGCATCAGACTCTGACTTCGACCGAGCAGCAGCCGCACCGTCAAGTTCTTTTTGAATCTTCGCCGTGCGGGCGTTCATCGCCTTGACAATCATTGGCCAGCCAATTTTGTAAATTCCGGCAAAAATTATGCACGAGGCGATGCCTCCATAAAGAATTTCGGCTTTTTCAGGAAACAGCCAGTGATGGGTCTGACTCGGATCTTCAACTGCGATCAACGCTGACGAAAATAATTTCACGAACGAGTTCCTTCCATTGCTTGCTGTACCGAGCGTGAAACAATTGCCGCGTCAGGAGACACCCCAACAGCAATTTGTGTCGCACGAGTTGTAACAGCACCTACTGCAGTAACGATTTGACTTTGCGCTGCTGCGCGAGCAGCGGCAACTTCGGTCTCGGCTACAGCCCGACGTTGGGCAATCTGAGCATTCACTTGTACAACTTTTTCTTGACGCTCTTTGTCGAGAGTCTGACGAGCAATCTCGAGGCGACGCGACGCTTCACTACGAATTTCGGTGATTGCCGATTCGTAACGAGCGACATCTTGCTTTGCGCCATCGCGTGTTGCTGATGCGTACTCATGATCCGCTTGGATCGATTCATATCGACTCGCCATGCCTTTTCGTACCTTGGGAACAAGGAACAAGCGCATGAAGAAAAGAAACACTATGAACGAACCAGCGCCCCATGCCAACTCTTTTATTTCAGGCGCAATTGGATTCGGCCCAGCACTAACTGGTGCGCCCTCTTCGCTACCCGTCTCAGCAGATACGACGTCGAACGTGACGCGCACTTGCGCAGATGAATTGATGTTGACAAACGCTGTGAGCATGAAGTCTCTTATGCGTACTTAAGAAGAATAAATACAACGAAACCGATAAGCGCGAGCGCCTCGGTAAATGCAATACCCAGGAACATGGTTGTACGAACCATGCCTGCAGCCTCTGGCTGACGAGCCATTGCTTCAATTGCACTTCCGAAAATGATTCCGATACCGATTCCCGGTCCGATTGCAGCAAGACCGTAGGCGAAACCTGCGGAACCTGCGGCAGCAATGTTCTTCTCGTCGCCAGCAGCGGCATCAGCAGCCGCTTTGACGATCTTTGATAGTGCTTCCATTTTTCTGTCTCCTGTCTAGTTGTTATTTATTACTTAGTGATTATTTAGTGTTCTGGATGTACTGCGCCGGAGATATACACCGCCGCGAGAATTGTAAAAATATATGCTTGCAAGAAAGCTACGAGTACTTCGAAGCCAGTCAGAAACACGAGCATGAAGAACGGCAAAACACCGATCGGTATCAAAATTTTGTCGCGGGCTTGAAACATTGCTTCGCTCAGCAACGCGAAAATCACGAGCAACAAGTGACCCGCCAACATATTGGCGAAGAGTCGCACGGCTAATGAGAACGGCCGAACAATCAATGTCGAAATAAATTCAATTGGTGTTACAAGAATATAAAGCGCCTTCGGCACTCCTGGAGGAAACAACACGCTCTTGAAATATCCGAAGAAGCCTTGATGCTTGATGCCTTGCACATTGAATACGACCCAAACAAGAACTGCCAAGAACATCGGTATCGCCATTCGCGCCGTGGCTGGCATCTGAATGAACGGAATTATTCCTGGCATGTTGCATAAGTAAACAAACAAAAACAGAGTCAATAAGAATGGTGTCCATCCAAGACCATCACGTCCCATTGTTTGCATGATGATGTTGTTCTCGATGAATTCAACGCTGACTTCGGCGAGATTTCTTGTGCCCTTTGGTGCGACCTTCGGATCTTTGCGCGCTGCTGAAAGAAATACCAATGTGCCGATTAGTGCCGACGCAACAGCGATTAATCCAACTTTGTTTAAACCAGGTACGACATCCTTCCAACGAAGTAGTTCGTTGATCGGCGGAAATTCAAACGAGAGAATGCTGTTGATAATCATTGGGTTGAACTTTCAGTTTGCTGTGTTTGTTTAGACGGTAGTGATTTAGAAGGTTTTGGTTTTAGTCCGGGAAATGCAAGTGACAAAGAAACATATCGCAATTCCCAAAATAAAAGACCAAGATGAGCAAAAATTATAGTTAAACCCAGGGGCAAAAGTTCGACCCATGTGAGATTGCGCACAACGAAGACTGCAACCGCCACTAGGGCGAGGCGCAGTAAATAGCCAAACAACATCGATGCCATCATAAATGCATACGAAATACGGGCCGAGTAGGCAACCAGAGCAGCAGCCAAGCCAAAATTACAGAACACAATTGCGAACGCATAGGCACATGAATATGCCCCGTTTGCACCCCAAACAATTGCACAAACTCCAATCAAGATTGGCGCCACGATTAGTCCGCGCTTGATGATGTCTCGCACCAGCGCAGCTTCTGGGGCTGGACCCGTGTCGCGCATCGACAAAATTGAGATTTTTGCGTTCGTGTCAAGCGTCATCATTTTGGACTTTTTATTTGGCTGGTTCGCTTCCGCATATGGCTAGTAGCGGCGTTGCGGCGCTTAACTTCTTGAACCTGCATGTTGCCGTCATAGACGTACCACATGCGAACAAAACTTCCGAGCAGAGAAAACAGGCTGAGGGCGATCGTGAAAATTGGTCTAGTGCCGAGTGAATTATCCACGACTAAACCGATTACAAGAAAAATGCCAACACTCACAGAAATTTCGGCGCCACGACCTAGCGAGTCGTCGGATGAAGACGCACCACGCACGACCGGCTTACGAGTTGGTAAAAATTTCAACACTGACCCTTAAAATGAATTGCAATAGGCGGGGTTGCCTAACGCTTGTGAATAAAGATACAAACTATCCGTAAGTTGGGGATGCTTGCAAACTGACCAAGGTTTAAATATCGGGCTGTACTTCGGGCTGTACTTCGGGC
>CALACK010000029.1 GCA_937890395.1 uncultured Acidimicrobiaceae bacterium | reverse complement strand
TTTCATTTTGAAGGAATCGGCTGGGGTGGTCGACCATATAGAGACGGCAATAGCCAAATCATAGTTATCAATGGAAACTGTCGTAATACACCTGTCGAAGTTTTTGAAACTCGATATCCGATTCGGGTCGAGTCATACCGTTTGCTTGAAGACTCAGGCGGTCCTGGCGAAAATCGGGGCGGACTCGGGATCGAACGTATTATGACCATGGAAGCGGACTCAATAACAGTGAGTGCAATTTTTAACCGGATGATGGTTGACCCTTTTGGAATACATGGTGGGAAGCCAGGAAAAAATAGCGGAATCTACGTTCGAAAAGCCGGAACCAAGGATTGGAAAACATTTAGTGAACTATTTGGCACCACGTCACCATCTAAATTCGCAAATATTAATTTGAAACGTGGTGACCAGGTCAAAATTATCGCACCCGGTGGAGGTGGCTGGGGCGATCCAATGAATCGTTCGTCCGAGCGTGTGCGAGCTGATCTTCAGGAGGGTTTTATCACCCAAGAGTCAGCCAAAAATGATTACGGGTTAGCCGCTCAATGTGATGAACAAGGAATATGGAAAGTTGCACCAAGATGAAACAGCACGACGAAACATCCAACGGCAAGTGGATCGAACGCTCACCGATGTATCTCTCATTTGACATTTTTAATTGTGACTACTGTGGAAAGAACATTCCTAGATCGATTTGGTTGGAGAAAATCGAAGATAAAGAAGTACCTTTCTGTAGCCCGGAAATTGCGCAAGTATATATCCGCACCAGGAAGTTTCCAGAGAACGAGCGAAAATCTGATTGCGAATTGAGTCTCTCAGAAGAACTCCGAGTCGTTCGCGCAGGATGTGCAGCACTTCGAGATCGCCGCGATACCTCAACACAATAGAAACTCAAATTATTTATACTCACAATAACAGTCGGAGAACAAAGTGCCAAAGCAACCTATATTGACAAAAAATGCACCAGCGCCAACCGGTGGCTATAACCAAGCAATTCGTGCGGGTCAGTTTTTATATTTGTCGGGACAAGGACCAAGTACACCAGACGGAGTGCTTATTGATTCTGACTTTGAAATGAAAGTCAGACAGGTTTTCGAGAATTTGAGTCAAGTAGCAACCGCAGCAGGATTCTCATTAAGTGATGCAATTAAGATCAATGTGTATCTCGATTCAATGGACGATTTTGACACCATGGATCGCATTTACCGTGAGGTGGTTCCGATGCCATACCCGACTCGCACGACAATTTCTTGCGATGTAGGTGGAATCGGAATTGAAGTTGATGCTGTCCTGTGGTCGGACATAGTTAAATGACATTTGACGAGAAGAAGTCTTTTATTGACTGGCGGCATAAAGGTTTTCCAACTACTGAAGAAATAAATTTTGATCTCGTAATTGAGCAACAATGGAATATTTTAGATGGCGATGCATTTCTACCGATGCTCGTGATCAAAGAATCGGCAATTAGCCACAACCTAGATGTTGTGCATGGTTACTGCAAAGACAACGGTTTTTCTATTGCGCCTCATGGCAAAACGACCATGTCTCCCGAAATAATTGCAAGACAATTTGCCGCTGGCTCTTGGGCAATTACCGCCGCAACCGTCAGCCAGGCCAAAATTTTTCGGGCATTTGGTTCACCAAGAGTATTGATTGCAAGCGAAGTCGTGGAGCCAAATTCAATTAATTGGATTTCTCAGCAATTATCAGACCCAGATTTTGAAATTTTATGTCTCGTTGATTCAGTTGATGGAGTGAAGATTTTAGATACATCTCTTGGTAAATCCAACGGCCGCCCAAGACTCAAAGTATTACTTGAACTTGGAATGGTCGATGGTCGGACAGGTTGTAGAAGTCTTGAGCAAGTTACGGCGACCGTGGCTGAAATTGGAAAGTCAGAAAATTTAGCCCTTGCAGGAGTTGAAGCGTTCGAGGGAGTTGTTCACTATGACGCAGATGGTTTAAAAATAGTTGACGGTTTTCTGGAGCAAGTGTTTCAAACAGCACAGCGACTTGAAGCTCAAGGCGACTTCGCCCATGTATCAGAGATAATAATCAGTGCCGGTGGAAGCGCGTTCCCAGACCGTGTCGCAAATAGTTTCACTTCAAAGTGGCTAGGCAAAACCCCAATACGAATAGTTCTGCGAAGTGGCTGCTACATAACGCACGACCATGGTCTTTATGAACGGGCATCACCTTTCGGTTCACGACTCAACACACAATCACTTAAACCAGCTCTCGAAATTTGGGGGGCTGTCATTTCACGACCTGAACCCAATCTTGCCTTGCTTAACTTTGGTAAACGAGATGTTGCTTACGACATCGACCTGCCAACAGCCCTAAGGATAAAACATCGAGGTACGAATCAACTGAATACCGCAAGTGGCTTAAATATCTTTGAGTTAAACGATCAACATGCTTTTGTCCGTGTTGATCCGAGTATTGAATTAAATGTTGGAGATTTTGTAGGTGCTGGTATCTCACACCCATGCACAGCATTTGATAAATGGCGGATGATTCCAGTTGTTGCTGATGACTATCAAATAATTTCAGTGGTCTCGACTTACTTTTAGCAAGTCGTATTAATATTCCAACTATCCGCACCAAATAGTTGCACGTTTTCGGAAGAAAACTTTAGCGATACTTTTGTGCCAATTTGAATCTTTGCCTTAGGCTGGCATCGAACTACAGCTGTTTCTTCACCAATGGCGACATTTACAAAAAGATCTGCTCCGGTTGGCTCTAAAAATTTCACAACTCCTGAAAGCTCACCCGCTAGTACATCACTTGAAATCTCAATATGCTCTGGTCTAACTCCTAAAGACACTGTCTCATTCTTATGGCTTAGTATCAATTCTGGTGTCAGACCCATTTTGAGATAATCCAACGATGATGTAAAACCATCACCTTTAAACTCCAATTGCCCAGATACAAGTGAGATCTCGCCCTTAATAAGATTCATGGGTGGCGCACCCATAAATCTTGCTACGAAAGTATTGGCTGGCTTCTCATATGTCCGAGTGGGTGTGTCAATTTGTTGCAACTCGCCATCTTTTAAGATCACGATTCGCTTACCCATCGTCATCGCTTCAATTTGGTCATGCGTGACATAGATAGTCGTAATCCCTAAACGCTGATGCAACTCCATGAGTTCGATTCGCGTTTGCTGACGAAGCTGAGCATCAAGATTTGACAACGGTTCATCCATCAAGAAAACAACGGGTTTTCTAACTATCGCGCGAGCAAGTGCAACCCTTTGCCTTTGCCCGCCAGATAACTGGCTTGGCAAACGATCCATTAGTTGCTCTAATTCAAGAATTCTTCCCGCTTCGTTTACTGTTTTTAACACTTCTTCTTTGGGTAACTTTGCTGTTTCAAGCGGAAATGCGATGTTCTTCCGAACGGTCATATGTGGATAGAGGGCATAATTTTGAAAAACAAATGCAGCATTTCGATCTACCGGATTGACGAAATTAACAATTTCTCCATTAATTAGTATCTCGCCGGATGTGACGTCTTCAAGACCAGCGATTAAACGCAAGATTGTACTTTTGCCACAACCAGAAGGACCCAGCAACACTAAAAATTCACCATCCTCAACTTTTAATGAGACTGATTTGACGACAGTGTTATCGCCGAACGTTTTAGTTAACTTCCGAATAATAACTTCAGCCATTGTTCCTCCAATTTATTTGACTCATTGTTTCAATGCTCCTGCTACCGATGCCTGGACGAACCACCTTTGAAAAAATAGAAACACCATAATGATCGGAGCGATTGTCATTAATGTCGCCGCAGCAATTACGCCCCAGTTAGTCACAAATTGGCCTTGTAATGTCGCGATTCCAACTGTCAATACACGCGTTTCGTCCTTAGTCGTTATCACTAATGGCCATAAAAAATTAGCCCACTGTTGCATAAACACGAATATTCCAAGCACAACCACTGCAGGTTTCATCAGTGGCAAGACTATTTTTGTGAAAATACGCCATTCACTTGCCCCATCAATTCGGGCGGCTTCGTAGAGACCTTTCGGCAAAGTCTCAATAAATTGTCGCATCATAAATACGCCAAGAGGTGAAACAGTCATTGGAATTATTAGTCCTCCAAAAGTATCAAGACCTATAAGACCGAATGTCCAGCGATCCAAATTTCGAACGAGCAAATAAGTTGGCGCTAGCAGTGCCGCAATTGGGACCATCAAAGTTGCAAGTATGCAACCGAAAAGCAGTTTCTTTCCAGGAAAGTTCATCCGAGCGAATGCGTAACCAGCCAGAGTGTCAATTACTAATGAGATCAAAGTGACAGAGGTTGCAAATATTAAAGTATTTATACCCCATCGAATGTAGTTAGTTTCAGTAAGTAGAAATTTAAAATTACCGAGGTAGAAGCTGTTGGGCAACCACTGTGGAGGATAAGAAAAGAGAGATTTGCTCTCGCGAAATGCTGGAGAAATCACATACAAAATTGGTCCGACAGAAATAAGTACAAATAATCCGAGTACAAAATACGAAAGTGCTGACTTTGCGCGTCGGGTTAGAGCGTCTTGCCTAGCAAGGTCCTCTAGATCGATACCAATTGGATGTTTTAATGACATAGGTTAATCAGTCCTAATTTTCTGATCTTTTACCCAGGAAACCGTAGGCGGCTACGGTAAGAACCACTACGACAATTAATAGTCCAACACTGGTCGCGTAAGCCAGTCCTATGTCTTGAAACGCGAAGAGTCGCTTATAAATAAACCAGACAACTGAAGTAGTACCAAGAACCGGACCACCTTTGGTTAGAACTTGGACAGAATCAAATAACTGAAAATTAAAAATCAACGCGATAATTACTGCGAATAATAACAATGGTCTGAGTGTTGGCAACGAAATTTTACGAAAACGTCGCACTGAACCAGCACCGTCAATTTTTGCAGCGTCGATAAGGTCACTTGGGATACTTTGTAGTCCAGCTAGAAAGAAGAGCACCCAAAACCCAAGTCCACGCCAGACTTCAAGTGAAACTATGGTCAGCAAAGCATTTGGATTATCACCTAAAAAGTTCAATTTTTCGTGGTTCGTCGCTTGCAGAACAAGATTTATTATTCCCATGTCGTAGTGCGTGAGAAAGAAGAAAATCATTCCCGCCATAATTGGTGGTACTAGTAGCGGGAAATATAAAGCTACTTTAAAAAAATTCTGACCACGCTTATTACTATTTAACAAGCCGGCAATTGTTAACGCCAAGCTAAAGACGGTCAAAATTGCAATCACAACATAAATTGCCGTATTTTTAAGTGAGCGAACAAGCTCATCATTTGAGAGCATACGAGACCAATTATCAAAACCAACAAATTTGGCTTCGTCAATTAAGCCACCAGTGTTAAAACTAAGCCAAATTGACCAGAGCATTGGAATTGCAAGAAAGACTGACCAAAGTAATAAGAATGGTCCGAGGAACCCCATAACCGGGATGAGTCCACGTAATTTATATCGAGACCGTGCTCGACGGAATTCTTCATCAGTTAGTGAAAGCTCCTGCCAATCAATTAATACTTTATTCTGATCAATCTGACTCACATCGCTCCCATCTTGTTTAATTAAAGTGGGGTGGCCGACAATTTGCCGACCACCCCACTTTTTGTACGGTTACTAACTAATTATTTTTAATTAACCTTGCGCCAATGCCTCAGTAGCACCTTTTTGAGCTGAGGCAAATGCATCGTCAACTGAAGTTTTGCAACTTGTAGCTGCTTCGAGTGCTTTTGCGTACTCATCAAGTAACTGAGAGACCTTCGGTGAAGTCTTCAATCCATCCCATACTGATACCCAACTTGCATTGCGAGCCAGCATTTCGTCGCCACCGCTGGCATCAGCGTCAAGACGAGCTGGAACGAATGCGTACCGTTGGTTGTATGTTGCGTTGAACTCAGCAGAACTGAGCCACTTCACAAACTCCCACGCTGCGTCTGCGTTCTTGCTCTTTGCAGCTACTGCCCAATGACCTGTAGTTGCGAACTGAGTCGCCTTACCGTTATAGCCAACTGGCATTCCAATGTCCCAAGCAAAAGGAAGTGCGGCTTCCTTGAATGTTTTTACACGACTTGGCTCGTCAAGAATGAAGGCAAGTTTTCCAGCTTTGAAAAGTTCAATCGCTGCTTCGCGATTGTAAAGACCATTTGCTGGTTGTACTTTGTCCTTGCAGATCATGTCTACAGCAACTTGTGCCGAATCCTTGACCTCTTTCGAATCCATCATTGCAGTCTTGCCATCGGCCGAAAGGAAATCTCCCCCACGGTTGTGCACGCTTGCCAATGTGAAGTACCAGCCGTAGTCGGCAACAGTTCTAGGTGTGTAGAAACCGAGAACATCTTTGTTGCCTTTTGACTTTTGGTCAGCCATAATTGCCTTCGAAGCGGCAACTAGTTCTTCTTCAGTAGTTGGCACAGTCGCTACACCTGCGCTCTTCATCATGTCAAGATTCGCATACATTGCAATTGTTCCAACCACAAATGGCAACCCGTATAGCTTGCCATTGTAGGTACTTGCACCAAGTACTCCAGCTGGAAAGTTTTGGAGATCACTTGCGAAATCTTCGCCGTTAATTCGAGGTGTCATATCTTCAAATGCGCCACGCTCACCAAAAAGTGTGAGGTGAGTACTCGTCTGGTATGACACGTCATATGGTGTGTCAGAAGCAAAACTCGCGGTGTACAAAGCTTCAAGTTGATCCCAAGGAACTTGTGTCAACTCAACTTTGATACCAGTCTTTTCAGTAAAGGCTGGCAACCACTTTTCCCAGTTTGCTTTTTCGTCTTCACCGTGTGGTGCTTTACCGAATGTAAGAGTGACCCCATCAAAAGGCTTAGCATCGACAGCTACTGCAGTATCTGCTGTAACTGCTGCAGTTTCAGTAGTCGAACTTTCTCCACTGCTTCCGCAGGCCGCAACAACCAACGCTGTCGCACCCAAAAAAGCAAGAAGTAACCGACTTGAATTTTTACTTTTCATTACTATTTCCCCTTCCCCCGGGAGCCATTATTGACTCCTCTAAATGTCCACATTAGTGATATTATAATCTATTGTCAAATTTATATTATTTGATAATAGAGATTCACCGTATATAAAAGGTATTATTCAAAACCTCGATGCCAGTTCTGTAATTCTTGAGACCGCTGAGAACTATTTGGAGCGCAACGTATGATCGGATTTTTTAGTGCCCCTTACGCATAGCTACCAACGATCACAACTTCATTCGGAGCGGTCAAAACTCACTATTCCGGGTGGCGTAAACAGCAATGTGAGATTGATCTCGGAGCCTTGCCCCCTGACTATTACCCGTGGCGAAGGATCGCACATTTGGGATGTTGACAATAATCAGTATCTCGACTTTGCGATGGGGATGGGCCCACACATTCTTGGACATGCTCCCAAAGCAGTTATCAGTGCAGTTCGTAAATCTTTGGATGACGGGCAATTGTTCGCAGGGCAGAATCTCTACGAAGTAGAACTTGCCGAGTTGTTTGTATCACTCCTTCCATGGATTGAGCAGATTCGAATTGGACTCTCTGGAACCGAAATGAATCTTCTTGCAGTCCGTATCGCTCGAGCTCACACTGGGAAGCAAAAAATCATTAGATTCGCCGGTCACTATCACGGATGGCTTGACCCGTTACTCGTTAATCCATTTTCTGTTGATTCAGCAGACGAGAATTATTTAACGGCAGGACAGTCGAAGGCAGCGGTAAATGACATTCTCCTAGCCCAGTGGAACGACATCGATTCATTAAGAAAATTAGTTAACCACGAAAACGATGTAGCTGCCATGATCATGGAGCCAATGATGTGTAACACGGGGTGTATTGAACCATCTGCTGGTTATTTGGAGTCTGTAAAAAATCTTTGCAAATCACATGGGATCATTCTGATCATTGATGAAGTTATTACTGGCTTCCGGCTTGGTATCGAAGGTGCCCAGGGGCGATATAAAATACACGGCGACATCTCGGTTTATGCCAAAGCAATCGGGGCGGGTTTTCCAGTAGCGATTTTAGGCTCGTCGATTAGTCTCCTGCGCGAGGTTGGCACAGGGGAGATAAATCACTCTGGAACATATAACGCAGGAGTCTCGTCTACTGTTGCTGCACTTGCGACACTTACAGAACTTAAACGCACCGACCCATTTGAAAATATTCAATCAACTGGTCTCAACTTAATGGGTCGGCTTTCAGAGTTGAAGACAAAAGACGGCAAACAACTCAATGCCGATGGCACCGGACACCTTTTTCAACTGAGATTTGGAACAAAAACCAAGCCCACGAACTTAGCTGAGTATCGAGAAAATTCCGATGGTGAAACACTAAAAAAGTTTATTTCCGTCTGGCAAAGATTAGGAGTAAGAACCACAAGTCGTGGCATGTGCTTTCTCTCTGCGGCCCACACTCAAACCGATATAGATTTCGCGGCCGAAAAAGCCGCCGCAGCAATATCTGAGATCTAATTCTGTTTTATTTAATAACTAATAAAGGGGGCTAGAAGTGCAGAACTTTAATAGCAATGATCTTAAATTTACGTACAGTCCTCTTCACAACGCAATCGGGGAAGTTAACTCGGGTGAACTGTTTACCGTTGAAACAGAAGACTGCTTTACCGGGAAATTTCGTGACTCTGAGAACTTCAGCAGTGAAACATTGGCATGGGTGCTTGAAAACTTAGATGGTGTTACGGGACCGATCGCGGTGCGGGGTGCAAAGGTTGGTGATGTCGTCGCAATCACATTGCATGAAATTGAAATCACTACACCAGGAAGCGTGGCCCTGAGCCCATGCGATGATCCATCTCCTAGTGACTGGTGGAGTCAATGGTATGGTTGCAAATCTTTTCAAATCAAAAATGGATTTTTGCACTTTAGCAAGGAAATAAAAATACCAGTGAGCCCTCTGATCGGATGTATTGCTACTGCGCCTGACCGCGAAACTGTTCTAAGTAAAATGCAAGGACCGTACGGCGGCAATATGGACTGCACCGAAATGAGAGCGGGGTCAACAACTCTTCTGCCAATCGCGGTGCCCGGTGCAATGATTTATTTTGGAGATGCGAAGGCGATTATGGGCGACGGTGAAATAGTTCAGGCACCAGAAATTGGCACGAAAATTACCGTCAGTGTTGAACTCCGACCGAAGCCGAAGGCAATGAATTGCCCGAGAGTTGAATCGAAAGAAACTCTTACAACCGTCGTTTCAGACACAACTCTTGACCGAGCGATCGGTAAAGCTTTTGCTGAACTTCTTTCATGGATTGAAGATGACTACGACATCTCAAGAGTTGACGCAGCATTGCTCTTAGCAATGATCGCCAAAACCGGTGTTTGCCAAACGGCAAATGCACTGCACACCGGAAAATGCAGCGTAAAACGAAGCGCTCTTTTTGGACTGAGACTTAGTGAGCCAACTTTAAAGACCTGATCTCAGCCGTCCCCCGAATGCCAACTCTCAACTAGTTATTATTTGTTCAACAGACTGGATAAAAACAGATGACAGAATTTGTTGAAGTTGCGAATGGGTTGAGATTTCCTGAGGGGCCTGTGGCGTTGCCTGATGGCAGTGTTGTGCTTGTCGAAATGATGGGTCGTTGCATCACTCGCATAATGCCTGACTTGACAAAACAAACTGTTGCCGAGATTGCGGGCGGGCCAAACGGACTAGCAGTCGGCCCAGACGGAGCGCTTTATTTATGCAACAATGGCGGATCATTTTCTGAAACAACATATAACGGTGTGACATATCCGGGGCCGTTTGATCCATCTATATATATAGGTGGACGAATTCAGCGCGTTGATTTGAACACTGGCGAGGTCAAAGATTTATATACGCACTGTGACGGCCAACAACTTCGCGGGCCAAACGACATTGTCTTCGACAAAAGTGGCGGTTTTTGGTTCACTGATCACGGCATTCGACATGGTCGCATCTACGACCTCACTGGAATCTATTACGCCAAAATCGACGGCTCAATGATTCGCGAAGTGATCTTCCCATGCCAAGCCCCAAATGGCATCGGCATATCTCCCGATGGCGAAACTTTATATTGGGCTGAAACTTTTACTGGTCGTGTGCATAAAGCGACAATTACTGGTGAAGGCGAAGTGGAGAGAAAATCAATGCGAGATCCTGCAAGTTGTTTGGCTGGTTTATCTGGATTGCAATATCTCGACTCACTCGCTGTTGATGGCGACGGAAATATATGCGTCGCGACGTTAATTAATGGCGGAGTCACAGTGATCTCTAAGACTGGCGAAATTCTTGAGCACATTGCAACTGGCGATCCGATCACAACCAATATTTGTTTTGGCGGGCCAGACTTTCAAACGGCTTATGTAACGCTTTCTGGCAGAGGCAAACTTGTCTCAATGAAATGGCCGTATAAAGGTTTGCGACTTAACTTTCTCTAAGATCTATCTATCACGACAGGAAAACGGGGGTGTCGCATTGAAAGTTGAAGTCAATCAACGATTCAATTCGCGCCTACCAGAAAACGATGCGCATCCATACAGAAGTGGTGCATGGCAGCCGCAGTCAACCGAATATACCGCAAGCGAAATGCTTGTAACAGGGGCGATTCCAAAAGATTTGAGCGGCGTTTATTTGCGCAACACCGAAAATCCATTGCACGATTCGCTTGAGCGTTATCACCCGTTTGATGGCGACGGGATGATTCACATGATGTCGTTCGAAGATGGCGAGGCGCAATACCGCAACAGATTCGTGCGCACGCAAGGGCTCGCAACTGAGATTGCTGCCGGAAGTGCGCAATGGGCTGGGCTTGCCGAACTTCCTGCACGCTCTCCACGCACCGATGGTTGGGGTGCACGAACACGAATGAAAGATGCGTCGAGCACCGACATTGTTGTTCACGCTGGTGTCGCCGTTTCTAGTTTTTATCAGTGTGGCGACCTGTATCGACTTGATCCGCGAACACTTGAAGATCTCGGGCGAGAAACATGGCACGGAAAGTTTCCGACTCAGGGTGTTTCAGCTCATACAAAAGTTGATCAGCGAACTGGAGAGTTATTATTTTTCAACTATCAAACGACCGCGCCATACTTGCACTACGGCGTCGTTTCTGCAGATCGCGAACTAGTTCACTACACGGCGATTGATTTGCCCGGGCCGAGGTTGCCACACGATATGGCTTTCACAACCAACTACGCGATTCTTAACGATTGCCCACTTTTTTGGGATCAGTCACTAATCGAAAAAGGCGTTTATGCGACCCGATACCACCCCGAGTTGCCAATGCGAATCGGGATTATTCCACGGCGTGGTACGAATAACGACATTAAATGGTTTGACACAAAATCAACTTTCGTTTTGCATTGGATCAACGCCTACGAAGTTGGTGACGAAGTAATTCTTGACGGTTACTTTGAATACGATCCATCGCCAAGTGTGAGTCGAGACGCCGATCTGAACACTCGAATGTTTAGATTTCTTGACTTGCATTTAATGCAGTCACGGCCATACAGGTGGCGATTCAATATGAAAACTGGCGCCGTGCACGAAGGTCCACTCAGCGACACGATCACAGAATTCGGGATGATAAATCAGAATTATGCCGGGCTCAAATATCAATACGTCTACAGCGCTGTTCCTACCAAAGGGCAATTCACTTTTGATGGGCTAATCAAGCACGACGTCGTAAATGGAACTGAAGAAAAATATTTGTTTGGCGAAGGTGTTTACGGCAGCGAAACTGTTGTCGCGCCAAGGCCCAACGCGACGAGTGAAGACGACGCCTACCTCGTAACTTTTGTCTCGGATATTAATCGCGATATTTCACAATGCGTGATCTTTGATGCGCAAAGCGTCAGCGACGGCCCGATTGCCAGAGTGCAATTACCTGAGCGAATTAGTAGTGGAACTCACTCATGCTGGGCGTCGGCAACCCAGTTGCC
>CALACK010000028.1 GCA_937890395.1 uncultured Acidimicrobiaceae bacterium | reverse complement strand
CTTGATCTCAATGTTGCTGATGTTGAACGAGATGAAAAGTTGCCAAAAAACTGTGTTGCTATTTCTGCAGATGTTTCAGATGTGAATTCAATAGAAAAAGCGATAAAACAATTTGGTTCGACACCAGATTTGCTAGTCAACAACGCCGGAATCGTTCGCTTCGGACCATTACTAACGATCGCTCAATCAGAGTTTGAAGCAGTAGTTCGCGTCAATCTGATCGGAACTTTCACTGTCTCGCGCCAAGTTGCTGCGCTAATGATTGCCGATGACAAACCTGGAAACATAATCAGCATCACATCGATGAATGGTGTTGTCCCGGGCCCAAATAGTGGTGCATACACATCAACAAAGGCTGGCGTTGCGTTATTGACTAAACAGATGGCACTTGAATGGGGCCCAAACGGTATTCGTGTCAACTCAATTGCCCCGGGGCTAATTGATGCCGGCATGAGTAATGCTGTGCACGCCGATCTAGAAATTCGTGAGGCGCGTGAGAAGCGAATTCCGCTTCGCCGACTCGGAACTGCTCAAGACATCGCAAACCTAGTTTCGTTTCTCGCATCAGAGCAGTCTTCATACATCACTGGTGAGAACATTCTCGTAGACGGTGGAGTCACAATGAGCATTTTGTCGACACTCCCACGACCTAAGAGTGTTGACTCAGTTGGCCCGTCAGAGTAAATAATGAAACCAATTAAGGAAATGTCAGTTGTTATAACTGGTGGCGGCTCAGGTATTGGTGAAGCGACTGCTCGCTATCTTGCATCTCAAGGTGCCAAGGTAACGATCTGTGGCCGGCGAGAAGATCGAATCAAAACTGTCGCCAAAGAAATTGGCAGCAACTGCGCCTGGGTTACTGCAGACGTCACGATCAGTGCTGATCGCCAAAAACTAATCGATACGGCGATTTTGCACGGTGGATGCATTGACGCATTGATTTCTAACGCTGGCAACATGGAGCGAAAGCCAGTCGAAGAATGGACAGAAGAACGACTGCTGCAAGTTTTTAACGACAACGTTATTTCAGGAATGATGCTGACTCAGGTCGCGCTTCCACATCTTGTAGCGACCGAGGGGGCAATCATCTTTATCGGATCTGTATATACAGTTCGTGCATATCCAGGTGCTGCACCGTATGCCGCAACCAAAGGTGCCCTTGAAGCATTGGTAAAAGTTTTAGCAACAGAATTAGGACCGCGAAAGATTCGCGTTAATGCGGTGCGACCTGGTGCAGTTTTGACAGAGATCAATCAGCGTGCAGGACTCTACGACGATGAAGCCGCGGCAAAACGACTTGAATCGATCGCAAATCATCACGCTGTTGGGCGAATTGGTACTTCACTCGAAATTGCTGAAGGAATTGAATATCTAATCCGAGCTGAGTGGGTTACTGGTACCGTACTTTCGGTAGATGGTGGGATGGGTCTGGGGGTTATTTCTTAATGAATTCACAAAATGTCTTGACGGTAACAAACTTCGAAGAAGCAAAAGAAATTTACCGTCACAAAGATTTCAAGCAGGCTTTATACGACGCCGGCGAAGTTGTGATGGAAGGTGTGCTTGTCAACCTTCATGGAGATGAGCACCGCGCGCGACGTCGACTCGAAAATCGTTTGTTTCGTCGCGAGACCCTCGTGCATTACGAAAGAGACTTGTTTCCACAAGTAATTTCAGAAACACTTGAACCGTTTGTGCAGGCTGGTCGGGCTGAACTCGTGACGCTTTCGCACCAACTAATGATGAAT
>CALACK010000027.1 GCA_937890395.1 uncultured Acidimicrobiaceae bacterium | reverse complement strand
GAAAGTCGGCAACACTTTTGCTCACTCTCAGAGAAGTGCGCCCAACTGCACGAGGTGGTCACCGAGTCATCTCAGAAGTTCTCACGTTCGAATCACAGATAGCGAGGCAACTAGTCATTGACTACGAGAAACTTCGAGAAAAAAACAGGGTTGAATACCCTGACGCACTGATAGATGATGTCGATATTTCACTCATCAAACGCTGTATTGAAATCGGTGATCAACTGTGTGCGCTCGCGCGAAAAATTAGTTCCTAAACAGAACCTATTCGCTTTCAGGGTTTACGATCAGTTTGAGTTCGTTACCCTAGTTGCTTGGCGCTCGATAAACGCCAACAAGATGAGTGTGGCGATGACGAGGCCAATTAATTGCATGACGATGAAGATCGGCACCGACTCGCGCGCAATGCCAGCAAACGATTCGCTGAAACTGCGGGCGATCGATACGGCAGGGTTGGCCAAAGATGTTGATGAAGTGAACCAATAGGCGCCGCCTATCCACACGCCGACAGCAACTGGCACTGACTCAGGTCGCGGGCCGCGAGCGATAAGAAAAATCACGAGCAATAAGCCAACCGTGGCGACAACTTCGCCGAGCCAGATGCCAGAGCCCTCGCGAATTTTTGTCGACGGCCCAAGAATGTTGAGACTAAACATCAAGTTGGCAACTGCCGAGCCAATGATGCCGCCGATTGTTTGGCTGACTGCATACGGCGCCAACTCACGCCACGGTCGCGCGTCAAAAATGCAAGTTGCCGCAGTGACGACCGGGTTGAAGTGCGCGCCAGAAATCGGACCAAACATCAAGATCAGTGCGATAAGCGCGCCGACTGTCGCGCCCGCGTTGGCGAGAAGTTGTAGCGCGACATCGTCGGTGAGGTTTGTCGCCATGATTCCCGAACCAACGACCGAAATGATCAGTAGTGCGGTGCCGAGTGCTTCGGCGAAGAGTCGTTTAGTGAGATTCGTGGGTCGCATAGTTTTATTTCGTTTCGATGCCGAGGTCGTTGAGTAGTTCTACTACACGGCGACGAATCTCATCGCGAATCGGTCGCACCGCTTCAACACCACGCCCCGCAGGGTCTTCGAGCGCCCAATCTTCGTAGCGCTTGCCCGGAAATATTGGGCATGTATCGCCACAACCCATCGTGATAACCGCGTCGGCCGCTTTGACTATTTCGGTGACAAACGGTTTCGGGAATTCGTTTGAGATGTCGATACCAACTTCGTTCATCGCTTCAACAACCGCGAGGTTGAGTTGTTTGCCTGGGTCTGAACCACCCGAATAGACCTCAACGCGGTCTTGCGCGAGGTGACGCACCCAGCCTGCGGCCATTTGCGACCGCCCCGCATTGTGCACACACACAAACAACACAGACGGCATGGTGTCGCGAATTTTTCCGTCTATTTTGGCGAGGGCTCTTAGGCGATCGTCAGCGAAACGCGTCGTAAAGACAGCCACGAATGTTTGAACTCTCGCGTTCGCAAAACTTCTGTACGACTCGACAACGATTGGGCGAATATAAGCCTCATCGTAAATGCCCGCGAACTTTCGAGACAAATGTCGTGTTGAGTTTTCGACTATTTCGTGCGAATCAGTATTTATGTCTCTCTCGATTGCTGTGTTCATTGAATTGCTCCTTTAAACAATTGAATTCGTTGTTCAAGTTGTTTGATCGTTTTGTTGAATGCGCTCTTTGTACCAACCTGCACCGGATCTAGAATCGACCAATGCGCGTCAACATTGCTTGCACCGAGTTCGGCATATGCCGAGTCGCACACTGTAATCACTGTTGACTTTTCAAGATCTCTTGTGCTGACTTGACGAGGTTTTCGGCTCTTGATTTTGAAACCGTTTTGCTCGGCTGACTCGATTGTTAATGCGTGGATAGTTTCACCTGGTTTTGTGCCGCCACACGAAGCATTTTCTCCAATGAGACCATGCCAAATCGCATTTGCAAGTTGCGAGCGAGCAATATTTTCGGTGCACACGAAGACCACCCGCTTCGGAATTTTCGGCGACTCAAACTGCGGCAAATTTTCGTGCCGTACTGATACAAAGCGTTTGCGGGCATCAACTGCAGACTTGCTACGAGAAATCAGACCGACGCTTTCAAGAACATCTAGATGATGTGCCAATAACGGCGAGACGATTTCGAGAAACTGACGAATCTCATTGACGGTGCGATCTGACTCGCTGACAAATTTGACTATGCTCAGCCGAACTTCGTCGCCAAGCGCCGCATGCCTCGACGCTGAAAGTTTTTCATATCCCACACCCCCACTATAATTATCTCAATAACTATTGAGATAACTCAAACCCCAATTTTTGTATGAACAATTGGTTAACTATTCAGACCTTCAAACCCGGCATGGACATCAACAACTCAATAGAGTTTCCCGTGCCGCATCAGTGATCGCCACCCTCACCTCATCCGAAAATAACTCGCTAGTCAAAACAAATTTAGGTTGCACACATCGGCGGTTAGTGAATGCGAGAATTTTGGCAAGCGCGCGAAAACATGGCATTGCTGACGAAGA
>CALACK010000026.1 GCA_937890395.1 uncultured Acidimicrobiaceae bacterium | reverse complement strand
AGCGCGCTCTTCCGACCTTGCCTGGTCGTATCGAGAACCGAGAACCTCACGCGCGGAGGCATACATGTATTGCGCCGTGGTTGCAAAGACGAAAGCAAAATCCAGCGGGTAGTCGACGAATAAACCACTAATGCTTGCGATTATTTGTTTTTGAACATCCAAATCGGCTTGCCGATAACCCGATTCAATTTTCATAATAATTGGGCGATTATTCTTCGGCAGAGTTGGCACAACTTCGGCGAGCCACGCCACAATGCGTTTATGAGATGCAAGACTCACCTCGTCTGGTGCAACCGCCCATCGTTTATCGCCGAACTTGTCGACACATACAACTTTGGTTCCGTCGGCTAACGCAGACATCGCTGCAGCAGTTTCACACTTCGACTTTTTCGCCGCCTCTGAAGTTGATTTATATAGTCGCCAATGACCAAGTTCGATACTTGATTTAGGAGTAGTAGTAGCCGTAGAAGTCGCAGTTGTCGTCTTTTTGCTCGCCACTTGCCACTTCAGAGATTTCCCAACTTTCGTGCATGAATACGACACGCTTTTGACCACCCGCGTCGCTCCTGTCTTTGCGCACTTCGTCCCCTGAACCTGCGGTGAATTCGCCGCCGCAACCGGCACCGCAACTAACATCACGGCACTAACTACCAGCCAAAGGGCAACACGGTTTTGTCTCATAAGTTATATAACGGCTGCGAACCAAGAATGTGACATAACTCATCACAAGTCCTATTGTGGGGCAATGGTCGTCCAATGACTGCATGGACTACTCAACAACAATGCGATGCGATGCGATACTCGCTTGGGTTCGATCTGAGGCAGGTCGCGGTGCCGCCGCGCGACTCGTGCGTAAGTACGGTTTGACCGAAGAGCCACTTGATCTGGTTTCAATCGCCAGCGAAAAAATGACTGCCTCGCTAAGTCGTCGCACAGAACGCATCCCGAGTGTTGACACGAACGAAGATGCGACTAGATATGCCTATCGCACGATGTCAAATTTGGCGATCGACCTCGGTCGACGTCGTCGCAATGAGTCTTCAGCAATCTTTAGCATTGCCGCCATCGCCCCAACAACTATCGGAACCGAACAGACTGTCGTCTCAAAAGTTTTTATTGAAGAACTTTTCTCTGCTCTGCATCGTGTGTCAAATAAAGGCTTTCAATGCCCAGCCTGTAACAACAAAATCACTTACGCGGCAGCCACCGAAGTTTTACATCTCGCCCTAATCGAAGGTAGCGATGCAGCGGCGAGTGGGTCGTGGTTTGACGATGTCATTTATTCGGTAATTGACCGTTATGAATCGGGTATGAGTCGTTCAATGAATGCCCAACGCCAAAGGCGCTCGCGTTGCAAAAAATGCGTGATGCAACTTCTCCAAGCGTCACTGAACCACATCGGGGTAAGCCGTGGCTGATATGCGGCTCACTTTTGACGACATGGGTCGCCGTTGGGAGGGCATCATCTTGCCAGCCGACCAATGGGCTCAACTCGAACAAGTCAACTCGTTGCTGACCATCGCGCGCGACCTCAATGGAGAACTCGCCGGCTTTGTCTTCGATCTTGACCCTGAAAATCTCGACTACCAACCGGCACTCACCACCATCAGCAACTATTTTGGCGAAATCGCGCGAGCAACAGTTGCACAACCAGGTGCGTCATCAGCAACAACTAATGTAATTCGACTTTCAACGCAAGTCATTGACATCGCGGATGAAACTGCGCTTTTCCCAATTTTTGCCGGCGTCAACGCTAAGGCTCGAGATGTGATCATCAGCGAAGATCGTGCGCGTGGTGTCATAAAAGTGAGCATGCGTCTGCCATGGTGGTCGGCGTTCGTCAGACCGTGGGTCACAGTTCGCCGGCGCGGTCGACCTGAAGTGATCGCACTCGGACCACTTCGGCGATCAGGTGGCCTGCACTCTGCTGAGTTGCGCTATGGGTTGCCTTCGCCATCAACCTCGTTGGTTGCCGAAGTAATTCGCGGTGTGAATCGGCCATGGCTGTCAAGCCTCGTCGCCGCAGTTATCACTGCGCTGTTTTTGTTGGGCGCAATCACTATTTTTGGTGATCGCGCGACTGACAGTGCGAATTTAGAAACTAACTCAGCCAGCGCGATAACTAGCCCGGTAACCAGCACGATCACAGCCACGACACTTCCAGTTGTTGCAACTGCCGACGACTCAACTACAACCACTCAATCAACCACTCGAAAGACGACTACTTCTACTTCGGCCAAAAATCCGAAAACTTCAAGCACGCTGTTGGCGCCGGGTGGCATCTCTTTTGAAACATTCGACCAATACATTTCAGCCAGAGACACGCGTGCGGCGGTCTCGGTTGACCGCAAACGAGTCAGTCGGTCTGAGTCATTAACTGTGACGATCAAAATAAGTGGAATTTTCATCAACAACTTTGAAGACGCCGCTGCAACAAATGCGCAAGAACTCATTAATTTGTGCCGCGCGCGAATCGGTGTTCCGACGACTTTCGTGCCGGTTCCAGCAGGTTGGGCGCCCATGGTCGCCGTCACGATTCGGGGCACCGACATTGTCGCCGGCAATTTCACCGCGTTGACGGTTGTCGGCAATATCGCTCGCGAATGTGGAACTTCACTTATTAGTAATACTCCCCTTCGTATCAATGTGGTTCGAACGACCTACTACCGCGACATCGTGCTACAACTACAAATCCCAAAGGGTCTTGCGCCTGGCACATATGACCTTGACCTACTGCCAATAGATAACAGCTGGCAAAAGTCGACGCCACTTCAAATCACCGTCACCGAATAACTGTCACCAACCAAATATCGCTCTCCGTGTCTGAAATACCGAGACCTCGTGAGTACTAATATTCAACCGGTTACCGATTACCCAAATGCCCGCACTGGACGCACGCTAGTTGTAAAATTTTTTGTGGCCGAAGCAGAAGCAGAAGCAGAAATAAGGTCTTGAAACCAAGCACCATCGGCGGCAACCTCAGTGGAGCTCCAGTAATAATCTGAGGAAAACCCGCGTGCACTTGGACTCCCTCCGCCCGCACATACTGTCGCACCACCAGACGCCTGACCAGTTTTTCGCGCATATTTGCACAACTCATTCAATTCATCTCGCGATCCAAGAAACCAATCTGTTTTGCCACCGCCGGCATAAGCGCGCGATGCAACCGCTGCCGACGAAGCCGCAATATTTCCTGCTTGAGCAACGATGTCGAGTGAGTTTTGATAGCCAGTACCAACCACTACGCCATCAGCACCACTAACCGCGGTCCACCAATTGTTGGCGAAATTAGTCGTGTAATCACTGACCCACGAAATTTTTGGGTCGAAAGCAGCATTGCTCCAAGTGCTCGGTGCCGCCTCCAAATATTTGCATGAGGTCGTACACATTGAATCTTTTGCCCCGATTTGAGTGAAAGGCGCAGGCGCAACATAGAAAACGATTCCGCCACCAGGCCCACTATCACCGACGGCACACACCCCACCTTGTGCACATGTTACCTTGACGGTAGTTGTTGTCGAACTAGTTGTCGCAGGTATGGCCGATACGACCCAAACGGCCCTCGCCTTTGCGCCTTTCTTGACACTTGTCTTGGCAGTACAGATATACGACACACCTTTGATCGTGCGCGTCTGACCCGCCCTAGGACAATTCGCACCCGCCTGGGCATGGGCAAAAGTTCCGTTCAGAGAAAAGAATATTGCTAATACTGTCGAAATAACCACGGTCTTGTTGACAAGTTTCATGAGTTGTACCACCTTTTGCCCATGTAACGAGCAATTCACCCGAATGTGACACGGTCAAACATGAATTCTGCAAAGTTTTATAAAACTTCGCACTTCTACGTCACGTTTTGATCTACGAATCGTTATCTGATCCGACGAAGTGACTACAACACTCGGAGGCTCAAATGAAAAAGCAAGTTCTGGTTATCTCTCTGATAATCGCTGCGAGCACCCCTTGGGTGACCCAGCCAGTCAATGCAATTTCGACCGGCGGCATGAAGATAACTGCTGTCGCCGAGGGCGACTGCGCAGTGGATTCTCAAATAATTGTTATTACCGACGCGACGACTTCATGCACAATAAGCGTTGCCGTAACCCCCGCCAAAAAATACATCCACGCCGAGTTGATTGCTCCAATCGATAAGCGGTCTATGAAGAATGGTTGGTCTTACGTAAATTTCATGTTTGGCGGCTCAGAAGATGGTAGAGAAGGGGATCTTTTCCAGATCTCAAAACGTGGAAAAGGCTCGCTTCAATTAAAGAATAGAAACGCAGACGGGTGCGTCATCGAATTGTTGGATGCATGGACGCTTGTTGCGATCGTAACAAATTCAAAATCAGCACAAAACCCAAGTTGGACGGTCAGCGCAGTTAGCAAGCCGATCACCGTTAAATACCAGCTCAGCGTCGGCGCCAGCGATTGTGTCAAAAGATATAGCCCCTACACAAAATGAGAGCACTGGTGCTAGCAAGCATCTTTGGCTTTGTGGTGCTCCCTGCCAGCGGCGTTTCTGCTGAGTCACAAGTACTAATTGAAGTGCGGGTCATTGGATATTCAGTGAACAATGAGCCACTCATAGCGAAGCGATTTGGCACTCCCGGGGGGAAAGTGGTGGTTGTCGTCGGATCGATTCACGGACATGAAAAAACTGGCATTCAAATCGTGCGTGAACTGCAACTCCAACCCGTTTCCCCAAAGTACGACCTCTGGGTGATCGACAGTGCAAACCCCGATGGCAATAGAGCCAACACGCGACAGAACGCGAACGGGGTTGACCTCAACCGCAATTTTCCAAAACTCTGGCGAAAACAGATCTGTCCGTCGAAATACTGCTCGGGGAAGCGACCTGGTTCTGAACCAGAAACACGAGCCCTGATGAGATTCTTCGCAGAAACCAGCCCGCGACTGGTGGTGTTCTACCACTCTGAAGGTGATGTTTTGGTGCTTCCATCCAACGGAGTTGCTAAACCACGAGCGGTTCGTGCATACAGGCGGATACTGTCACTTCAAATTACAAACGATTTCTGCGGCCTCTCTGATTGTTCAGGAAATGCAACGCAATACCTAACTGCAACAAATCCTTCTTCGACTTCGTTTGTCGTTGAACTTCCGTGTCATCATCGATGCTTGAAAGACGCGGCGATTCAACGCCATATTCAGGGCTTCTGGTCGGCCGCCGAACAGGCGTGATGCGAAAGTCAATGTGGTAAATCTGTGCAAAGCGTCAGCGATTGAGCGCCTTTCGCACGCTGGCGAGGCTGATGCCACAGATGGTGAGCGCGTATTTAGTGGCGGCGGGAGGGTAGTGAAGTTATGCGGCGAACGAGGCCGCGTGGGGACGAATTCGAAAAGGCTGAGACGCCTTTGTATAGGGCACCGGGGATGCAAAGCGCTTTGCCACGGGTCACGGCGCGCAGGCCATCGCGCGCGACATCGGTGGCATCAAGCCACGCAAAATTTGGCACTTGGCTGGAAATACTGTTCGTGCC
>CALACK010000025.1 GCA_937890395.1 uncultured Acidimicrobiaceae bacterium | reverse complement strand
AGTCAGGGCTAAAAGTCAGGGCTAAAAGTCAGTTATTTTAAAAGTTCAATTGCGAGGATAAACAATTGAAAAAAGTAGATGTCTCGCAGTGGCCATCGTCAGTGGCCCGATCTATCACAACTTTTGGCGACCATTGGAATTTGACGATCATTATGCAATCACTGATGGGTGCTAGACGATATGAAGATTTTCAAAAGCCGACCAACATAAGTCGATCAATCTTGCACCAGCGCCTTAACGGTTTGATCGAACTAGGAGTTTTCAAAAAAGTTAAATACCAAATAAAGCCACAGCGCTACTGGCACTCGATATGTGGCAATCAATCACATCCGAAAATTGTTTGCGCGAAGTGTGAGGAGCCATTTAACGCTCTCAATGTTGCTGTTGAGTTTATAACTCCAGAAGCAATCGAATTTGCGCTTAAGCATTGCGGCAATCCAGTGAGGGTAAAAAATTAATATCGTCATAACTCGATTCGCTGGCGAATCGTGAGCGCAACAGGCAAAGATTCTGGGTCACCCGAGAACTGACCGATTTCGCAGTTCCATAATCCTTGTTCAACGAACCAACTGTGATTTTCAATATTGCGTGTAGCAAAGTTTTGAAACGGCGCCGTACATTCAACATGCACTGTTTCACCTGCACGAACTTCAACGCGTTTAAACGCAACCAGCCTTCGCTTCGGGCGCTCAACCGCTGAGTTGTTGCGACCTGCATAAATTTGCACGACTGTCGCGCCGTCGCGTGACCCTGTGTTGAGTACCGCACAGCGAAACTTCACCGTTTCAGAAACTTCAATTTCAGCGTTTGAAAAAGAAAAGTTCGTGTAACTCCACCCAAATCCAAACGGAAACATCGGCTTGTTGCCATCGCGATCGAGTTTCCATTGTCCGTGCCAATAATCGTAAGTGATACTTTTGGCGTCGCGATCAAAAAATGGTAGATGCGATTCGTCATACGGAATCACAAACGGCAAATGCCCAGACGGATTTACTGCACCTGACAAAATATTGGCAAGAGCATGACCGCCATTGCTTCCGCTGTACCAACCCATGAGAACTGCCGGCACTTCGTTGATCCACTCTGACAACACAACTGCGCTACCCGCGACAATCACGACTATGGTTCGCGGTTGTACTTTTGCAACAGCGTGAATCAATTGAACATCAGCATCTAACAAACGAAGTGACTCTCTATCGCCGCCAATTGAGAACGTGCCGTTTCGCGATTTGATCCGCAATTCATCAGGTGCATAGTGATGATTTTCAATCATGTAGTTTTTGTACTCACGCGCTAAGTCTGGATCATCTTGTCTCGGAATCAGCGCAGCCATCGAAACAGTGTCAGGCGAGTCACCAATAAATTCACCTTCTTCTTCTCTTGTGTAGCCAACGACAACAATTGCTAAGTCAGACTGCTTGGCTTGTTGCACTTGACTTTCAAGAGTTGCCTGCGAGTTGTAAACGATTTCGCAGTTGGCGAAATGTTCACGAATACCTTGTAATGGGGTCACAACATTTGGTGCCATCACATCACTGCTGCCGCCGTCGCCGATGTTGCGCACTCCGGCAAGGCGGCCAACGATGGCGATTTTTGAACTTTTTTTCAGATTCAGGGGCAGCAAACTTGCGCCATCAACACTTTCGTTCTTTAACAACACCATTGACTTCTCGGCGACTTCTTGACTAAGAAGCACGTGTTCACTGCACAGCAAAACAGAACGATCACTGACTGGTAACTTGCCAACTCCAAACTTCAGCATTGTTGTCAAAGTGCGCGTAACTGCACTGGCGACAAGTTCTTCGGTGACGAGACCGTCTGATAGCGCGGCAACAATTGGCGCATTTCTAATCATCCGATAAGGCATTTCAACATCAAGCCCAGCGTGTAGCGACTGCACACCATCGTGCACTCCAAAAATCCAATCCGAAATAACGAAACCTGCAAAGCCCCATTCATGGCGCAAAATATCTGCAAGCAAAATATTGTTCTGGCTACACCACTCGCCGTTCACCGAGTTATATGCCGTCATTACACAAGCGACGCCTTCGTCAATAATTCGTTTGAAGTGAGGCAGATACACCTCGTGCAGTGCACGTTCGTCGACTTTTACATCTACTCCGAATCTTGCATTCTCCATTGAGTTGAGTGCGAAGTGTTTCAGTGTTGCCATCACATGACGTTGCGCGCCACGAGTAAGACTTGCGCCCATTTCACCAACATGATGCGGGTCTTCGCCATAAGTTTCTTGTGCTCGCCCCCATGCTGGATGTCGCAACAAGTTCACGCATATTCCGCCGTAGAGGTCTGCACCAATTGCGCGAAGTTCTTTGCCGATGGCGTCGCCAACTCGCACTTCTAGTTCTGGGTCAAAAGTTGCGCCGCGCGCCATCGAAACTGGAAACGCGGTTGCTTCGCCAACTACGAGACCGCGAGGTCCATCAGAAAAATGGAAACCAGGTATGCCCAGTCGCTCAACTTTTGCGGCCCTAAACGGACGACTGTGATAACCACCCGTTGTTATATCTTTAATGCCCACCCAAAATGGAACTCCGCCGTCTAAGCAATGAATCTTTTCATCAAGCGTCATCAACGCAACAAGTTCAGCGGCGGCTACCTCGGGCTTAGTTCCGTTTTTGGTTTTTTCAAGTGCAAGTTCATATGTAGTGGCCACGTGACGAGACTAGGCGAAAAATTAATTAGCTAAAACTTGAAAGTTATTTGATTCACTCGCCTTTGTCACGCCGACGATTCTCAATCCATTGATCTAGAGTTTGCGCATGAGCGGATATTGGAATAGTTCGTGGTCGGGCGAAGATGGTGGTCCGAAGCGTCTTCAGATTGCTAGCAATGCGCTCATCCCAAAAATTTTGTCTGAAAGCAAACTTGATCTGATTTCGCGCGAGACCATCGCCGTCACCATGGCTGTCGTCGGACCCAATGATGAACTTTTTCTCCAGCGGTTTATGCCTGGGCCAGTTGTCGTCTCGTGGGTTGAAAAAATTAATTCAGTGACGCTTGAGGTCATAACCGAATCTGAAAAATTAGCTGGTGGCCCAATGTGGCCAGGCGGAATTGCGGCGCACGCCAACGGTTCGCTCTATGTGGTGTTTGGTAACCATGCGCATCGCTTGTCAACAGATCTGAAAGTCATTGCCTCTATTGAGTTGCCCCGTGTTCGCCCGTACAACAGTTTCGTGATTTTGCCGAGTGGACATTTAGCAACCAAAGATTTCTCGGGAGCATTACCCGGTCAACCCAACGGCACGCCGATGAGCCCAACCGAGTTACTAATTCTTGATTCTGAAGATTTGCAGATCATTGAACGACTTGAACTTGCCGAACCCTCGATTGCTCGACTCTCTGCAGACGGAAACGATCTATACGTTGTCGGCGATTATTCGCTGATACGTGTGTTCTGGCGTGACGAAAAATTAAGCGTTGACCAAACGTTTAACGCTCGCTACCGAACACTCGAAGGTCAAACATTCGGTTGGGATGCAGTCATCACCGAGAATGACGCATGGTTCTTGGATAATGGCGAAGGCACACAACTCTTCAATGGTTCGTTTCGTGGTGTTGGTATTTCGTCAGCACCATTGCATCTCGTACGCGTCAATAAAAAATCGGGAAAGGTAACGCTCGCTGAGATTTGCGGATTGCCAAACGGGATCATTGCCAATCCTCCAGTTGTTGACACCAAGCGCCAAATCGTGGTCGGTTTCGATAGCGGAAACGGTGTGATCAGTGGCTTTGACTATGACGAAGATTCTGTCACGCTTCGCTGGAGCCGTGAGCAGAATCACGCTAGTCATATGTTGCTGTCGCCGAAGGCAGGACAAATTGTGACTGCAGATTATCGACCCGAACTAGGTTGCGAACAAGTTGTCGTGCTTGA
The DNA here is from genome assembly GCA_937890395.1 of uncultured Acidimicrobiaceae bacterium. GTDB lineage: Bacteria > Actinomycetota > Acidimicrobiia > Acidimicrobiales > Ilumatobacteraceae > BACL27. Next base: position 17,463 of record CALACK010000025.1, on the reverse strand, counting down.
CATTACGACGGGCGACGAGGTGGCACGAATTTCAACAACAAGTCCGATTCAGTCAGCTGTATTTCCTGCCGTCGGGCCTCACGGTGATATTTATTGGTGCAGCATGTCGACTATCACACGCATTTCGGTTCACAGCGCCGAGCAGACCGACTAGCCCGAGTATTAAAAAATTTGTTCTAAGACTTGCGGATGACACCGTCTTTTACAGCCGCGGCGGCGACCGCTGGCGCAACACGTTGAACAATAGTCCTGTCAAACACTGATGGCACCACAAAATCTGGCGACAATTGGGCATCGGTTACCGACTCGGCAATGGCGATTGCGGCCGCTAATTTCATACCCTCGGTGATGTCTGTTGCATTTGCATCAAGTGCACCACGAAAGATGCCGGGGAATGCAAGCACGTTATTGATTTGATTCGGATAGTCACTGCGACCCGTTGCCATGACGGCAGCAAGGCCATCGACCTGCTCTGGACGAATTTCTGGGTTTGGGTTAGCCATTGCAAACACAATTGGGTTCTTTGCCATCGATCGCACATCGGCTGCAGTAATGAGATCTGGTCCGCTAACCCCAACAAAAACATCCGCGCCTTTCATGACGTCACTAATCGATCCCATTTTTCGCGAAGAATTTGTGTTTAATGCAAACCATTCTTTTGCAGAGTTCATTTCGCCTCGACCTGTATAAATCGCACCCACGCGGTCACAACCAATGACATCGCCGATGCCGGCATTGAGCAGAATCTTGCCAATCGCAACACCTGCAGCACCAACGCCAGCGATGACAACCGTGAGATCTTCAATTTTCTTGCCAGTGATTTTCAGAGAATTCCACAACGCCGCCAATGCCACCACTGCTGTGCCATGTTGGTCGTCGTGAAACACAGGAATGTCAAGACTCGCTCGCAGCCGTTCTTCAATTTCGAAACACTCGGGTGCTTTTATATCTTCCAAATTAATTCCACCAAATGTTGGCGCAATGCGTTGCACGAAATCAACAACTTCATCAGCAGTGCGAGCATTTATACAAATTGGAAAACCATTGATTCCACCGAACTCTTTAAACAGAAGCGCCTTGCCTTCCATGACAGGCATTGCGCCCTCTGGGCCGATGTCGCCAAGTCCGAGCACCGCTGTTCCATTGCTAACAATTGCGACCGTGTTTTTTCGAATGGTGTACTTATGCGAGAGCAATGGATCGTTTTCAATTGCAGTACAAACACGAGCAACACCCGGCGTGTATGCCATTGACAAATCATCGCGATCGTTGACTGGCGCCGTGCTGATGACTTCAATCTTTCCGGCCTCATGCATTCGAAAAGTTCGGTCCCACCAATCAACAACTGTTATTCCATCTAGTTTTTGTACCGCAGCGACAACTGCATTTTGATGCTCTTCATTTCGACAATGCACAACAAGACTTCGACGCAGCACCGGACCACGAACATCAAAACCATCAAGGGCCCCAATGTTTCCGCCTGCCTCGCCAATGGCGGCACACAACCGCCCAAGTGTGCCGGGCACATTGTCGAGTTGACAATCAAGAGCGATCGAAAATGCAGCGTTAGGGCGAATCGACATATGGCTCTCCACGGTACGGACTAGGCAAGCACCAAACTACGGGGCCTGCCACGAAATAGCCCCATGAAACAGTTTTTATTCGACGCGCATGCCGGAGATTGCGCGAGCAATTACTAATTGTTGAATCTCAGAGGTGCCTTCGAATATGGTGTGTTTTTTGCAACGTGCTTGCATCGCGTTACAGACATGGCTCTCGCAAGTTTTACTGTGCCAAGGTGACACAGTTACTGCCGGACCTGTACGCCAACCGTCGATAAATAACCACATTTGCTGAATTGGTTAGGGGCGTTAGTAAAAAAGCACCCAACTGTTTGGGAAACAACCGGAACTGGGGAATCGAACCCTATGCACAGAGTAAGGACTGAAGTGTTGTGCAGGCAAGGTAGATTTGTTGGTACCTAAAAATGTGAAATTTGGTGTGTCGGGAAGCCTGGTCGACGGAAACTGGAAGCCCGATGAACCGCCAAGCACAAACTCATGATTCGCAAAAAGTTCGCGCGTTGGCGCCTCTGCGAGATTTCTTGCACACAGAATCTGCCGGTGCAGTATTGCTCTCGTTCGGAGCAATCTTTGCGCTTTTATGGGCGAACTCTCCTTGGTCGGCTTCCTACGAAAGTTTGTGGAACAGTCGCATTGCGCTAACAATTGCGGGGCACTCACTTGACTTAGATCTCCGGCATTGGGTGAACGACGGGCTCATGACAATTTTTTTCTTTGTCGTAGGTTTAGAAATTAAACGCGAAGTCTCCGATGGTCATCTCTCTGAACGCCGTGCAGCGTTACTTCCTGGTTTTGCTGCCTTGGGAGGAATGCTCATTCCTGCACTGATCTATCTTGCAATCGCTGGGTCAAGTGCACCACGTGGTTGGGCTATTCCTGTAGCTACCGATATTGCCTTGGCGGTAGGGGTGATTTCAGTAATGGGAAAGAAGCTTCCAGCTTCGTTGCGTGCTTTTTTACTTGGTCTTGCCATCGTCGACGACATCGGAGCAATCATCATTATCGCCGCCGTCTATTCAACGGGTGTTTCTTTCGGGTGGTTATTAGTTTCAATAATCGGTGTGAGCGCTGTTGTGGTTGCTCGTCGATTAGGCATGCAATCAGTCCTGCTGTATGTAGCTGTAGGGGTAGCTATTTGGCTGGGGCTCTACCAAGGTGGTGTGCACCCCACGCTTGCTGGCGTGGTGATGGGCTTGTTGACACCCTCCGTTGTTCGAAAGCAAACAGAGCTCGTCGATATCGAAGAGTTATCAGATCCTTCAGCAAGTGTGGACTCCGGATCCCCGAGCAGCAAAGCAAAAGAATCGGTGTCTGTGGTTGAGTGGCTGCAGCACGTATTGCATCCATGGACAAGTTTTCTCATTGTTCCCATATTTGCTCTCGCTAATAGTGGCATTCATATTTCACTCAACGGCTTGCGTGATGCGGCTGGCTCTGCAGTCACATGGGGAGTGTTCTTTGGGCTTCTGGTGGGCAAGCCGCTAGGAGTCGTAATAGCTACTCGCGCAGCAGTGCGATCTGGAATATCAGATAGCCCCGAAGGCTCTACAACGAGACAAATTGTGGGAGTGGGTATGGCTGCTGGAATTGGATTTACCGTGGCAATTTTCATCACGAAATTGGCACTCACTGACCCAATTCAACAAGAAAATGCCAAGCTTGCCATTCTTCTTGCTTCAGTTGTTGCCGCTGGTCTTGCCATGCTCTTGCTAAAGACACCTGCGTCTCGTGTTGCAAACCTTGGCAACAACGAAAAAGATGACTCAGGAGCGAAAAACGCGTAAGCGATAGAAAGTGGAGCCAATACCAACGTATGCGAACGCAACGCCAACACGTGTGATCGCGAGATATTGCAACCCGCCTTCAAGAGCAATCTCATCTGCCATGATCGATGCTTCTTCGATAACAGCTGTCAGCAAACCTTTTACCGAACCTTCAGGACAAGAACAAGGTTTTTATTCGACGCGCAGGCCGGAGATTGCACGGGCAATAACTAATTGTTGGATCTCTGAGGTGCCCTCAAAGATGGTGTGAATCTTGGCGTCACGGTGCCAGCGCTCTACTGGGTATTCACGCGTATAGCCGTAGCCACCAAGAATTTGAATTGCGTCTTCAGTAACTTTGACTGCCATCTCTGATGCGTAGTACTTGCTCTGCGAACCTTCGGCGTTTTTATAGCCGCCGTTTTTAGCAAGCCATGACGCTCGCCAAATAAGCAAACGCGCTGCATCAATTTCGGTAATCATGTTGGCAAGTTTGAATGCGATTGCCTGATGCATGATGATCGGCTTACCGAATGCCTTGCGCTCTTTGGCATAGTCAAGTGCAAACTCGTATGCGGCGCGTGCAACACCAAGTGCTTGAGCACCAACGGCTGGTCGTGTTGCTTCGAAGGTTGCCATCGCCGGTTGCTTGCCGCTTGACGTGCCTTCTCGATAGCGCGCGAGTTTGGCGTCAAGTTTTTCTTTACCACCAAGAAGGCAGCGACCTGGGATGCGAACATCTTCGAGCACAACTTCGGCGGTGTGACTGGCACGAATGCCGTGCTTCAAATATTTTTGACCCTGCGAAAGACCTTTAGTTTTTGGTGGCACGATAAAACTCGCTTGGCCACGACCTTTAAGTTCTGGATCAACTGCGGCGACTACAACGTGCACATCGGCGATTCCGCCGTTTGTGATCCATGCCTTTGTACCGTTAAGTATCCATTCATCATTTGCTTCGTCATATACGGCGCGCGTGCGCAAGTTTGAAACATCACTGCCCGCGTCTGGTTCGCTCACACAAAACGCACCAAGTTTTACATCATCAGCGGTTCCGTAACACTGCGGCACCCACTCAATCATTTGTTCTGGTGTGCCATTGCCGGCGATACCTGCTGCTGCGAGACCAGAACCCATGATCGCCATGCCAATACCAGCATCGCCCCAAAAGATTTCTTCAATCGCTACAACCAATGTCAAACCAGTTGGATCAGCCATTGCGTTCATGATGAAATCAATGCCATAGAGCCCGATCTTTGCGGCTTCTTTAACTACCGGCCACGGAAACTCTTCGCGTTCATCCCATTCGTGCGCTACCGGGCGAATTACATCGACTGCGAATTCGTGAATCCAGTTTTTGATTTGAAGTTGGTCATCATTTAGAGCAAGTGAAAAATCGGCCATGGCTATAAGTTATCTGCGTAGCAGTTGCAACTAACAAGCGGAAACATGTGAAAACATTATGCGCGGCGCAACTTCTCAAGATCAGACTCGAGGTCACGGTCACGCGAGTAACCGCGCTCAACGACTAGTCGCACCGCATCATGTGCCCGTTGCCACTCAACCTCGTCAAAACTTCTGACGCTGTGGCAATGAGACTCACAGTGCCCTGACGCGCCCCGGAGCATCAAGTGGTCGATCGTGCAGCCACTTAACCAATAGTTTTTGAATCTGAATTTCATCTGCCTGCGGATTTTCACGACGCAGTTGCTCGCGCTTGATCGCCAAGCCTTCAAGATGCATCTGATCAACTGGCGCAAGTGGCAAAGTCACAACTTAATTCTACGCTCATGAGTGACTCATAGCGCGGCGTGGTTCGTGCAACAGTCAGGCGCGGCGCAGAGTTGTGCCGGCTTTAGTCGTTTCAACTAGCCAGCCAAGTGTTTGTAGTTCGTTGCGGATCGCATCGGCTTTAGCAAAATCTTTTGCGGCGCGAGCAGCATCAAGCGCCACAGCTTTGGCTTGTGAATCAGCATCAACAACGTCAGCCGCGTTAAGTTGCAAACCGAATGCAATGCAGATTTCGCGCACGGCCAAGGAAAGCGCTCCGGCAGTTTTTGTGTCACCCGAATCAACAGCAACATTCGCGCGACGAATTGCATCAAACATCACACCGACTGCAACTGGTGTGTTTAAGTCGTCATCCATCGCTGCACGAAATGCCGTGAGCGTCGCATCGTCAGACAATCCACTTAGCGAATTAGTTCGCGCAGCGAACGAATCAACACCAGCAAGAGCATTTACCGACGCATCAATATTGTCAAGACCAACTTTTACTGGCGAACGATAATGCGTTTGTAGCAACAACATTCGATATGCGCGCGCATCATAACGATCCAGCAGGTCTGGCAGATTAGTGACATTGCCCAAACTCTTGGACATTTTCTCACCTTCGGTGTCAACAACAAAACCGTTGTGCATCCAATGATGTGCAAAATCTTTGCCGAGCGCTACAGCTTGCGCGCGCTCGTTCTCATGATGTGGAAATCGCAAATCTGCACCACCGCAATGCAAATCAAAACCTTCGCCGAGCAACTCGAGCGACATCACGACACACTCGCTGTGCCAACCTGGTCGACCTTCGCCCCACGGGGATGGCCAGGCCGGCTCGCCAGGTTTAGAAAACTTCCACAGCACGAAATCTGCAGGATGCTTTTTCTGATCGGCGCCAAAAACATTGCGATCGCCGCCGCCAGCAAGCATCTCGTCAATGTTTTGTTGCGCAAGCAAACCATAATCTTTGACAACACTGGTACTCATATATATGCCGTCATCTGTTGTGTATGCCGCATCTTTTGCCACGAGTTCGGCGATCAGCCCAACTATTTGATCCACATATTCGGTTGCACGCGGCACATCGGTGGGGTGCAACACACCAAGTCTCGCCATCGATTCAAACCATACCGTTTCACATTTTTGAGCAATATCTAACCACGGGCGCTTTTCGCGTTCGGCGCGATTAATAATCTTGTCGTCGATATCTGTGATATTTGAAACAAGCCGAACTTTGATACCTGTCCACTCGAGATACCGGCGCAAAATATCGTAGACAAGCGTGGCTCGCCCGTGGCCGATATGAGGAGGCCCATAAACCGTTGGCCCGCAAAGATAAATGCTCAATTCGCCAGGCTTGCGTTGCTCAAGCAAGCGAATTTTTGAGGTTGCGGAGTCGTATAAATTCAGCACAGATATTAAGGATAGGCGAGTACCGTTATTTCGTCATGTCACGCGTACCCGAGAAGCCAACAATGGATGGGGTTGACTCTCGACTCGTTGAACAGTGGGAGCGCGACGGCATTTATCGTTTTGATCGCACAGCAGAACGCAAAGATATTTTTTCAATTGATACGCCGCCACCCACAGTTAGCGGTTCGTTACACATGGGCCATGTTTTTTCTTACACGCATACAGACACGCTGGCTCGCTTTTGGCGAATGCGCGGCAAATCTGTTTTTTATCCAATGGGTTGGGATGACAATGGTCTGCCGACAGAACGTCGCGTACAAAATTACTACGGCGTTTCATGTGACCCGTCTCTAAGTTACGTTGAGAATTTTGAACCACCGTTTCGCGGTGACCCGCCAAAAGATTCGCGCGCAATACCAATTTCGCGACCAAACTTTATTGAACTTTGTGATGAACTGACTGCGCAAGATGAAAAAGTTTTTGAAGATTTATTTCGTCGCCTCGGACTATCGGTTGACTGGAGTTTGCTCTACACAACGATCAGCGAACATGCTCGGCGTACTGCGCAAAACGCATTCTTGAAAAATCTTGAACGTGGTGAGGCTTACACGCAAGAGGCACCAACACTTTGGGATGTTGACTTCGGCACGGCGGTTGCGCAAGCAGAGCTTGAAGATCGCGAACGGCCTGGCGCATTTCATAAATTAAAATTTCATGTGCCAGACGAAAGTCGCAGCGAGTTTGTAGTTGAAACAACTCGACCTGAATTAATTGCGGCCTGCGTCGGACTCGTCGCACACCCTGATGATGCGCGATACAAACATCTGTTTGGCAAAGTTGCACACACTCCAATCTTTAATGTTGAAGTGCCGGTTTTTGCTCACCCTCTTGCGCAACAAGATAAAGGCTCGGGCATTGCAATGGTTTGCACATTCGGAGACCTAACGGATGTGATTTGGTGGCGCGAATTAAATCTCAACACTCGCCCAACAATCGGACGCGACGGACGATTCGTTGCAGATGCTCCAGCAATAATGTCCGATAAGGCAAAACTGCAATATGCACGACTTGCCGGCAAAACTGTAAAGCAAGCGCAAACATTGACCGTTGAGATATTGCGTGAAACTGGCGAACTCATCGATGAGCCACGAGCGATTACCCACGCGGTTAAGTTTTATGAAAAAGGCGATCGGCCACTTGAGATTGTCACAAGTCGCCAGTGGTACATCCGTAATGGTGGTCGCGATCAAGCGCTTCGCGAAAAGTTACTTGCGCGCGGTGACGAACTCACTTGGCATCCAGATTTCATGCAACACCGTTATGCAAACTGGGTCGGCGGTTTAAACGGCGACTGGCTCGTCAGCCGTCAGAGATATTTTGGTGTGCCGATACCGCTTTGGTATCGCCTTGATGCACAAGGTGAAATCATTTATGACAATCCACTCGTGCCAACTAAAGATCAATTACCAATTGACCCGAGTACGGATTTGCCAAATGGTTTTGTCGCCGATCAACGCGGGCAAGCCAACGGATTTGTTGGTGACCCAGACATCATGGATACTTGGGCAACTTCTTCACTGACTCCGCAGATTGCAGGTAGGTGGATAGATGATCAAGATTTGTTCACGAGAATTTTTCCGATGGATGTTCGACCACAAGGTCACGACATTATTCGCACATGGTTGTTTGCCACAATGGTTCGTTCGAACTTCGAACACGATCAAGCACCATGGAAGAACGCCGCGTTGTCTGGCTGGATTCTCGACCCTGATCGTAAAAAGATGTCGAAATCAAAAGGCAACGTTGTAACACCTTCAGATTTGTTTGATCAATACGGCAGTGACGCCGTGCGATATTGGGCTGCGTGCGCACGACCTGGTGTTGACACAACATTTAGCGAAGAGCAAATGAAAGTCGGACGCAAATTAGCAACCAAGCTTCTGAACCTGACGAAATTTGTTCTCGGCGCTGGAGAGCTAACTGTTGATTCAAAGCCGACTGATTTGATTGATCACGCAATGCTCACTCGCTTGGCTGCAGTTGTAGATGAAGCCACACTCGCACTCGAACAATTTGATTACGCCCGAGCGCTCGAACGAACAGAAGCATTTTTCTGGTGGTTTTGTGACGACTATGTCGAATTGGTAAAAACACGCGCATACAGCCCTGGTCAAGATTCGTCTTCGGCGCGCAGTTCTTTGCACCGAGCACTCAGTATTCTGCAGCGGTTGCTTGCACCGATGTTGCCGTTTGCCACAGAAGAAGTTTGGTCATGGTGGATGTCGGGTTCAATTCACTTGGCAAACTGGCCAACTACTCAAGAGACTCTTGCCGATTTTGTTGCTTCAGATGATGCAACTTCTCTTCTTGACGCAACTTGCGTTGTGCTTGCCGCGGTGCGGCGTGCCAAAACTGAAGCAAAGGTTTCGCAGCGTGCCGAAGTTTCGCAACTCGTCATTACGGCACCGACTGCAACAATTGATCTATTAGAAGCAAATATTCTTGACTTACGCAACGCTGGTGCTTTGCAGGAAATAAATTTTGTGACTTCTACTTCGCAGACAACCACGCAAGATATCGTCGCGCAGGTAACTCTTGCTACTCCACTAACCTAAATATTGCATGTTGCGTCGGTTGATATCAAAACCAAAATTTGGGCCAAGACCGAAATCGCATTATTTCGTACTGTCACTAAATATATTCGTCGTTACATTGTTGATATTTTCTGGATTCGGAATGCTATGGGTTAATGGTCGTGTTAATCAACGACTAATTGTTACCTTGAACAATTCTCAGGAGAACCCAGACAACCAAACGCTAAGCGCAAATGATTCGCAAACTAATTCAGATGTAGCTCTCGATCAAAAAAGTCTTGACGCAAAAAACTTTTTATTAACCGGTTCAGACAACGGCTCATGCGCCGACGCCAAGAGTAAAACTACGGGCGGAATCGGCGACCGCACAAGTCTTGGCGAACGCAGCGACACAATCATGATTATTCGTATTGACCCGAGTTCAAAGCGTGCAGCGATTCTCTCGTTTCCTAGAGACCTGTGGGTAAATATCGCTGGTACAACTCGACAAAACCGAATCAACTCTGCATTTAAGAGCACTGACCCAAATCGTTTGGTTGACACCATCGAAAAGAGTTTCGGCATTCAGGTTGATCATTATGTAAATGTTAATTTTTGTGCGTTTAAAGAGATTGTGACAGCAGTTGATGGCGTCAAAGTTCCATTTCTGTATCCGACGCATGACAAGAAAACTGGTTTCAGTGTCACTACACCAGGATGTATAAATTTTGATGGCGACCGTGCATTGGCATACGTTCGCTCACGATCGGGCTATAGATATTTTGACACAACCAAACAAAAATGGTTAGAAGACCCAACAGGCGATCTTGGTCGAATTAGTCGGCAACAAGATTTCTTGCGTCGCTCTATGCAACGAGCACTTGATAAAGGTTCGTCAAACATTGGGGTTGCTAACAACTTGCTAAACGCTGCTTTGAAAAACGTGATCACTGACGATCAGCTCACACCTCGAGGAATGTTAGACCTGGCTCAAGCGATGCGAGATCTGAATACCCGAACGGTGGCTACATATACGATCGACTCTTATCCAAAACGCATCGGCGAACTTTCAGTTTTGATTCCACAAATTAAATCTGAATCTATGAAACAAGTTCTTGAGATCTTTCAAGGCCGAGCACCATTGACTGCTCAAAAAGCGTCGATTCGTACAACAAACAAGCCAACTTTTGTTCTTGTGGCACAAAGAATCGCAATTGCCACGACAACGACTCTCGCGATTTCAGAAACAACCACGACTCCGACAACGCCGACAACAACTATTCCGAATTCAACCGTCCTGCAAAAGACGGTTGGCGTTGTTCCGCCAGATGATCCAACGTGTCGATAGCTCTCTGACTAGTCATACAAAATCAACTTGATTACAATAATTCAGGGGTATTAAATGGAAATTCTGATCGCAATTGTTGTCATAGCTATTTCATATTTTTTTGGCACGTTTCCGAGTGCGGCGATCGTTGCAGGTCGAAAAAATCTTGACATCACAACTGTTGGCTCTGGCAACCCGGGCGCATCCAATGTGATTCGCAATCTCGGATGGAAAACTGGACTAGCCGTGTTCTTAATGGATATGGCCAAAGCTGCACTCGCCGTAGGTCTGGCTTGGTTGGTTAATTGGTACTTTAATTCAGAACAAAGAAGTCCCTTATCTTACTTATGTTTATTCGCTGCAATTCTCGGCCACTCATATCCTGTGACTAGTAAATTTAAAGGCGGCAAAGGTGTTGCCTGTGGTGGCGGCGGAATGTTTATGTTGTTTCCACTGACAAGCCTAGTTTTGTTTACTTCATGGTTCGTTCTGACCAAGGCAACTCGTAAAGCTTCAATTGCGTCTTTGGCAATTTCAATTGCGCTTCCGTTTGGTATTTCGTGGGAGAAAGCAGAAAACTGGGAGATTGCGGCAACGTTGGCACTGGTGGCGTTTATTATTGCCAAACATTTACCAAATTTGCGACGTTTGAAATCTCACGAAGAACCAGATATTTAGTTTGAACAAACTAGTAGCAACATAGTTTCTCGCTAGAGTTTTTAAATGCTTACAGTTGTCAACACTTTTTTTGATTGGCTAAAAGAATCTTCGTCATCACCATGGTTCTATTTGATTATCTTTGTGATTGCGGTGTTCGACTCAGTGTTACCGATTGTTCCGAGCGAAACACTTGTGATAATTGGTGGCGTGAGCGCGGGTAGTGGCTCACTTTCTATTGCACTAGTTATTCTCTGCGCCGGCAGTGGTGCATTTGTTGGCGACAACTTAAGTTACTTCATCGGACGCGAAGCAAGTGATTGGGTGATCAAGCGACGAACGCGCACAGAACGCGGTGCGAAACAAATGGCAAACATTGTTGACCAGATTCATGAACGCGGTGGAATGTTATTGATCACTGCAAGGTTCATCCCTGGTGGACGAACGGTTCTTACACTTTCATGTGGAGTTACTCGTCAGCCACGCGAATGGTTTATCGGTTGGGTGGTTGCGGCAGCAAGTGTGTGGTCGCTTTATGCATCACTACTTGGCTACATCGGCGGAAAGTCTTTTGCCGATAATCACACCAAAGCGTTTTTGATTGCATTCGCCGGAGCCTTCGGTGTAACGATAATTATTGAAGCTTTTCGCGCTATCTCACACAGGGTTAAACGGTAAAAGCCACTCAGTTAATAAGCGGCTGTAAAGTTAGTTGCAGTGACTCTGCGATTAAACGTTGACTCAATTTCATGGAAGCGTCATTTTCGTGAAGTTGCTAATAGTTTTGGTGATCTCGTCCCAGTTGTCAAGGGCAACGGATACGGTTTCGGACGATCGACATTGATTCAACATGCGGCCACACTTTCTAGTGAAATCGCAGTTGGTTCTGTTTATGAAGTACATGATGTGCCCAAGAATTGCGTTGCGATCGTTCTAACCCCAGCAGGACGCGAACTGCCGGAGTCTTTGCCGGCGAACATAATCTTGACAGTTGGCTCACTGCACCACATTGAAAACTTAAAAAATAATTCTTGGCGTGGTTCGGTAGTCGTAAAACTTCGCTCGAGTATGAACCGTTACGGTGCCAACAAAGATGAGCTGACAGACGTTTTAGCGGCGCTTAAAAATGCGGGGCTGACTCAGGTTGGCTGGTCAATTCACCCACCACTTGATGGAAACCGAAGCGACCATCTTGCTGAAATTAAAAATTGGATGTTACAAATATCTTCTGACTTAGCGTGGTTTGTTAGCCATGTTGACGCAAATGGTATTAAACAACTGCGCCAAGAATTCGTCAAAAACAAAATTCGCGTTCGATCCGGTACAGCACTTTGGCTCGGCGACAAATCGATGACTCACCTGATGGCCGATGTGCTAGATATTCGGGCTATCGGTCAGGGTGAAACCGCTGGATATCGAAACGTAAAAATCACACAAGATGGCACGATCGCAATGATCGGTGCCGGCACAAGTCACGGCGTTCATTTAGTTGGCGCAGAATTAAGCCCGTTTCATTTCAACCAACAGCGCCTTGCGCTTGTTGAGCCATCACACATGCACACTTCAATGGTGTTTATCCCTAAGGGCGACAAATTACCGCTTGTCGGCGACAACGTTGACGTGCAACAACCTCTTACACGTGTGTATCCAGACATTATTTCTTGGATCTAAAGATGTCGCTTGACTCGAGTACTCGTGAAAACGATGTTCGAATAGTCAGTTTGGATGTGATGCGAACGATTGCGTTGTTCGGAATCATCGTGCTCAACTACCACGGCTACTTAAATTTCTCTGGCGCGCTAAGCACTACTGAGCCCTCAATCTATGAACGCTGGTGGCATCCATTTAATGGTGTACTTGCTAATCCGTTTCCGGTTGGATTTGTAATGGTCGCGGGCATGGGTGTTTCACTCATGACAAGCACAACGAACACGGAGCAAGCGATAACCGAAACGCGGTGGAGGCTCGCACGACGCGGATTTTTTTTGTTTACACTCGGCTATTGCATCAACTGGGTTTGGCCTGGAACAATTCTTCCTTACTATGGTGCATTTTTCTTAACTGCAAGCGTGATCGCTTATTGGTCGAAACAAAAATTGATTTTGCTTGGCATATTTTCGATAATGATCGCAGCGGCTGTCGAGTCGTGGCGATTCGCACAAACTTTTAACGGAAATTTCACGACATGGCTCTCACCAGTCGAAGCCGATTCGCCTCGAAATTTACTGATTCGAATTTTTATTGACTACACCCATCCACTCTTCCCATGGTTGGCGTTTTTCATTACCGGTATTTTGCTCGGTCGTAACTACGCAACTTTCAAGATCATTCGACGCAGGCTTCTGATTGGCAGCGTTTGTGCAGTCGGTTTTTCTTATCTTGCGAACGCCGTGATGCGCTCAATTGCTGATTCATCAAGTCAAAGCGACCAAAGTTGGCGAAAACTCGCTTCAACTCGGCCGTTTGATCGAGGCATACTCTACGTTTCATCAGCAATTGGTGTGGTTATCGCGGTGTTTGTAGTTTTACATTTTCTGTGCGAGCGATACGAGAATTCACAAGTTATTGAGACCGCAAGGATCACGGGCCAAATGACTCTGACAATTTATCTTGCCCATATTTTTATTTACAATACGGTTGTGAACAAATTAAAACTCGTAACACCAACTGGCTTAGACACAGCAATGATCATGAGCATCACTGTTTATGTATTGGCAATTATCTGGGCTAACTGGTGGCACAATCGTTTTGGCCAAGGCCCTGCTGAGCGTGTTTATCGCCGATTCGGCGGCTAATTAAATAAACGATTAAATTTCAACATCACGTAACTCGAGTCGACGCCTCACCTACCTCAAGATATTTTTTCGTTGCAACTAGATCACGTATTCGTTCAAAACCGTCAAAAACTTCAACATAGCTAGTTGGTAACGGTGAAATCGCTAACCTAATGCAGTCCGGCTGGCGAAAGTCACCAATTACATTTCCGAAAATTCGCATCGCTTCAGAAATTTTCTGTGCATCTTGGTGGCGCACAGAAATATGACCACCGCGTCTTTTTGAGTCGCGCGGTGTCACAACCGAGAACCCAAGTGGTGCGAGCCAAGCATCGTGCAATGCCATCATCAACTCGGTACCTTGTGCGGCTTTTTGCGCAATCGCCGGCAACCCCGCGCGCTCAATCATCTCAAAAGCAGTGGTCACGCAACGCATCCCGATAATGCTCGGGCTGGCGACTTGAAATCCACGCATTCCAGAAGTGCGATCAAAGCCTTGCGCCATTGCAAACTGATCGTTCTGCGCAAACCAACCTTGAATCGGCACTTGCAACTCGCTTTGAATTCGGTGCGAGACATACAGCCATGCTGGTGAGCCTGGCCCAGAATTGCCGTACTTGTATGTGCAGCCGACGGCAAGATCAATGTTGTCGCGGTCGTATTGCATTGGCACAACACCAACTGCGTGGCTCGCATCCCAAACGAAAAGTGCGCCTGCGTCGCGCGCAAGTTGGGTTAACTTTGCGACATCATGCAAAACTCCGGAGCGATACTGAATAACTGAAAGTGAAACAAGCGCCACGTCATCGTTTAAAACAGCAGTGAGCATCTCTGGCGAAATATATTCTTCGCCGCTGTCGTCGTCGATCACGACAAGTTTTAATCCGCGTTGTTTACAGATGCCTTCCAAAATGTAACGATCAGTTGGAAAGTTTGCCGTGTCAGTAATTACTGTTTTGCGATCAGATCTGGCATCAACTGCGGCGCAGCAGAGTTGATAAAAATTCACACTCGTTGTGTCAACGCATAACATCTGGCCGGCAGCGGCACCTAAAGAAGCACGACCGATTAAATCGCCTACTAACTGAGCTTCGTCAATCCAATTAGCCCAGCCAGAAACTAGTTTCGTCGCCCACTCTGTTCGCAAATATTGATCAACAACATTGACAGTTTCAGTTGGCATGCGCCCAAGTGAGTTGCCATCTAGATAACACAAAGACGAATCGGCAATCAGAAATTCATCGCGGTACTTGGCAAGTGTGTCCTTTGCATCAAGCTCTTGGGCTGTATTTCGCAAAGTCATGTCATTTGGCATACGCTCACCGTATATGAATTCGGCAGAAAATTCTGAAAAATTTAGTTCTGCTGTTACATATTCCTCGTATTTAAGTGTTGACCAATTGCTTGAGTTACAAAAACCTCGATCAGATGGTCCAGAACATGACGAAATGCTGTTTATCATCGTGCATCAGACATATGAATTGTGGTTTAAATGCGTTTTACACGAACTCGCTTGGGTTCAATCACTCTTAGAAACTGGTGAGACGCATGCTTCGTTATCTGTATTCGGTCGTATTCGCACAATTTTTAAAGTTCTTGTCAGTCAAGTTGACATTCTAGAAACAATGACGCCACTGCAATTTAATTCTTTTCGCGATCGCCTTGAGGCTGCAAGCGGTTTTCAATCGGTGCAGTTTCGCGAACTAGAAGCTGTGCTCGGGCGACGAGACGCAACAATGGCCGATCATCTCGAGCCAAATAGTGCAGCGAGATTGCGAGTTGTTGACGCAATGAATCGCCGATCACTTTGGGATTCAGTTGTTATTTACCTCGTGCAACATGGTCACAAAATGCCTGATGAAATAACGCAACGAAACTTCACCGAGAGTTATGTTGCTAATGACCAAGTTCAAGAATCACTCGCCATTGCTTATCGTCAAGACCCGCAAGTAGCAATGTTGCTTGAACGCCTACTAGACATTGACGAAGGCTTACAAGAGTGGCGCTACCGCCATGTCAAAATGGTTGAGCGCACGATTGGCTTAAAGCATGGTACGGGTGGGTCAAGTGGCGCTGCATATCTTGCCTCAACATTATTCAAACCAGTATTCCCAGACCTTTGGGCCGTGCGCTCACGCTTCTAAAAATTTAGCGATGCACGCTGAATGGAAAGCGTTACTAGAACCTGAGTTCGAAAAGCCTTATTTTAAGAAACTGCAAAAATTTATTGCGGATGAACGAAAACTATTTACTATCTATCCGCAACATGAGAATGTGTTCAGAGCTTTTGAGTTAACTAGCCATGCAGACACGCGTGTAGTAATTCTTGGTCAAGATCCGTATCACGGAGTTAATCAAGCAAATGGTTTGTGTTTTTCTGTGCAGAGTGATGTTGCAATACCTCCATCACTGAGAAATATTCTCAAAGAACTGCAATCTGATTTAGATTTCACTCCGAACACGAAGATCGCTAATCAAGGCAACCTTGAGCAATGGGCGCAGCAAGGTGTGCTGATGTTGAACACAACGCTTACAGTTCGGGCTGGTGAGGCTGGTTCGCATCAAGGCTTTGGTTGGGAAACGTTCACCGATGAAGTCATTCGCATCATTAACAACAAATCACACCTGGTTGTTTTCGTATTATGGGGAGCGATGGCCAGAAAGAAAAGACTATTGATCAATACCGACAAGCATCAGATTGTCGAGAGTGCACACCCGTCACCATTATCTGCACATAACGGATTCATTGGTTCTCGGCCGTTTACGAAAATTAATGATGCACTAGCGATAGCAAACTTCAAACCAATTAATTGGCGCATTCAATAAAACTATGACCAGTTCACCGACTAGCAGCCACACCTGCGAACTAATTAAGGTATAACCATCATGGGCACAGTTCGAAGACATGCATTTGTTGAGTGCAACGCTGACACAGTTTGGGCATTTGTTGGCGCACCAGAACGCCTACACGAATGGTTTCCAATAACTGAATGTCGAGTCGAAGGAAATAAGCGGTGGATAACTCTCGCTGCTGGCATTATTTTTGAAGAAGATATCGTCACACTCGATCATGACTTACGCAGGTTTCAATACAAAATAGTTAATAACCCGCTGATCAAGTTTCATCTCGGCACCGTTGATGTGATTCCTGACGGGTCAAATCGTTGCCTGGTGATGTATTCAACAGACATGGATCCAGAAGTGCTCGCACTGCCAATCGGTGGTGCCGCTGGCGTTGGCATAGCGAAAGTTAAAGAAATGTTTGACGGTAAATAAATATGGGTCGCAAGATTCTTTTCATTACTACCGACCAGCAGCGCTACGATGCGCTCGGTTGTAACGGTGGCGCAGTTGCTCGCACTCCAAATATTGATGCGTTGAGCAAGTCTGGAATCACATTTGATCGTGCGCACCCTCAAAATGTTGTGTGCATGCCATCACGAAGCACAATGATCACTGGCCAACATGTCAGCACTCACGGTGTGTGGATGAACGGAGTACCGCTGCCCGAAGATGCGCCGAGTATCGCCAGCGATCTGCGCAACGTAGGTTACGCAACTGCGCTGATCGGCAAAGCACATTTCGAACCGCTACTTGATC
>CALACK010000024.1 GCA_937890395.1 uncultured Acidimicrobiaceae bacterium | reverse complement strand
AATAATTCGCGCCCAAGGCAACTGGAAAGTTCAAGATCTGCGTTAACCGAGTAAATCTGCGTTCTCACACGAGCAGTATTTGTGGCGCGCCCTAGATGAATCGAACATGCGACCTGCGGTTAGTGTTGCGTCGAACGTATTGATAGAAACTATTGCCATAGTAAATCGATCGGGGCTGCGAGGAACGGTTCACCAAACGCACTGACAATTTTTCCCGAATATAGGACCAGGCCCATGTGGAAACGGTCTCCTAGACGTGACTGCAAATGGCGAAGGCCGGCAAAGTCATCGCGAGTAACCGTCTCGCTCGACTTGATCTCGATTCCAACAATCCGACCATCGGCGGCTTCAAGGACAGCATCCACTTCGACATGCTCCTTCGTTCGATAATGAAAAAGTCGAGCCCTGGTTTCCGCCCAAGTCAATTGTCGGGCTATTTCTCCGATGACGAAATTTTCAATCAGTGGGCCGACTAGCGAATCTGTTCGTCGGATCCGTGACATTGTGAGACCGCAAATGTTGGCGGCCAAACCGCTATCTACAAACAGTACCTTGCGCAACCCCAACGCACGGCCCGTGGCAGACGATGTCCAACCATCCAATCGCTTGATGAGAAAGACTTCTTCGAGCAATGAAATGTACCGCTCTGCAGTGGTTGCCGAAAGTCCGACCTCGGATGCGATTCGCTCGACCCTCAGCGGCTGCGCCATTGACCCAGCCAGAAGCCTCAGGAGCGAACGGAGTTCACCGCGCCGATGAATCTCTGCAAGTTGCATTACATCCCTATCGATGAGATCGTCAACGTAAGCGTCAAAGAACTTCGCACGTCGAGCACCGGTGCGCTTAATCGCCTCGGGAAAACCGCCGCGCAGACAGCGCTCGATGTACCCGTCTCTCGTCTCAGTGCCGATCTCTCGATCGTTAATGATGTCGAATACGGATCTGTCGTCAAAGAGATTGTCGATGAACATCTCTTTGCGGCGGTCGATCTCGCCCTGCGAGAAAGGCCAAAGCTCGATTGTTTCCATCCGTCCAACGAGTGCGTCAGGTAGTTTTCGAAGACCAAGCAGCCGCGCTGAACCAGTCAAGATAAACCGTCCCGGAGTGGGGTCTTCATCCACCTCCGCTTTGATGGAGAGTACAAGTTCGGGAACTCGTTGTATTTCATCGATGGCCAAGAGACCGGTGTGCCGGACGAATCGCGTTGGGTCGTTCAATGCCGCCTGTCGCTCCATGGCGTCGTCAAGCCGTCGCTCGCGGGAGTTCGGATGGGACCGAAGCACCGCCTTTATTAGCGTGCTCTTACCAACCTGTCGCGCACCATTAACTGTGACTACCCTGGTGTCGCGGAGGGCCTCGTTGACCATATTGTCCGCTCGTCGCGGTATATATGGAAGAGATGGCACCCCGTTATTTTAGCACTTCGACGAAGTTTTTGTGGGGGAATAGTCGTATCAGATATGGTGGATTAGACGCATGCAAATGGAGGAATAGTCGCCAATCAAACGATTGAGTTTGTCTTTTGCACGTTGCGCAAAATTCCCACCTCTGGCCAGAGTGGGTTTCCACGGGGGTGCCGTGTCATTCGTACCACGTTGCTTTGTCAAACAAAAAAATGACATCGCACTACTGGTATTCGGTGTATGAAAATCTTTCCTTCTCCAAAAAGTAATAACAAAGATGCTTTGATCGGCACATTCGGCGCGGCAATCGGTATTGCAATCACGTGGCTCGTGTCTGATGCTTTGCTCAGTGGTGTCGCACCGTTATTGGTAGTTTCAATGGGCGCTTCGGCAGTCATTTTGTTCTCGATGCCCTCGGCACCTGCGGCACAACCAGGGGCAGTATTGATCGCTCACGTTGCTGCGGCGTTTTTTGGTGTTGCCGCCGCTCAGATTTTCGACAACATTCCACTTGCGATCGCAGTTGGGCTTGGCTTGCACATTGGGCTGATGACGCGCTTTGGTTACATGCACCCACCAAGTGGAGGCACGGCTCTGACCGCAATCATTGGCGGTGATGCCGTTACCGATCTTGGCTTTGAATTTATTTGGCGACCAGTTTTGTTGAATGCAGTGCTGCTCGTCTTGTTAGCAGTCGCGGTAAACAAACCATTTGCGTGGCGTCAATACCCAGCTAAAAGCTAAATAATTTTTTAAAACACGGCGACTTCGCCGTTTGAAAATCAGGCGAGTCGCGTTCGCCGTTTAAGAATCTTTGCCGAGTTTCGTTCGCCAAGATGAAAAACTCTTCACGGTGCCCGCGTGCGGTGGTCGCAACCACGGGTACGGATGTATCTCGGCGAGTTTCGTGAATTTCTTGAACGACGGCACAGGGGCATACGTGATTGCGACTGCGTTGTCTTGCACAAATTGATACGGGTCGCCCAGATAAACGTTGACTGGTCTGCGAGTATTTAAATCTTGCAAGGTTTGCAAATAAAAAGCAATGCGCCGTGAACTTAACTGAAGTTTTTTCAACGCCTGTTGATTGAACACAAAAACCGCGGGCAAGTGCGAGTTCGCAATAAGGGCCGGGTCGTTGTCACCAAGTGAATCAATTGTCAAAAGCACGTGACTCGCCTCGCTATTCACGACCATCGACGTCGGCCCCGTTGTTGCCCCCACATCGGGGTCGCTGTCGAGAATCGCATCACGATCTAATTCATGGGGCGAAATCTCGGCAGGAAACTCTTGAATCGGACACTCACTTTTCAAGGAGCATCTGTTGCACAGACCAGAAGCACGTTTGTCAACTTGCCACTTTGCAAAGCCATATGGTTTGCCCGTGCCGGCGCCGACCGTCCATTGCCAACCCAAAAGATTTGCTGCTCGCGAGCCATCAATGAGGTTTTGATGCATGCGTTCTTGGCCACTCAGCCAACCTTTGTCGTTTCTGACCGTCCAATGCGAGGCAAGCCACATTCTGGTTTGATTGACAACCCAACCGTCGGTTTCTAATTCGGCAACGACCTCGTCGATGCAAAGCATTTCTCGGTTCCATCCGTCGCCAGGCACGTTTGAGTTGACTTCGAAACGCAGGTTTTCAAAAAGTCGTGTGCCGATGCGAGCATAAAGATGACGCGCATACTCCTGCCAAAAAAGTTCATCACGAAACTTTTCTCTGTCTTTGAACGGCGCGGTTTTAACTGCGCGATACACCTGACCAAGCGTCAAAATATTGTGACGTATATATGGTGACAGCGCGGTTGCACCACGACGGTTTTTTGGCAAGACTTGCGATCGATTATTGGCATAGCCAGTGATGTCAAGATTTGCCAACGCCAGATTCGCCGCACTCTGGCCACCCGAAATTGAACTGACACCGATTTCACCAGAAAACAAACCATTGAAATCTTGCTCGATTATTGTCAGCAGATCTTCTTTAAGATTTATTGGCACCATGACGGCTCAAGGTTAACGACGGGCGCGCCAGACCTGCCAAGCACCCGTTGACCACAGCGCCCAGATCACCAACAACGGTTGAAACAACAACCGTGTTGCTCGAGCCCTGTCGCTATTTAAACCAAAAGCATCGACACCATTCACGAATTGCGAAATGTTGCCCCACAATATCGCCACAAAAAACAAGGCGACTGCCCAACCGATCTGCACGCGAAACTTCCATGCAATAATCAGCCCAAGCCCGAGCAGAATTTCGGCAACACCCGATGCCAACACAACAAAATCGGCATAATTTTTGAGCACTGTCGGCACCTGTGCTCGAAACTCGGTACGATTCGGGCCAAGGTGCGTGATGCCCGTGAATGTTAGCCCCAACCCCAAAACGATTTGCGCAATTTTCTTCACGAGATACATCTAATCACACCCCTGCTCGCACACATGCGCGCATGGCAACATTGATAAAAGTTATACCAGTAGTTATACCCTTGCGCTATGATTGCGTCGTGGCGCAAAAAGTTGGACCCAAAGGCCAAGTTGTTATTCCGAAAAAGTTTCGCGACGAATTAGGTATTCAACCTGGTGACGAAGTAGAAGTTTCGCTTTCTGAAAACGGCGTGCTGATTCAATCAGTTCACACCACCAAGACTTTGCGTGGAATATTCTCTGGCTCTGGCATGCTCGAAATGCTGATGGCCGACCGAAGCAAAGAATCGCGATGAATATTTGCCTCGACTCATGGGCAGTAATTGAATGGCTTGAAGATCGACCTTCGGCTGCACTCGTTGAAAAGGCCATCGCCTCTCGCCCGGTCATCAGTCTTGTAAATGTTTGCGAAGTGCTCTACATAATTTCAAAGAAGCACGGCGAGAAAGCCTCGAACCAAGTGCTGCCCGCACTTCGACAAAAGTTACGGTTCGTCGAAGTCAATCAAGATCTAGCGGTGTCAGCCGCAAAGATTAAGGCAACCTACAAAATGGCTCTTGGCGACGCGTTCTGTGTGGCAACTGCACTCGCCCACAACGCGAAAATCTACACGGGAGACCCCGAAATAATTCGCGCCCAAGGCAACTGGAAAGTTCAAGATCTGCGTTAACCGAGTAAAATTGTGTACGCAACTAATCAGTTGTCCGTCAATAAAGGATTCACGCATGCCTGCAGTCACCGCCGACACACTCACACTTGCGCGCATCAGTACGCCTGGTGCCGAAGTAACCGACCGCCCCGTTCGCTCTGTGACCACCGCACCAAGCGGTTTTGAGGGTGAAGGTTTTCCTGTTCGTCGCGCATTTGCCGGTATTGCAAAAAATATTCTTGACCCATTCATCATGATGGATCAGATGGGTGAAGTCGATTACCGCCCCTACGAACCACGCGGTACCGACTGGCACCCACACCGTGGCTTTGAAACTGTCACGTACATCATGGACGGAACATTCATTCATCAAGATTCTCACGGTGGTGGCGGCGTTATTTCTAACGGCGCAACGCAATGGATGACAGCGGGAAGCGGAATTTTACATATTGAAACACCACCTGAAAGTTTGGTTGTCTCTGGTGGTCTTTTTCATGGCCTGCAGTTGTGGGTCAACTTGCCGTCGAAGCAAAAAATGATCTCGCCTGCCTATCAAAACCTTGAAGCCAACATGGTGAAACTTCTCACCACGCCTGACGCAACCACTCTCATACGTCTTATTGCTGGTGACATTGATGGCGTTCAGGGTCCAGGTTCCTCCAAGACACCAATTGTTATGGCCCATGCAACTCTTTCGCCTGGGGCACGAATGGTGTTGCCATGGAACCCACAGTTCAATGCACTTGCGTATGGACTCAAAGGCTCTGGCTTTGCTGGATCGCAGCGAGTGCCCTTTGGTCTTGGTCAAACAGTCGCGTTCGGCCACGGCGACACCATGACAATTGAGGCAGCAGGAGCAACTGCTCTTGACGTCATCTTGTTGGGCGGTCAACCAATTGGCGAACCAGTCGAGCAGCACGGACCATTTGTTATGAACACTCGCGCAGAACTGCAACAAGCCTTTGATGACTACCAGCGTGGTCGTTTAGGAGTAGTTCCTGCCAACGGCATTCAGCCATTTCGCGGGAAGCCCTAACTAACCCAGCAGAACCGTTCATTCACTGGCGCCCCCTAGTTGAATCGAACATGCGACCTGCGGTTATTTGCCAATCAATTTTATTTCTGTGACTTGAAGTGTGAAAACATCAAGTATGCCTAAAAACAGAGTTTCACTATCGAATTGGTTAGAGCCTCCTCACAACCGATGGGCATTCCAAAATGTTTCAGCGATTTTGCCGACAGTTCAAATTGTCAATAACAGCGGCGAGATCACTCACCTACCAAAAGCAAGCACCGACATAAGTAATGTCACATTTGCCGCAGCAGATGGATCACCGACGACGTGGGCCAAACATCTGCGCGAGTCGTTTTGCGACGCAGTCTGTGTAATCCACAATGGGCAGATTGTCGACGAACAGTATTTCAATGGCATGCATGAACAAAGCAGACATCTGCTTATGAGTGTGACTAAGTCAGTCACTTCTGCGGCACTCGGCGTCGCGGTCGGTCGAGGTCTTTTGTCGCCGAGCTCATTGGTTACTGATATCGCACCAGAGTTTTGCGGTACAAGCCTCGATGGTTGCACGGTCCGACATCTCATTGACATGACAGCAGGAACAGACTTCGTCGAGAACTATGACCTTTACGAAAATCCAGAGTCTGACGTGCCGCTGATCGAGTACGAGCGTCAAGCCGGGTTTCGTCCACTCGGCAACAGACCAACGGTCGGAGTGTTAAAACACTTTTCGACTTACGAGATGGCTCGCCCGCATGGTGAAGTTTTTGATTATCGGTCGCCGTTAACCAATATCGTCGCCCGAATTCTTGAAATCGTTCAGGGCATTTCGTTTCACGAAATTCTCTCACGAGATATTTGGACCGCCTTCGGAATGGAACACCGAGCCGAGATAAGTGTTGATGCACTTGGTTTTCCGATTGCGGAAGCCGGAATGTGTTGCACCGTTCGTGACTTGGCGCGATTCGGGCTGGCATATCTGAACGACGGAGTTATCGACGGCAAAGCGGTTTTACCAACGCAGTGGGTTCGCGACACTCAGGCAGGCGATGAAATCGCGAGAAGTTGTTACCTGAAGTATCTCGACTCTCTCTTCGGTACCGGAGTTGAAGGCGACGATTGGAATATGTATCACAATGCTTTTTGGATTAAAGAACCAGGTAGGCAATTCTCAGGGCTCGGCATCTTTGGGCAATACATTTGGGTTCATCGACCAACTCGAACAGTTATTGCAAGATTCTCTACTTATCCGAGCGCAGCACCAACGATGCTGTCAGCAGAAACAATTCGCGGGTTCAACGCGGTTGCTCAGGCGCTTAATTAATAATCGCACGATACAACTTTGCGCCCCCGGCATGAATCGAACATGCGACCTGCGGTTTAGGAAACCGTCGCTCTATCCACTGAGCTACGGAGGCTAATTCTGCTTCGTGTCTGACCGCAGTTTAGACGCGTGCGAATCGCCCGACTTCTTCAGCGAAACGATCGCGAATTTCAGCAGTCACCGAAGGCCTGGTACGAGCAACAGCCGTTTCAAGATCTTCTGAAGTTATGTGCAAAGGCTTTTTGCCTTCTCTGATGCGATCAAACGCAGCGGCGGCGGCTCGTTGAGCGGCAAGATCAACATCACCAGGCGTGTAACCCTCTGTCATCTTGGCGATTTTTTCGATATCTACGCCGCGTTGATCAAGAGACGCAAGAGTCGACTGCCAATGCGCAAGACGGGCACTTAAATCTGGCGGCCCAATCGGTATCACTAAATCAAATCGTCCCGGACGCAACACGGCAGAGTCAATATCGGCGACAAAATTTGTCGCACAAACCAACAGATGGCCCGGCGCAGAACGAAATGCAGGGATCATCTTGAGCAACTCATTTACGACACCCTTGGTTGAAGGGTTGTGCTCTCGGGCTGAAGCAATTTCATCAAACTCATCAATGAACACAACCGCATGATCTAACTGCAACAGGTCGTTCATTGCGGTGCGCAGTTCGCTAGACATTGATCCGTCGCCACTTTCAAGTTTTGACGGAAGCAATTCGATAAACGGCCAACCGAGTCGACCAGCGATCGCTTTTGCAAAAGTTGTTTTGCCAGTTCCCGGTGGACCAAACAGCAATACAGTTGCTGGCGCTTTCACACCAACTCGGCTCGCAGTTTCTGGATCAGCAAGCGGTGCGACAACACGACCCGCGATGATTTGCTTTTCTTCGCGCATGCCCGAGACGCTGTCCCATAATTTTTCGGACAAAAGTTCACCGCCGTATTGATCAACAATCCGCATCGAGATTGGCGCAAGAGGTTCAAGTTTTTCGTAAAGCACGAGTCCGTGTGTCGGAGTAAAGCCGCGATTCAAAAGTGCAGTTTCACCAGCCTGTGCACTCGAGAGCAGCGCAGATATTTTTCTCACACCAAGATGCAACAACTTGTCTTCAAGACGATGCAGCATCGCAGAGCCGAGACCTTGGCGTCGCCAGTTTGGATCTATCATCACAACATTGATCCACGCATCATCGCCAACCGCACGGGCTTGCACGATGCCAACAATTCGATCATTTTCTAAGGCAACGACACCAGGCGCGCCCGAAGAAACATCGTTTACAAACTGAGCAACATCGACAGGCTTTGTGTCAGGCAACCCGCGACACTCTTCGAGAAGTCGCACCGCTGGGCCGATATCAGATAAAAGCAGGTCTCGAATTATCGGGAGCATCCTCATAGTCTCGCAGTGCTAAATCAAAATTACTATCTACATTGAATTTGCTTATATTTGACTAAAGCCGTTTTTTACAGTGTTTCGCCTGTCATTGCTCGCAAGCGTTCTTCGATCACGCTCAGTGAGGGGTTGGTTGATGCAATATGCATCACTAACTCATAAACAGCATCATTGGCAACATCTGCAACACTGAAATTATTGATTTCTAAGAACACTGCAGTTGCTAACCAACCGAGTTGCTTGTTGCCATCAATTAATGCGTGGTTGATCACAATCGACTGTAGAAGTGCGGCCGCTTTTTCAGTGATTGATGGATAGGCATCTTTCTCGCCGATTATTGTTTGATGTCGCGCAACCGCTGAACCAAGAAGACCAATATCACTTATTGGCAGTGGATCACCGAATAATTTTCGGCATAGGTCAAGGACATCGTCAAGGTTGAGAAACTCTGTCGGTGAGGTCACTTACCCAATCGGTCAATCGCGTCGGCGTGAACAGCCAAAATATGGTCTGCAGCCCCAGCGACACGAGAGCGATGATCGATGCGCACGATGTATTCGCGAATCGCCTGACGCGCAACTTCTTGCATTGAGATACCAAAGTCAGCGGCGCAGGCTTTGAGCCCGTCTTGTTCTTCGTCGGTGAGTCGTAATGTCATAGCCATGACCATATGGTATCACTTTGATACCACAGAAATTATTCGGGATCGGCGCCCTTTGTTGTTTCTTGTCCGTTATCAAAAGGAGCAAAAAAGTCGATTGCTAATTGACGGTTCCGAGAAAAACCCTTGTATTCAGCAAGCGGATCAGGAATAGTTTTCAACACGCGGTGCATCCGACACGCCCATTTCGGAATTGTGGCGATGTCATTCAGGCTGATCAAGTATTGACGAATTGGGAAGAGCAGCGCGTTGGATCTTGGCAGCCGCCAGAAACTTTGTAATTCACAACGCAAGTGAAGTTTCGCGCCGATGTTTTCTTTCGTCACCGTTGTCTTTTCAGAACCCCATTTATGATAATTCTCTGGGCTTGTGTCGAGACGTGGGTTTACCGTCATGGTCCAATTGAGACGACGCGCTGGACGACCTTGTTGCACATTCATCAAAAACTTCAGCGCACGATCGAATATGCCGAGTTCGTGAGCCATCGGAACTGGCGCATGCCACTCCATGAAACTCATCCCGATATCAAAGTCAAGCGACCAATCTGCCTGACACGTGACCATTCCTGCGTCCATCCACAATGAATTATCGCGCTGATCGACAATACAAAAATCGCCCTGTGACTGGCGCATGATGTACTCCATTGGTTCGTACGGCAAAGTCGAACGGTCGCCAAAGATAAATTTGTCATCAATGCCAAGCGGACGATTGATCCAATGACACTTGTCTTTATCGCGTTCAAGAGTGAACAGGTCTGGGTAAGCAATTGATTGATGAATCATCAACAATTCGAGGGTGTCCCATTGAGCAGTCATCATGTGACTTAGTGCTTGGCAGCGCAGCGGATCTTCTTTAAGTACCAACGCGCGATCGGCCATTTCGGAAATATAGTGCTCATCTACATCAATCGGATGCTCATAGGCCGTACCAGGTTTGCCAGCTACATGATCCTCCATATTGATCGCATACATATAACTGTCTGCATGAAACGGAAACGGATAACGACGAATTGCCTCAGGACTGTTACGAAACGAGAAATCATCGCGGTATGTCTCGGTAGTGAATTTCAAATCCATGTTCAATGCTCCCTTATTATTGAGTTGTCCGAGAATCGATTAGAGTTCAATTGTCAGCCCAACGCCGACGAAACGTGAAACACACGGCATAATCTTTGTTCCCGATTTCCTTTCTTCATCGGTCAAGAAGATGTCATTGTGGATTATTTCTCCATCAGATGCGAGCACCCTCGTCTCACATTGCCCACATGCACCAGCCCGACACAAAAATGGTGCATCAACCCCAGCCTCTTCAACTGACTCGAGCAGACTTTGATGTTCAGCAACAACAATTTCTTTTCCCGACGAAGCCAGTTTGGCCGTGAACGGTGAACCAGATGGAGGTGCAAGGAATAATTCAAAGTGCAGATTCTCTTGTGCCCAACCAAGATCGCGAGCAATATTGAAGATGTGCTCAAGCATCAATTTTGGCCCGCAGACGTATAGATGTGTCCCAAGCGGTTGGTTGATAAGCAACTCGTGGTAATCGAATCGATAACCCTCAGCACCGACTGCGATCTTGACGCGATTTGGGTAGAGAGCAGACATCTCGCTCCAAAACGCCCCGTGACTGCGGGAACGAATCGAGTAATACAGCTCGAAAACTCCACCTTTCTCATTCAGCACTTCCATCATCGGGATAAACGGTGTTATACCGACTCCACCAGCAATGAACAAATTTCGTCGAGCAAGGATGTCTACTGGAAACAAATTCACCGGTTGGCTGATCGTCAGCGTGTCACCCACTGCAATTACGTCATGCATGAATACCGAGCCGCCTCGTGATCGCTCGACGCGCAACACGCTGATCCGAAAATTCCATGGATCGCGCGGAGACGACATCAGCGAATACGGATTGCGGCGCAAGCGACCAGCATCCATCATGGATACAACGATGTGTGCTCCTGGAGCAAACGCTGGCATGGGTTGACCATCTACACGCTCTAAAGTAAATTGTTTAATCGCATCAGCAACCAACTCAATGTCGGTAACTGTTACAGACATTTCGGTGTGTACTGTCATTGATAAAGTTCGACTGGCTCAGGAAATAAATGGGGTTCTTCGGCATTGACACAGACACCCTGGAACGCGTTGAGCCTCGTGGAAAAGTGATCTCGAACAAAGAGATACAATTTGCAGTGTTCGCAATGAAACGGACTCGCTGTGATATCACTGTTAAAGCCCTTACAGTGCACACACTGGACTCTTCTTCTCAATGATCCCCTGTGTTCCTTGACGATCGATGCGCTCTTGACTCCGTACCGAGCAGCAACGTTCACAGCCGCACCAATAAATCCTTCAGTTCCAGCCGCATACAGACGAGTACTCATGGTTGCCGTACTCAGGATTGCCGCAAACCGATTGAGCAATATTTCGGAACTTGGCGCAGTAAAGAAATTTGCTGCATTTAGTTTCACAATTGCTTGTTCGTGACTCGACCCAACTGGAGAGTACAAAATCTCCGATTGCCCAAGCATCGGATGACTTGGATTCACTTTTTCCAGCAACGCAAGAGCGCCTTCACCTTCGAGAACAAATATGTGTCGCTGAGCGGGCATTTCTAGATCAAAGCCATTATAAATCGGCCTGCTCTTGATCGCCATTACGATGCTGAACGCTTCTTTTTTTCGGGGTCATCAAATGGCATGGAATGTGCGATCGCTCGTGCATTCAGATGAGCACCACGGACTTCAAGTACAGTTCCTTGGATCGCACAATTCACGTCCATGCGGGCGATTGCCATGCTCTTGTTCGTGAGGGTTGAATAACTCGGACACGTGATCACGCCAACCTTGCGACCGTTGGCCCATAATTCATCACCCATGTTGGCCGCAGTTTGGGCCTCGATGAGAACACCAAATATTTTGAAACGCTCTTTGCCTTCAAGTCGGGCATGTTCTTCGGCGCCGCGAAAACCTGTTTTGCCTTTCGATACGGTGAAGTCGAGACCAAGCTCCCATAGTGAATCGCCTGGAGGTTGGTCGGCAAAAGGATACATCTGCGAGTTGTCATACGGATAGAACAGTAAGTAACTCTCTGTTCTGAGCATGTCCAACACAGAAAAAGAGACTGGAACGATGCCCATTGCCGTGCCCTCGTCGAGGATGGTGTCCCAGACGATGTGCGCATCCTGACCGCGCACGAAAATCTCATATCCTCGCTCTCCTGTATAACCAGTTCTTGAAATCATCACCGGTTTACCAAACAGAGTCGTTTGAATATGCGAGTAATATCTCAGATCGCGAATTCCTGGCACATGGTTAGCCAGAAAATCAACCGCAACAGGACCTTGTAACGACAAGTCGTGCAAGTCGTCGTCAAACAATACTGCGACGTTGCGTCCGAGGGCTGCCTTGCTAACCTCTTCGTGTCCCGATCCAGATCCGTGTACGAGCATCCAATTGTTTGGTCCAAGGCGATAAACGATGCAGTCGTCGGTAAACATTCCGCGGTCATTCAACATGGATGCATACACCGCTCGTCCAGGTGCCAGATTGGACATTTCGCGAGTCGTAATATAATTGAGCAACGCAATCGCATGTGGACCAACAATGTGCATTTTTTTGAGGCCAGACACATCCATTAGTCCGGCTTTGGTTCGAACCGCTACGTGTTCATCAGCAATGTCCTTGGCATAAGTCCATGCCGTGCCCATGCCGCTCCAATCCTCGAGGTTGGATCCAAGCGCGCGATGGCGGTTATCAAGGACTGAAAATCGCCATACTTGTGCCATATCTAGATCCCCCAGGAAGTGCGCCAGATGAAATCATATATCGACCTGTAATTCAAACCGAAATCACCTCCACATTGCACAGCAATCCTCCGTTCCCCCAAGATAAGGGGGTCGAACAACGGGTTGACATCGTGACTTAATTTTCTTAGATTGACCAGCCCTCAATATCGATACCAAATTCGACTCCTGCGTCAAGAATGCAATCAAACAAATGCTGACCACTTGAGCGTTCGCAGTGAATTAAATATGAACGGGTGCCGTCAGCGAGGTCATCTCGAATCACATCTGAGACCAACTTCGCGACACTACTGCGAAATGCAGAATGGTTTGGAGTGACCGCATCACTCAAATCAATTGCACAAATCTTGTTCAACAATTTTGATGCGTCTTGACCTGTGAGGCGCATTAGCGCTCGTCCGTGAGTTAGATCGATCACTGATACAAATTCGCCCGCTGTCGCGGCAAGAGTTTTACCTCTTGCGACTAAATTGTTTGCTGAACCGACTGCACCGATCATTAACCAGCCGCCAGGGTCACATCCAACTTCAAGGATTGAACTATCAATGGTACGCACCGATCCGAATACAGTTGCATGATTCGCGGCGTAAGCACCGTTGGCGTCACTCTTGATCAAAACTTTGCTCATCGGGGTCATGTCAGTGATTCGCAAAGCCGCTGTGCTTCGTCGTTGGCTAACTTCCCAACCATCTACCACTGCTACTGGAGCGACTGGGGCAATTGGACTTCTGGCAATCGCAATCATGATTTCATCCTTAAGCCGTTGGTATCAAAATGAGAAAGACCTTGGATCACGAGGAGCTGTATTCGACTGCGATCAGGTAATTGACATGTGACAACGGTGCCAGGAATAGCCAATCTTGGCTCGACATAACCAAGGCAGATTGAACGATTGAGTGTCGGCGAAAATCGGCTGGAGGTGACACGACCGACAATGCTCTTCTTGCCCTCAACTAATTGACTTGCCTCTGCCGGTACAACATTTGGATCTAAAGGTTGCAGACCGACCAAGCGTTGATAGTTCGTGCGCTGGCTTTGCCATTGCAACTCTGGTTTGCCGACGAAATCATCTTTGTCGAGTTTGATACACCAGTCCAAGTCTGCGCCATAACCGACGGTTAGGCCATCGGTGTCCTGACCGACAATGAAGTGTCCCTTTTCAAGTCTCATTATTCGTTGCGCCTCGATTCCGAATGCGCCGACGCCGAGATCACTACCTGCATCAAACAGAGCCTCCCAAACGTGTAGTCCATAGCTTGCCGGGACGTGGATCTCGTAGCTAAGTTCACCGGTGAATCCGATTCGCCACATGAAACAATCGGCAATCCCAGCAATGGTACCTTGACGAACATTCATATACGGGAAAGAAGCGTTGGATAGATCGACTCCTTGGACAACTCGGGCGAGTAACTCTCTGCTCTTTGGGCCGGCGATGTTTATGCTCGCATAACTCGTGGTCACTGGCGTGACATGAACTTGCCACTCTGGGTGTTCGGTCTGAAGCCAATTCTCGATCCATTCCCAAACAGTTGCCGCGCCTGACGAAGTAGTCGTCATGATGTAGTGATCTTCGCCGAGACGGCCAGTAACTCCGTCATCCATAATCACGCCGTCCTCTGCGCACATCACGCCGTAGCGCACAGCACCTATAGGTAGTTTTAGAAACTTGTTGACATATAACAAGTTGAGCAATTTCGGTACATCGCTTCCCCGTAGGTCGAGTTTTCCGAGTGGGGTGACATCGATCAATCCAACGTTGGTGCGTACATTGGTA
>CALACK010000023.1 GCA_937890395.1 uncultured Acidimicrobiaceae bacterium | reverse complement strand
TGCATGGAACTATCGCATGCCAAATTTAAATGCCGCTCTTGGTTGTGCTCAACTTGATCGTTTGGATGAATTTTTAAAGAACAAACGAAATCTCGCCAATAAATACAACATCGCGCTGAGAAATTCGGAATCTCTTCAATTTGTGAGTGAGCCAAATGAAACAACATCTAACTATTGGCTTAATACTGTTCGGCTCGTAAAACCAAGTTTGCAAATTCGAAATGAACTGCTCACGGCTTCGCGCGCAAAGGGTTATTTATGTCGCCCCGCATGGAACCTTCTGCATCAACTTCCAATGTATGAAAACTCGCCTCGTGCAGAATTGCCAGTCGCACAAATACTTCTTAACTCATTGATCAACGTGCCAAGTAGCGCGAACTTAGGGTTATGAGTTCGAACCGAAAAATCTGTGTGGTTACCGGAACTCGAGCCGAGTACGGACTGCTCGCACCATTGATGACTTTGCTCAAGCAAGATTCAGAGATTGACTTTCAACTTGTCGTCACCGGTGCACATTTATCCGCACAGCACGGTTCAACAGTCAAATTCATTGAACAAGATGGGTTCATCGCGGATGCCTTGGTAGATATTGAACTTTCTGATGATTCAGTTCTTGAAACCGCCCACGCGTTGGGTCGGGCGACATCGCAACTTGCCGATGCTTTTGCAAAACTAAAACCAGACCTTGTCGTCGTATTGGGCGACAGATATGAAATTCTCGGAGCAGCACAGGCGGCACTAATTTTAGGTATCCCGATCGCACATATTCACGGCGGAGAAGTAACCACGGGTGCATTTGACGACAGCATCAGACATTCAATTACGAAAATGTCCAACCTTCATTTTTGCGCAGCGCAAGATTATCAACGTAGGTTGATCCAACTTGGTGAATCGCCCGAGACGGTGTTCAATGTTGGAGCACTCGGAGTTGATGTTTTACTGAATCTCGAAAAAATGACACGAGATGAACTGGTATCTGTAATTGGTGTTGAACTTCAACGAGAATTATTGCTGGTAACAGTTCACCCGACCACTCGAAGCGAAATGTCTATGACTGCAGAAATCACCGAGCTGTTGACCGCACTCGATCACTTTGCTCGAGCAACAATTGTTTTCACGGGTGTTAATGCCGACCCTGGATATAAATATGTGAATGACGAGATAACCAAATTTGTAAAGCGTGAGCCAAAACGACGAGTTCTACACAATTCACTCGGTCAAAAAAACTATCTGAACTTAATGGCGGTTGCCGATGTTGTCATCGGCAACTCTTCGAGCGGGATCATTGAAGCTCCCGCACTTCGTGTGCCGACTGTAAACATAGGTACACGCCAAGATGGTCGGCTTCGCGCTGATTCGATTATTGATTGCAAATTTGGTAATAACGAAATTCGTACCGCTATTGAGACGGCACTTTCACCTTTATGGAAGTCGCGTTGTCTTGAGACCGCAAGCAAATACGGCTCTGGTAACACGGCAAGAAGCATCGCCGATATGCTAAAGAATACAAAGTTGACAACACACAAAATATTCTTTGACAATCTCCAATGACAAATACGCCGAACACATTTATCATTGCCGAAGCAGGCGTGAACCATAACGGCTCAATTGATCTTGCTCGCAGTCTGGTCGACGCCGCGGTCGCTGCCAA
>CALACK010000022.1 GCA_937890395.1 uncultured Acidimicrobiaceae bacterium | reverse complement strand
CCGGCACAGTTGTTGGCACAACAACTAACACTGGTGCGGCACTCCAACTCGCAATTGTCAGCGACGCGCAATTGCTCGCCAACAAATTACTGATGCGCCCAAATTCGCTTTGATCCATCGACAAGCCCCAACGAGCCTTCACCGAAATCCAATCACCAAGATAAGTGCACCAATAACTTCGCAACGGTGGCATCCAGTTAGACGGATCTTTATCCCTCTTCGAAACATTCACTCGATCAGTCACCGCAATCAACGTGCGACGATCTGTCATGTCATTGGCATACGCCTTGCGTTGCAACTCGCTCCACGCCCATGCTCCAGAATCCCACGCTTCTTTCAATGCAACGACGTGATCAATATCAACATCACCACGGTCACTCAATTTGGCGCCGTCATACGGCGAGACCCAATCGCCTGCAACGACATAACAGCGATACGGGTCAACTTGCGGTTTCGAAACGCTGTCGCGCTTCAAAATTTCTTCGCGAGTGTCACATCCATCTCCGTTTAGGTCTGCCCAGTGGATAAACAGACTGCGCTTGTAACCAATTTTATATTCGTTTTCAACTTTGATGTTTGACAACACAGATTTTGCATCGGCTGCAACAAATTTACGCTGCGGGCTATGAGATAATGGCGTATCAAAACCTGCAGCGCTACCAACGCCCGCAGCAGAAATTGCCACAACGAGCACTGCGCCATTCACCGCAATGCGCCACTTCACTAACTCAGCGTACCGTTATGCTCTGGGCACAGATTCTCAGCTTTATTTACCGCTAATCGGTTCGTTCATCTCGTCTTCGATGTCAATAAAAATACATTCGCCCGGGCAAACCTCTGCTGCGCGCAGAACACTTTGCCGATCGCGAGGTGCAACGCGAGCAAGGCTTCCTGCTCCACCTGGATCATTCAATGGCACACCCAACTCAGCGACATATGCGATGCCATCTTCAAGCAATTTAAACGCATCAGCACAATGATCTTCGCACAAGCCGTCGCCAGTACAAAGATCTTGATCAATCCAAACTCGCATCGGAGTAACGCTACTGAGTTGCAGCAGAAACTAGGAGCAAAGTGATCAGAAGCACATTGCGCAAAACATCTAGCCAACTAATTGGGCGTTGTGATTTTGTGCCAAAACACGAACACGGTTGACGATCTTCGTCGCGCAATCGCACCAGCAATAACACGGTGAATGCGCACAGCAATAAAATGCTGGCGATAATCGTTTGAGTTAGCCACCAACCGCCAACAAGCATCACGCCAAGTGTGACCTCAGCAACTGGCACAAGCACGACAGCGGGGTCTGGGGCGCCGAGGGCACGCGCTTGAAATGTCCAGTCATTGAAAGTAACAAACTTTGCAACACCTGCATACACAAACACAGCCGCAACGACGACGGCAAAAATGAAACTCACAAAGACTGTGGGGTTCCTGTCACTGCACCTTTAAAAAATATCATTGCGCTTTTAGAACCGGCGAGTGCCTCAAGATTTTGCACGCGGCCAACAATAAATAAATGATCACCGACTTGCGAACTTGACTCGATTGTGCAGTCAAAATGTGCAAGTGAACCAGCAATTTTTGGAGCGCCACTCGCGGCAGGTGTCCACTGCACCCCGTCAAATCTACTTTCGGCCTCTTTTGCAAATCGCCAACACAGCTCGCTCTGGTCATGTGCCAGAACATTGGCGCAGAAATTTCCGGACGCTGCAATCGCGGGCCAGGTCTTCGAATTTAATCCTTGAAAAAAACCAACCAATGGTGGGTCAAGCGAAATTGAGACGAACGACCCGATGGTTATTCCTTGAGGATCTCCAGATGCATCAACTCCAGAAATAATTACAACCCCAGTTGGCAGATTGCCCAACACATTCCGAAATTCTTTGCTATCAAATGCGTCGGTCATCAGTTATGAGACTACGGCAGAAACCTTGACCGACATTTCATCTGCCGCTGCAAACACCTGAAAACCACGATTTTGTGCGATGCCAGCCAAACGACTAGCAATAACATCAAGCGCATCATCACTACGCGACGGGTCATGGTGGAACAACGCCAAACGCTTGGCCGAAGTAGTTTCAGCAACCCACATTGCAAACTCGAGTGTTGAGTGCCCCCAATCTGATTTTGTTACAAACTCGGCTGGCGTGAATTGCGAATCATGAATTAACAAATCTGTGTTCTGACATAGTTGCCTGGCGCCTGTCGTTATCGCAAAATCTCCGGCTGGTTGTTGGTGATCAGATAGATACGTCACAGTCGTGTTATTTGCGGTCACACGAAAACCAAGTGTCGCCCCAGTATGTGGCACAAAGCGACTCATCACTTTTGTTTCGCCGATCGCGAAATCATCATCGCCGATCTCGTGAAAATTTATCGTCGCAGCAAATTCGTTGATACAAATCGGAAAAGTCGGTGGACAAATTTTTGTAGTGAATGCATCACAGAGCGACTCACCGTCTGGTTGTCGCGGCCCATAAATGTCAATCACGGTGTCAGAGTGCAACAACGACTTAAAAAATGGTAAACCCTGCAGGTGATCCCAATGTAAATGTGTAAGCAAACAGGCGCCAACAAATGGTTTTGGCGCGGCCGAATCATCTTCGCTACAACTCAGGTATCGCAAACCAGTACCAAGATCAAAAATTATTGGTGAGTCGCTACCAATATCTACCGAAACGCACGAGGTGTTTCCACCGTAGCGCTGAGTCGATTGACCGTGACATGCAGTTGAACCGCGCACGCCATGGAACCTCACAGTTACTTCGTTTTCCCCCACCGTGAAATATTATTAGCAATCAACACAGTTTGCGTAGGACTGATGGCGTGACCTTAGTCCCAGTCAAGTATCTTTTAAATATGGCTGAAGCAACCATCAAATTAGAGTGCGTGGCAGCGAACGGCACTGAGTTCTCTTATCTTGAATGTGGCTCTGGCAAATTGGCGCTATTACTGCATGGCTTTCCTGATACAGCTCAAACATGGCGCCACTTGATGCCCCAACTTGCGGTAGCTGGTTACCGAGCCGTTGCTCCATTTATGCGCGGATATGCGCCAAGTGCAGTGCCTTCAGATGGCTGTTACCAAACAGCAATGTTGGCTCGTGATGCAAATGCCTTGCACGAAAATCTCGGCGGTGACAGTGAGGCTGTGATTATCGGTCACGACTGGGGAGCACCTTCTGTTTACGGCGCTGCACTCGACGCGCCATCAAGGTGGCGCAAAGTAGTTGGCATGGCTGTGCCACCGACCGCTGCTCTCGGTTTGGCCTTCGTACAAAATCTTGAACAAATTAAACGCAGTTGGTATATGTTTTTCTTTCAGCACGGCCTTGCCGATCTTGTCGTTGGCGCAAACAATCACGCGTTCATTGAAATGTTGTGGCGCGATTGGTCACCAGGCTACGACGCCAGTTTCGATCTTGAATCAATCCGTAAGTCGTTAGCCGAGCCGAAAAACCTTCAGGCAGCATTGGGCTATTACCGCGCAACTCTCGGCGACGGCTATCGCGATCCGCAACTCAGCGAATTGCAAAATCAGATGAGCTCAGGAGTACCCAGTCAGCCAATGCTTTATTTGCACGGCGCAAATGACGGATGTATCGGCACCGACGTTGTTGCGTCTGCAAAATCTATGGCGCCAGCAAATGTGAAATTTGAAGTCGTCGCGGCAGCCGGACATTTCTTGCAACTCGAACAACCTGAAAAAGTTAATCGCCTCATTTGTGAATTTCTAGCAAGTTAGGGCGAGTCAGTTCATGAGAGGTACGAAAAATCCGTTGTGCGACGGTTGGACAATAATTGTTAAACGCGAATGCGCAACATGCGTCATGGTCGTGCCAGTTATTGCGCGCCTCATGCGCGAGTTGCCGTCGCTCACGGTTTACACACAAGATGATCCGACATTTCCTGAAGGTGTCACTTCTGTCAGCGATCTTGATCTTGCTGCAAGCTGGCACGCAGATATTGACACGGTACCAACTCTGATTTTTCGCGCTAACGGCGTTGAGACAAAGCGCACGATCGGTTGGCTGCGCAGTGAGTGGCGTGAACTAACCGGAATTGCTGATCTTGGTAGCGAACTACCCGAATTTCGACCTGGTTGCGGTTCAATGAGTGTTGATCCGGACATCGTTGACAAACTTCGCGTGCTTTATGGCGGCGAAGTTTTACATTCGCGGCAAATCGAATTTGCATCGGCAGAAGATGAGTTTGAGGTGATGTTCAGTCGTGGTTTCACCGATGGCTTACCTGTTGTACCACCAACACCAGAGCGTGTGATGCGAATGTTAAGTGGCACAACTCGTGATCCACAAGAAGTCGTCGTACTTGCACCCCCAGATCTTGTTGAACTAACTATTGAAAAGATTGCAATTAATGCGGTGATGGCCGGTTGCTTGCCAGAATATTTACCGTGGGTGATCGCAGCAATCGAAGCAATTTGTACCGACGAATACAACATTCACGGGGTACTTGCGACGACAATGCCAGTTGCGCCAGTGATTATTTGCAATGGACCAGGAACTCGTGCAATCGGCATGAACTCTGGCGTAAATGTTCTCGGTCAAGGGAATCGTGCGAATCTAACAATTGGCCGTGCGGTGCAATTAATCATCCGCAATGTCGGAGGCGGACGCCCCGGCGAAGTTGACCGGGCCGCACATGGTCACCCTGGCAAATTAAGTTTCTGTTTCGCCGAAGACGACCTCGGCTCGCCGTTCACTTCGCTTGCAGTTTCGCGGGGTTTTGACGCGACACAAAACACCGTCACTGTTTTTACCGGCGAAGGACCACGCTGCGTCGTAGACCAACTTGCGCGCGAACCAGAACAACTCGCGCAGACTTTTGCCGCATGTTTGCGCACGGTACACCACCCAAAATTGCCGTTTGCATTTGATGCTGTGTTAGTTCTTGGCCCTGAACATGCACGCGTTTTTGCGCAAGCCAACTGGAGTCGCGAGCGAGTGCTGCAAGAAATCCATGACCGATTACAGATGCCAGGTAGCGAGATCGTGCGCGGCGCCGGCGGCATGGCCGAAGGAGTGCAAGAAGCGTTTAAAGATGCGACCCTGCCAAAGTTTCGACCAGGCGGATTATTGCTTGTGCACGCAGGCGGACCCGCTGGATTATTCAGCGCAATTATCGGCGGCTGGGTCAACGGCGCGGCCGGCAGTGATCCAGTGACTAAATTGGTCTATTCATGACTACGCCAGAACGACCTTTCTTAGACTTCTATGAAAAGCATAAAATCATTCCCACTTCTTTAGAGATCACTCATAAACAGAAATTCTTCGCACAAAGAAACTACTTATTTGAAACTCTTGGAATCCCAACTCGGTTCCTAAGTGGCACCCAGATTTTAGAATTAGGACCAGGTACCGGTCAAAAAGCGGAACATCTTCTTTCACTAAACCCAGCGTCATATACGGCTATAGATAACAACCCCGAAAGCATAAAGTCAACTCAAAACATGATTGACAAGTCTGGATTTTCAGGCACCGCAACCGTAACTTCAGCAGATTTCTCAGAATATGTTGACTCGAATCAATACGACCTCATACTTGCCGAACTTGTCGTGATAACCCAAAATGATCCACTTCTTTTTTTAGAAAAATTAGTGAACCTTTTACGCCCTGGTGGAGTTTTGGTGTATACCTGTTCTGACTCAATATCTTTACTGTCTGAGATTTTGCGCAGAGCGATTGTAAACAAACTAGAGATGGTTTCTGACAATCTCAGAGACTCAGCAGATGCCATTGCAAACTTTTTTAGACCAGACCTGAATTCGCTGGACGGTATGAATAGAAGTCATACAGATTGGGCAATTGACCAAATCATCAAACCAACCATTGGGCCTCAAATGACAATCGCAGACTCGCTAAAGTCATTTCAAAACGAAGCTGTATTTCATGGGAGTTCACCTCGATTTGTGGAAGATTACAGATGGTA
>CALACK010000021.1 GCA_937890395.1 uncultured Acidimicrobiaceae bacterium | reverse complement strand
ATTTTCATAGTCAAGCATTCGTGTGCGCAATACATCCAGACTTGCGGTCCAAAATGCTTCGCCACTGACATCGAGATTGAACGCACGACCGAGTTCTTCGGCCGTGTCCATTCCGGCGCGCGACAACACAGTGTCGTATCCACTGCGAAAGCGTTCAGGATCAAGACTGTATTGCGCATAAAGGCCCAAGCCGAATAACAAACCATATGTATACGGCCAGTTATAAAAATGACTGCCGTAGTAATGCGGCTTTAAAACCCACATATGCGGATGGGCAGTCGACTGGTCAATCCCATTGCCATAAGCCTGAGCTTGGGCACTGAGCATCATCTCGTTGAGTTCGCTGACGCCAAGTGTTCGGCGCTGACGTCGAGCGAAAACTTCAGTCTCAAATAAGAAGCGGCTATGAATGTCGACGACCACTTGGTTGGCGCCGCCAAGGTCTGTGTCAAGCAATGCCAGGCGCTCATCGCCAGTCAACCGCGATAAACCTTCTTCAACGACAAGAGTTTCACAAAAGATGCTCGCAGTTTCAGCGAGCGCCATTGGCAATCGTTTTTGTAGTGGCGTGCGATCTGCTAACTGAGTGTTGTGGTACGCATGCCCAAGTTCGTGTGCAGTGGTTTGTGCTGAGTCAACACTGCCACTCCAGTTGAGTAATACAAGTGAGCGGTCGTCAACAAATGACATACAAAATGCGCCACCGACTTTGCCTTCACGTGGTTCGGCATCAATCCATTTTTCAGCGAGTGATCGATCAACGAGCCCGGCCAAGTTGTCGCTGTATGCGGCGAACGCTCCACGCACCAATTGCACACCTTGATCCCATGAGATTTGACTCGGCGCAACATTTAATGGTGCGAAAAGATTCCACCACGACAAACCGTTTTTGTCACCATGCAGTTTTGCCTTGACATTCATCCAACGACGAAAATCAGGCAACGAAGCGGTGACTGCGCTGTGCATTGCATCAAATGTTTTGCGGCTAACGCTATTGCTGTAGAGCGAGGCATCAAGCGGTGATTCCCAGTGGCGCCGACGATTCACTGAATTGGCTTCGCCTTTGATCGAGTTCATTGCCGCTGCACAAGGCATTGCAACAGTTGGCCATGCTTGCATTTCGGCGTTATATGCGGCTTTGCGAACTGCAACATCTGAATGTGTTGACATGCCTCGCACGGCGGTGATCGGCAAAGTTTTTTCGCCGTCCGGTAGATCGACTAACACACTCAACTGAGAAGTTATGTCACCTTGCAGACGAGACCATGCCGATGAGCCAGTGGTTGAGAGTTCGGCATAGAAACCTTCTTCAACTTCGCTCATCTGATGTTGTGCGCGTGCTTGCAATCTTTGTAATGGGCCGAGATGTTCACGCACTACGTCGCTGACTTTTGCTAGATCGTCGGCGCCGAGCATGGCGACCCAATCAGCCAGGCGAGCGAGTAGTGGCGAGAGACGCGAGTCGATGACTTCAAGTTCGCTGAGCAGACCTTGCGCGGTCTCTTCGCGTGTATTTGTGCTGACTGTTGCGTAGACATATGAACCAAGAATTTCTGATTCTTTGATGGTTTCATTCATCGCGTCAATTATTTCGTTAGCGATTTGGCCGTCGTGCGCAGAAGGCTTGTGTGGTTCGCCCGCACGGATATTGTGCTCTTCAAATTGTGCTTCAAGTCGAGCAACATTGGCGCCCGTGCGTTCCATTGCGTCTGTAAATGATCGCGCCGTGAACGATTGATGAATATCAGCAACCGACCAACGAGGCAAAAGAGTGTCTGTCATGCGATCATTGTATTACTTAAGGCTGTTAATTAAAGGTTGCCTATTGTCGGTGAAATTTCTCCAATGAACGCCTGACCCTCGTGGTGCACACTGAAGCCGATTTTGGAGTACATCGAAATTGCCGGAGCATTCTCTTTGTCAACGAACAGCATGCCAGTTGTAGCACCAGCAGTTGCCAAATGATTTAGGCCAGCAACTGTCAGTGAACGACCGAGACCTTTATTGTGATGGTCTGGGTCAACGGCAATGATATAAATTTCACCGAGTTTTGGATTAGATAGTTTGTCGAGTTTTGTCCAGCAGAAACCCGTAAGTTGGCGAGACGGTCGCTCAGTAAAGTGAAGCAAAAGTCCAGAAGCATTGAACCACGACTCATCAAGGCGTGATAATAAAGTTTCATTCGTCCAGCCGCCCTGCTCCGGATGATTAGCAAATGCGCGGTTGTTAACTGAAAGCCAGTTGCTTTCGTCGACCCCAGATTGAAATGAAACAGTTGAAATTTTTTCGGTACTGTTAAGAACTTCTTGTGCAAGTGGAAGTTTGACTTCAAGTTGCAAAATGTTACGACCTGGTTTGAGATTTATTTGCGCGGCAAGAATATTGTGTGTTTTGTTAGAATTAAATACCCACCAGTGCACATGTCCACCACCTTCGTCGGCGATTATTTTTTCAGCCTCGTTAAGTAGCCCTTTGCCGAGTTCTAGTGTTTGATCGCGATGGTGCGGGTCAATGACTAAGTCAATTGCCCATGAATCGTTGCCACGCGAAACTTGGCAATATGCAACTGGGTTAACGCTGCTGGGCTCCCAAGCGATTAGTCCTGCGAATCCGGCTCGGCCGCCATGGCGTAGGTCAATCCATAAATGGTCGTTAAGTGGGCGATGAGAGTCAGCGATTTCGACGGCGTTTAGTAACCCAGTCACGGCGGCAATATCTGCTGGGGTCATACTTCTCTTAATTTCAAACGTTGCCACGCTAGAAGGATATCTATTGGCGATCGTGTGTAGCGTTGCCACCGCATGGCTGTGAAGAAACCAGAACTATCTAAGCGCGCTACTAATGTTTTGCGATTACTCAAACGCGAGTATCCGGTTGCAATCTGTGAGTTAACCCACGATTCTGCGTTTCAACTGCTTGCCGCAACAATTCTCTCGGCACAGTGCACTGATGTTCGTGTCAACATGGTTACGCCTGCCCTATTTGATTCTTACCCGACGCCGGCAAAACTTGCGACAGCCGATGTTGTGCATGTTGAGCAGTTAGTGCGATCAACTGGCTTCTATCAGACGAAAGCCAAAAATTTAGTTGGTATGGCGAGCCAAGTTATGTCGCGATTCGGCGGCGAAGTACCGCGCGAAATCGAAGATCTGATCTCACTGCCAGGTGTTGGTCGAAAGACGGCCAATGTTTTGCGGAGTGTAGTTTTTGATCTGCCAGGTTTGCCGGTTGATACGCACGTCGGGCGACTATCGCGTCGCTTAGGTTTGACGAAACTTGAAGACCCCGTCAAAGTTGAATACGAACTGAATGCAATGTTGCCGCCTCCTGAGTGGGGTGAATTTAGTCTCAGATTAATTTTGCACGGTCGTCGGGTGTGTGACGCGAAGAAGCCTAAATGTGAGGAGTGCC
Organism: uncultured Acidimicrobiaceae bacterium; assembly: GCA_937890395.1. Classification (GTDB taxonomy): domain Bacteria; phylum Actinomycetota; class Acidimicrobiia; order Acidimicrobiales; family Ilumatobacteraceae; genus BACL27. The sequence continues at coordinate 6,115 of CALACK010000021.1, read as the reverse complement.
TACTCGAAAAACTTTGTCCAAGTTCGAACCTACCTACGAAAAAGTCTGTAATAGAAGCCAAAAATGTAACGCTTAAAAAAGTTGCTAGTAAGTCATTAAACAAGCCAGCGAAGAAGCCAGCAAAAACTGTTATTAAAAAAGTAAAAAAGAAAGTTGCTAAAAAATGACTGCCTCTCCACAACGACAGAGCGCTCTTGCTGAACTTGCAGCCCTGGCTGAAAATGTTGAGCGGTGTCGTGAGCGAATAGTCTCGCTGGCCGAGTCGCAACGGCTCGTAACCTTTGATCCCAAAAAGCCAGAAAATGATGATGGTCTTTTAATGGCAATCTATGAGGCCGAACGTGGACTTGTAAACGCTGTGCGATTGCTGCAACGCGCTGCGCGAGCGCGTTGAGCATCGCAAGCCAAGCCGTCTAGTGCTGCGCGAGCGCGCTAACTACAAATCTTTTCAGGCAGACTAGGTACGTGACGATTTCAAACGCTAGCGACAAACCGCTAATTGCTGTTTTAGATTATGGCATTGGCAATCTTCGATCGGCACAAAAAGGTTTGCAATTTGTTGGTGCTGACGCTCGACTTACGAGTGATTTGAAATTGATTGCTGACGCTGACGCCGTCGTGTTGCCAGGTGTCGGTAATTTTGGTGCGTGCATGACTGCGTTGCGAGAGGCAGGCCTCGAAGCGACTGTGCACGATGCGATCGCGACGACGCGACCATTTTTAGGCATCTGTGTCGGAATGCAAATGTTGTTTGAAAGTAGCGAAGAGAGTCCTGGTGTTTCGGGTCTTAGTGTTATTGCAGGCGAGATTCGTTGGTTGCCGACTGAAGTGCAAAAGCCTCAGATGCAGTGGAACCAACTGAAAATAATAAAGCGGGATGAGATGTTTGCTGGAATAAGCGAGAATCCCTGGATGTATTTCGTGCACTCACTTTCTGCTGTTCCACAACAGCAGTCGGTAGTCGTAGCAAATTGTAACTATGGCACAGATCTTGTTGCAGCAATCAGGTCTGAAAATATTTTCGCAACACAGTTTCATCCCGAAAAATCAGCTACTGAAGGTTTGAAAATTCTCGAAAACTTTGTGGCGACATGTGGCGCCGAGCGCGTCGCAGTGAAAATCTGAGTAGTTGATGCAAATATTTCCGACGCGCGAAGAATTTCATAGTCTTGCCGCACAAAATACTGTCATTCCGGTTTGGTCAGAAGTTCTCGCCGATACTGAAACGCCAGTTTCGGCGTATATGAAACTCGTCGGAGATCGTCCAGGCTTTTTGCTTGAGTCTGTTGAACACGGCGAGCGTTGGAGCCGGTTTTCTTTTGTCGGCCGTGATCCTGTGGCTACTCTCGTTTTGCGAAACGGTGTAATCACTACGACTGGCGAGATTCCTAAATCAATGCCGCTTGAAAATGGAATCCTTGCGGCGATTGAGTCGTTGCTTGAAACTTATACGGCGCCTTTGCATCCCGATCTTCCGCCGTTGCAAGGCGGGTTAATGGGGTTTCTTGGCTATGACATTGTTCGCGAAATTGAAAATCTGCCGAATATCCCACCCGAAGATCGCGACCTACCTGATGCAGTAATGAGCATGATTGGTTCGCTGGCTGCTTTCGATCACTGGCGTCAACGTTGCTACATGATTGAGAGTGTGCCGGTCGCAGGTCTTAATCAACAGCAGCGTGATGCCGCCTATGACAATGCAATCATGCGGGTTAATAAGGGAGTCGATGATCTTGCGCGACCGATTGCACATACTCCTGTTGAACCGCCAAGGCGCGATGACACACTCAAAATAGAATCATCAATGCCGAACGGAATATATGAGCGAGCCGTTGAAGTCGCCAAAGAACACATTCGTGCTGGAGATATTTTTCAGGTTGTGTTATCCCAACGATTTGATGTTGATCTTGAGGCTGACCCGTTTGATGTTTATCGAGTTTTGCGACAGATTAATCCAAGCCCGTATATGTATTATCTCAAGCACGAAGACATTACGATCGTTGGCTCGTCGCCTGAACCAATGGTGCAACTTCGCAATGGTCGAGTCGTAAGTCGACCGATTGCCGGTACGCGTAAACGCGGCAAAGATGACGAGCAAGATCGCAAACTGGCTGGAGAATTAAAAGAGAATCCGAAAGAGCGCGCTGAGCATGTGATGCTGGTCGATCTTGCGCGCAATGATGTCGGTCGTGTCGCCGAATTTGGTTCAATGAACGTAGACGAGTTCATGTCACTCGAGAGATATAGCCACGTCATGCATTTGACTTCGCAAGTTTCCGGAACACTGCGCGAAGGTCTTGGGCCAATTGATGTATTGCGTGCAACACTCCCAGCAGGCACAGTAAGTGGTGCGCCAAAAGTTCGAGCAATGGAGATAATCGATGCGCTTGAACCAACTAAGCGCGGGCCGTATGCCGGCGTCGTCGGGTATGTTGATTTTTCAGGCAACCTCGACACAGCGATCGCAATTCGTACGATGTTTGTTGGTCGACATGGTGCCACTTTGCAGGCTGGCGCAGGAATCGTTGCCGACAGCATCGCCAGTGAAGAAGACCTTGAATGTCGCAATAAAGCCGCAGCATTGCTGGCTGCGATTCCGGCGGCACGGATTATGACACAGCGCCGCAAAGAGCAAAAGTCATGAGTGCGTTTTATTTAGAACAGACTCGCGATGAGATTGCTGTAACCGGTGTAGACGCGAGAAAATTTCTTCACTCGCAACTTGCCAATGACATTGCAAGTTTGGCGATTGGCAATTCTCGGTACAGTTTGCTGCTCGAGCCCACTGGAAAAATCACCTCGTTAGTTCGTGTGCGATGCATCGCCGAAGACAATTTCATACTTGATACAGAATCAGGTCTCGCAGATATTACATCATCTCGACTATTGCGTTTCAAAATTCGTATTAAGTGTGAAATCGTTACTAGTTCGCATAGCTATTTTTTGTTTCGAAATCTGACTCAAGAGCAGCACGCAGAACTTGTTGCTACCTATAAGGCGTTCAAAGCATGGCGTGGCGCAAAACTTGAAGTTGACGCGGTGGCTTTTGATCCAAAACAAATTTCGGACATTCGACAAGGGTCGATCGGCGAATATGAACTTGCTCGTGTTTTAGCCGCGTGGCCGATTATGGGAGTTGACATGACAATTGATTCGATTCCGTCTGAGACAGGCTTGACAGATGTCGCAGTGAGTTTCACAAAGGGCTGCTATCCAGGGCAAGAACTTGTTGAGAGAATGGATTCTCGGGGTACTGCGGCGCCTAGGTCGTTGCGTTTAATTCACGTTGCGGATGGTGCACGAGTTGGAGGGCCTGTGGTGCTCGATGGGCAAGAGATCGGGATTTATACGAGTATTTGCAAAGAGTTTGCTTTGGCGTTAATTAAACGCAGTGCAGATAGCAGTTCAATCCAAATCGGCTAATAAACTTGTCAACTATGACACTTATTTATGCATTCGATCATAAGCACAGGCGAGCACCAATGAGTATGAAGGATTTGCTCGGTGGCAAGGGTGCAAACCTCGCCGAAATGATGAGTGTGTTGAAATTGCCAGTACCGCACGGTTTTACTGTCACGACTGATGCATGTCGCAACTATATGCATGGTGGTTGGCCCAAATCTTTAGATAAAGAACTTGCTACGCATGTTGCGCAACTTGAAAAGAAAATGGGAGCTCGTCTCGGCGATCCGGTTAATCTGCTGCTCGTTTCGGTTCGATCGGGCGCAAAGTTTTCGATGCCAGGAATGATGGACACAGTGCTCAACTTGGGGCTCAACGATCGCAGCGTTAAAGGCCTTGCAGGTTCAACTAGAGACGATCGTTTCGCTTACGACAGTTATCGACGATTCATCGCTATGTACGGACGCATCGTGTTGGGTGTTGATGGTTCAAAATTTGAGCATCCATTTGAAGAAGCAAAAAAACTTGCAGGTGTTAAAAGTGACGCGCTATTGCCAGCTGAGTCATTACGTACATTGTGTGAGACATATAAAAGTGTCGTTAAGAGCGAAACTGGCAAGGAGTTTCCACAAGATCCAATTAAGCAACTTCGTGGTGCAGTCGAAGCAGTGTTTCGTTCTTGGAATGGTGCGCGTGCAATTGCTTACCGAGTTCGCGAAAAAATTGGCCATGATCTTGGTACTGCGGTCAATGTGCAAGCGATGGTGTTTGGTAATCGCGACGATAATTCGGGCACAGGTGTAGGTTTCACTCGCAATGCAGCAACAGGTGAGAACAAACCATATGGCGACTATCTCATTAATGCGCAAGGAGAAGATGTCGTTGCTGGTATTCGCAATACAGAAGATTTAGATGCACTCAAACGACAGTTTCCGATCGTACATAAAGAGCTATTGGCAATTTTTGCTCGTCTTGAGCGTCACTATCACGATATGTGTGACACTGAATTCACGATTGATCAAGGCAAGTTGTGGATGTTGCAAACTCGCGTTGGTAAGCGCACTGGTGCCGCAGCCCTGAAGATGGCAGTTGATATGACTGCTGGGTCTGGCGTTGGCAAAGCAGCTTGGAAGATTACTAAGAAAGAAGCGTTGATGCGCGTCAACGCTGAGCATTTAGATCAGGTTTTGCATCCGCAATTTATAAACAAATCAAAGGCTTTAACAAAAGGATTAGCAGCATCGCCTGGTGCCGCAGTCGGCAAAGTTTATTTCACCGCCGATGATGCAGAAGCGGCAGCGAAAAAAGGCGAAGCAGTTATCTTGGTTCGCAGCGAAACAAGTCCAGAAGATGTGCACGGCATGATGGTCGCCAAGGGGATTCTGACGTCTCGCGGCGGACTTGTCAGTCACGCCGCAGTAGTTGCACGCGGATGGGGAACACCAGCAATCGTTGGTGCCGATTCGGTGCATATAGACGGCAAATTATTTAGTGTTGGTGATGTCATTGTTCGCGAAGGTGATGTGATTTCACTTGATGGCACAACTGGCGAAGTGATGATTGGCGAGATGCAGTTGACTGCCGCTAAACCAACAAAAGAATTCGAGACAATACTTAAGTGGGCTGATGAGATTCGTAAAGGCAAACTCGCAGTTCGCGCAAACGCAGACACTGGCGAAGATGCCGATAAGGCGCGTGAATACGGTGCCGAAGGTATTGGCTTGTGCCGAACTGAGCATATGTTTCTTGCTCCAGATCGTTTGCCAGTTGTGCGTCGGATGATCTTGGCAGATTCGCCGGCAGAAGAAGCCGCGGCACTTGAAGAATTGCGTGCTGTGCAAAAAGAAGACTTTGCGGCAATACTTCGGTCAATGTCGGGGCTACCAGTAACAGTTCGTCTGCTCGACCCTCCGCTACACGAGTTTTTGCCAAATGTTGAAGAACTTGAAATCAAACAAGCAACAACTGGTTTAGATCCACAAGAGAAAAAACTGCTGCGTGCGGCACACGATTGGTCTGAAGTAAACCCGATGCTCGGTACGCGAGGTGTGCGACTTGGTGTAATCAAACCAGGTTTGTACGCGATGCAAGTTCGTGCGCTGATGCAGGCCGCCGATCAAGTCGCCAGCGAGGGTTACCAGCCAATTGTTGAAGTGATGATTCCGTTGACTGTGACACGCGAAGAACTTGCACTTGCTCGTTCGTGGGTCGAAAGTGTGCTGGTCGAACATTCAACCCGACCAAAAACTAAGTCAATTAGTCGAGGCAAAAAAGTTGCGCGACCTAAGGTAACGATCGGAACGATGATTGAAACTCCGCGTGCCGCGCTGTGTGCTAATGAACTTGCAGAATATGCCGATTTCTTTAGTTTCGGCACAAATGACTTAACGCAGATGACGTTTGGTTTCTCGCGCGATGATGTTGAGAGCCGAATGATGCCTGCGTATCTTGAAGCGGGTTTGTTGAAGCGAAATCCATTTGAGACGATTGATCAAACTGGCGTTGGCGAACTCGTAGAGATTGCTGCCAAGCGTGGTCGCAAAGCCAAACGTGGAATCAAACTTGGAGTTTGTGGCGAACATGGTGGCGACCCAGAGTCGATCGCATTGTTTTATCGCGCGGGTCTTGACTATGTTTCGTGTTCGCCTTACCGTGTGCCAATCGCTCGTCTTGCCGCCGCACAATCCGTAATCGGTGGCCTCAAAACCGAAAC
>CALACK010000020.1 GCA_937890395.1 uncultured Acidimicrobiaceae bacterium | reverse complement strand
GTCTGCAGAAAAGAGAAGTAGCTGAACAGCAAATTAGAGGTTCGACTGTTGGTGCTCACACTGAGACTTTACAACAACTAGTTCGTTGATGAGTTAGCTAATTAGCTAGCTAACTAATTAGGCGTCGGGCATTGCGCGGACGATCAATGCGGCAGCTTTGTAAGCAGCCTCGGCTGGGCCGATTTCGTCTGGTCGCAATAAATTAGCCATAATCCTTAGCACCCACTCCATGAGTGTTCGACTATGAATACCAACTCGAGATAGTTCGCGCATCAAAACTGGGCGACCGATGATGCGTGCAAACAATCGGGCAACTTTGAAATATTGACCATACTCTTCTTCAATTAGTTGGTCGTAACGTTTTAAAATCATTGCATCTTTCTCAACTAGCGCATCGTGCAATACCTCGGCAGCAATATGTGCAGTCTCGTAGGCATAGTCGATTCCTTCGCCATTAAATGGGTTCACACTGCCGGCTGCATCACCGATAACAATGTGTGTGTTGCCAACTTTTGGTCCGACCGATCCGCCCATCGGGATTTTGCCGCTGGTGGCTTTGCACTCAGGTTGAGTTGGATCAATCTCCCAGCGGTCGGCAACCATGTGGGCATACGAATCAAGTAAATGCGAAGTATTGACATCTTTAAAGTTTTTGAAAGTTGAAAGAAGTCCAACGCCGATATTTATGGTGCCGTCACCAACCGGAAATATCCATCCATAACCAGGCATTGATTTACCATTGCGGTCTTTAACATCTAACGCCGATTCAATCCAAGGTTCGTCGTGTCTTGGACTCTTCCAATAAGTGCGAATCGCCGTACCGTACGGCCAAGATTTTTCACGCGAGGTTCCGATTGCGCGACCAAATCGCGAGTTCGCACCATCAGCGATAATCACGTATTGCGCGTGAATTGCAAATGTGTTGCCATCAACTTTGTTTGTCACCATTGCGCCGCGCACACAGTCGTTCTCGATGATTGGTGAAATAGCTTCATGTTCTTCAAGAAGTTTCGCACCAGCATCTTGTGCGTTTCGCGCGACCATCATGTCAAGTTCGCGCCTGCGCACGACGTATCCGTATTGCGGATAAATCGGATGAGTTGGCCATTTCAATTCGAGTGCTTTGCCATGCGCTGTTGCACGAAGACCTTCGTAGCGATGAAACTGTGACAACTGATCGCTAAGGCCCATGTCGCCAAGTTCTTTAACGGCTCTAGGTGTAAGCCCATCGCCGCAAGTTTTTTCTCGTGGAAACTTTTTGCGTTCAATCACTGTTACATCGTGACCAAGTCGCGCCAACCAAAATCCGGCGGCCGCTCCGGCTGGGCCGCCACCAACAACTAATACTTCAGTGCGCAACACTTGTTGAACTTCACCAGTGTTCTCGTGCGTCAGTTGTTTCTCGTTTTGCATCTAGATCCAAGGCTAAACAGATTTATTCGTTATCTACGAAATAAATGGTGTGACGTTGCTCGCCAGTCGCGAACGAAAACCGGCTAGTTGATTATTTGCCAGTTGGTCGAGGGTCGGTACCGACATGAGCGGGCGCTTCAGGCATTGAAGCGTAGTTCTCTGCGAGATTGTCAAAGTTAACCGAGCCTGCCTCTAGACCAGCAAAAATCTCAGAACCAGGTGCGCACCATCGGTCGAATTCTGCTTTCCACTCTTCGCTCATTGGGTCTGCGCCACTTATTTCATAGCGCTCGTGACAAACAACGCCGAGAATTTCCGCATCAGTTAGGCCACCACCATATTTCTCACCTTGTTGCGGCATCGGGTTTCCGTTATACGAAAGAGGCGCATGTGCACCACCATCTCGATCTGGGTTGCCATAAATTTTTAGCCCAGCAGAAACATATTGTTGCGAGCCCGTATAAACAAAATTAATCATGTCTTCAATTTTTGGAAAAGTCTTCAGAACTTCGCCTTGATACAAAACTCGACCAGCCCCACCAGCGCCCTCGGCACCATGACAACCAGCACAAGATCCGTATACGCCCGCGCCAACTGCAAGTGGTCCTTCAACAATTTTTTCTTGTGGGCGAATCGCAAGCACATACAGCAGCGCCCAAAGTGGCAACAAACTTAAAGTAGCCATCGCCCAAAACGGAATCTTCTTACGCGTATTTGCCGCAACAACATATGCAGGATCTGGCGGTGGAGGTGGAGTTGAAATTGCGGCACTTGCGACTGATTTTTTTTCTTCGACTTTCGCCGGCACATTTGTTGAAGCAGTTGCGCCGTCTCCAGAGTCGGATGTCTTGCCAGCTGCTTTGTCACGTGCTTCTTGTGCACGCTTAAGTAGATGCTCGGGTATTCCTGCCACTGCGCTCCTCAACTAGTTCTAATTAAATACTTGATAATTAATTTCTTAACCATTAAATCTTCACTGCGTTTGCTCTAATAGGTTAGACGCAAGTCAGGCTGATGCGAGAAGTTCACTAGCGCACAACCGCTTCAGCGACGTATTCCATCAAGATAGGTGCTTTCATATTGCGTTGAGCATTCGTGAAACTTAGTGACTTAAAAGCCTTGCAATATTTACCAAAAAACTTGAGTTGGTTATCTGTCGGATTATCTTGACGACTAGGCTAAAAACAGATTTTTAAGAGGAAAGGCAAGCCCTCAACTAATGCTCGCAATTGACATTCTCAGATGGCCAGGAGTCAACCAGGCTTTCATTTTTTCGGCGATATTTACGACCTTGCTTAGCCTTGTCGTAATTCCGATTGGTAAGCGTCGGAAGTTTGATCGCAAAGCAACTTGGGGCGAAGCGATGCTGGGTGCCGCCTATGTGTTCGCAGTTTTGTTTTTAGCGTTTGGTGTAGTGCCTCACCAGTTCATTGATCATGCAGATAAAAATTTAGGTTGGCGCAAAGACAAACTCGTTTACGGACCATTCGATGTTTTGAAGTCAGACACTGTTGGTGGCAGCTTTCCAATTGTTATTAGTTACGAAGCAATTCGCGACATAATCGTCGTGGTCATCCATGTTTATTACATCGGTTTAATGATTTATTTATTTAGTTGGTGGCAGAAGCGTGGAGAAGTAGTTACCAAAGAAGTAGCAACTTCGACTTACGGACGTCCACTAGTGAAGAAAGGTTGAGCCATGGCAAAAACTGACGCAAACCCACCGATGATGCCGTATACGGATGATTATCAACTAGTTGAAGTGGACGCCGAATATCTAAGCAAAGCAGTCAAGCCAAAACAGTTCATACATATTGATCAGTCTGAATGCATCATGTGTGAAGGCTGTGTTGATATCTGTCCATGGAAGTGCATCTTCATGGTTTCGCCAGAAGCAATCACACAAGCTGATGGCACAGAGTTGCCAGGTGATGATCCTTCAGACAAGGTTGTGTTTATTATTGATGATGATGTTTGCACGCGTTGTGCGTTGTGCGTTGATCGTTGTCCAACAGGAGTAATTATTTTGGGCAAGGTTGGTGTTGCGCCAGCGACTGGCGAAACTCATATGCGCACGAATAATCATGGCTATTCATACGGCATGCGATTTTAAGAACGGAGAATAAATTAAATGGTGCAAATGCTTGAACAAAAATCTCGTCCAACAATTAAAGATCGCATGACAAAATTAAATGAGTCATTGCAGGGCAGCCAAGCATGGAATTCAATTTTTAGACCAGGTTCTATTTTTCGCAAGGGTTACTCAGACTCACCAAGAAATCGTTCATACGTAGTTATGAACTCTGTGCTTTATCACTTGCACCCGGTAAAAGTCAAGCGTCACGCTGTAAAAGTCAGTTACACACTGTGCTTGGGTGGCTTGAGTTTCTTTTTGTTCATTTTGCTGACGATCACCGGAATTTTCTTAATGTTTTTCTATCGTCCAACATCAGCCAACGCTTGGCAAGACATTCAGTCGTTGCACACGTCGGTGACATTTGGATTAATGGTCAGAAACATGCATCGATGGGCAGCGCACTTAATGGTGTTGTCAGTGTTCTTGCACATGGCACGTGTTTTTTATCACGGTGCATATAAAGCGCCTCGCGAATTCAACTGGGTGATCGGTGTAATTTTGTTGACACTCACACTGTTGCTTTCGTTTACTGGATACCTATTGCCATGGGATCAACTTGCGCTGTGGGCAGTAACGGTTGGTACCAACATGATGGGGTACTCACCAGTCATTGGTTCGCAAGTTCGTTTCGTTTTGCTTGGTGGAGTTGAGATTGGACCAGAAACTCTTCTGCGATGGTATGTGTTGCACGTTTTACTTTTCCCATTCGTCACTGTCATCTTCCTCGCGATACATTTCTGGCGCGTGCGTAAAGACGGCGGAATCTCAGGACCGCTCTGATGGCCGGCATTCCAGAACATCTTCTTAAACGAGCGCAAGAGGCTCGCGAAAAAGCAGCAGCCGAGGCCGTGGGCGCTTCAGCACCAACTGCGGCAAGTAGCGATGCAGGCTCACGAATTCCTGCTGATTTGCTTGAGCGAAGCAAAGCCGCAAGTGGTGCAGTAGCCCTGGCTGAAAAACCTGGTGCTGTTGTTGCTGGTGCACCAACAAACGGAAGCATTCCTTACGGCGCCGGACCTGGTGGACATACTCAGCGATTACTTACTGTCGTCAAATCAGGATCAATTCAAGATGTCAAAGCAGTACCAGTTGACAAAGTCCATACTTGGCCGCACTTATTAGGTATCGAATTCGTCGCGTCGCTTGCGTGCACTGCATTTGTATTTATGTTCTCGTGGTTTGTTAATGCGCCGTTGTTGCAAGCAGCAAACTTTAATCGAACTCCAAACCCATCGAAAGCGCCTTGGTACTTTCTTGGGCTGCAAGAGTTGTTAACGATGTTTCACCCAATGATTGCTGGCGTGACAATTCCTGGAATGGGGATCATCGCCTTAATGTTTGCCCCATATTTAGATCGCAACGAATCAAATCGTCCTGAGGATCGAAAGTTTATGACAAGTTTGATGACGGTGCACTTAATGTTCTGGGCGGTACTCGTAATTATTGGTTCATTTTTTAGAGGTCCTGGCTTCAACTTTGTCTTCCCATGGCGTGAAGGCATCTTCTTCGAATTGTGATCGGACTATTACTTAAATGAACTCAACTTCAATCATCACAATCGCAATTGCCGTGCTTGCCGTGCTCGGTCTTGGCGTTGTACTAACTGCAACACGCCGCTCTGATATCAAAGGTGTTGGCTCACTGTCGCGTGAGACTCGTAAGCGAGATCGTGACTCGGCAAAAGTTGCTCGCAATTCTTCGCGCGATGCTGAAAAGCAAGGTGTCGTGAGTCGCAGCGCAGTAGCCGTGATGCCACCAGCCGCAATTGAGGCATGGGTGGCACCAGACGCCGACGCACTTGGTGAAACCCGTCGAGCATTTTTAAATCGGGCCACTGTGACATTGATGAGTGCAAGCCTCGGAGGTTTTGCCGCAGCACTTATAGCTTTCTTATGGAAGGGAGCCGAAGGTGGCTTCGGCTCAAAAATTAGCGCCGGAAAGATCGACGACGTAATTGGCCAGATTCGTTCTGCGGGTGGTTTCTTGTATCTGCCAGAGGCGCGTTCATGGGTTACTGAATATCCAAAAGAAGCGATCTCGAAAGCTGAGGTTGCTTATGGTGCTCAAGGTGCAGTTTTTTCGGGAATGAATGCCGGTGTTGTCGCGCTGTACCAAAAGTGCCCGCATCTTGGGTGCCGAGTTCCAGAGTGCACCACTTCGCAGTGGTTTGAGTGTCCGTGTCACGGTTCGCAATACAACCGTGTCGGAGAGAAAAAAGGCGGCCCAGCACCTCGCGGAATGGATCGTTTTGGCGTTTCAGTAAATAACGGAATGATGGTCATTGACACTGGCGCCGTGTTTGGCGGTCCACCGATTGGCACTAATACAACTGGTCAAGAAGCAGAAGGCCCACACTGTGTCGGCGGGGCAGGTAAACACTAAATGACTAGTGCAACAGTCTCAATGGCCTCGATGGTTTTTGCCGATACGACTACGACGATCGCTTGGGTAATTCTTCTCGCATCTGTTCTCGGTTGGATTATCTACGGTTTATCTAATCTTCGTTCGGCGAAACGCGAAATTGGTTCTGAAATTAAGCTTGCCGCAAACCGCAAACCGTATTACGACGATGAGCGGCTTGAAGGCGAAAAGATTGAGCGCACTCAATTAATTGGCCTCGCATTTCTTGCAATAGTCACGATTGCTCTTCCGCTCTATTGGATTCTTGAGCCTGGTCGCATGGTCGGAGCAGAAAAAGAATTTCAGCACCAGTTTGAAGAATGGGGTGGAGGATTATTCGCAACCACAGCAGATGGCGGCTTTAATTGTGCAGGTTGTCACGGCGGAATGAAAGGCGGTGGCGGTGTTGCGTCGTACGCGATTACTGATCCGACTACTGGTGAAGTAAAGCAAGTCAACTGGAAGGCGCCAGCAATCAATACAGTTTTTTATCGATACAGCGATGAAGAAGTGCGATTTATTTTGAACTACGGCCGTCCGTTTTCTCCGATGTCTGCTTGGGGTCTTGTAGGCGGCGGACCAATGAACGATCAACAGATTCAAACCGTAATTGAATATGTAAAAAGTATTCAGATTCCGCGCGACGAAAATGGTAAGTTGCCAGAAGCGAAACAACAAGAGATTCAAGCCGAAGCAGAGCGTTTGGTTAACGCGAAGACTTACGCCACTCTTGGAGAGGCATTGTTTAATTTAGACCTAGGTAGCGGAAACTTTTCGTGCGCCCGTTGCCACACAAAAGGTTGGTCATATGGTGAACCACAAATCACTGGTGGTGGTGCGCTTGGCCCAAACCTCACTGGCGGTTCGGCCGTTCGCCAGTTTCCACAACGTGATGACATGATTGCATTCATTAAAGGTGGCAGTGAACTAGGCAAAAAATATGGGCAACAAGGTCAAGGATCAGGGCGAATGCCTGCGTTCGGTTTAATGCTCACCGACGAACAAATCGCCGCCGTTATTGATTATGTGAGAGGTCTGTAAATGTTGTCGCTACTTGCAATAAATTGGGAGCCAGAATTACGCGGCATTGTCATCGTTGCAATCGCTGTTGGTGTACTAATCGGTGGCACATATTTGGTAGTTGGCACAAACTTGGGTGCACGACTTGGTTTTCTAGTTGTACTCGCTGGATTGTTCGGCTGGATGGCAACAATGGGAGCGATTTGGTGGACATACGGAATCGGTCTTAAAGGTCGAGAACCAACATGGCAACCGGCTGAACCCGTGACGATCGTGCGTGAAGCATCGTTACTACACGGCGCAGAAATTTTGGAGTCGCCGATAACCCTCACTGGAGATGTTGCGAACGATACAACCAAAGTATCTGAGGTGTTACAAAGTGAAGGGTGGCTACTACTTGAAGAATCAGATCCTCGTCGTGGTCAAGCGGTTGCGGCGTCAGACGAAATCATTCAGCGCGAAGCAGAAGAACTCGTCGCCGGAGAATATCTCTCACTTGCCGTTTACGACAAAGGTGGAGAGCGTTGGCCAAAGATAAATGATTCGCTCGATTTTGTAGCGTTCTTTCATGAGCCTCATTTTGTGCTTGTTGAAGTTGCACCAGTTGTGCCTCAGCGTACAGAGCCTGGTCGTGCGCCGGCTCGGCCAGTAGTTGATGTAACCCAACCGCACCGCTATATACATATGGTTCGCGACCTTGGTAGCAAGCGACAACCTGCAATTTTCATCACCATCGGTTCATCAATTATTTTCTTATTGCTGTGTCGAATCTTGCATCGAAGAGATCTGAATTTGCAACAGAATCTTAATGAGCAGTCGCCCGCAAAGGCATAAATCGTGGGTCAGTATCTTCCAATTGTTGTGCTGACAATTCTGGCAATTTTATTTGGCGCTGGATCTGTAGTTGCGTCAAAGTTATTAGCTCCACGACGTCCAAACTCTGCAAAAGAAGCACCATACGAATGCGGAATCGTGCCTAGCCGAGAAGCTCCGGAACGATTTCCAGTGAGTTTTTATGTAGTGGCGATGTTGTTCATCATGTTTGATATCGAAATCATTTTTGCGTATCCATATGCGGTTTCCAGCAATGCGCTAGGCACGTATGGTTTTTGGGAGTTCGTCGCGTTTAGCGCCGTGTTTTTCGTGGCATTTGTTTATGTTGTTGCTCGAGGCGCACTTGATTGGGGCCCAATTAATAAGCCTCGTCAATTATTGACAATTGATGACGATATTTTTTCGGCGTCGCGCACAACTGCGACAACCATTCGTCGTGTTGGTCTTGATGGACGTCGCATTGAGAAAGTCTCGGCATAATGGGAACAGTTCGTAATGTACTAGATGACGGCCTCGGCGGTCTTGAGCATAACTTTCTCACGGGACGTGTTGAAGATCTCGTTAAGTGGTCTCGCTCGCGCTCTAGTTGGGCTGCAACTTTTGGCTTGGCATGTTGCGCAATTGAGATGATGGCCTCAGGCACTGCGCATTATGATTTAGCGCGTTTCGGGATGGAAGTATTTCGCGCATCACCACGACAAGCAGACATCATGATCGTCGCTGGACGCGTGAGTCAAAAAATGGCGCCAGTCTTGCGCCAGGTTTACGACCAAATGATGGAACCAAAGTGGGTTATCTCAATGGGTGTTTGTGCCAGCAGTGGCGGAATGTTTAACAACTATGCAATCGTCCAAGGTGTTGATCAGATAGTGCCCGTTGATGTTTATGCACCTGGTTGCCCGCCTACTCCTGAAACTTTGATTCATGCGATCGAAACTTTGCATCAGTTGATTGAAGACGGCGAGATCATGAAGCGTCGCACATCAACTGGTGCGGGCGCACAAGTTCATATTCAAGAAATTCCTGCTGGATCAATTACTCCAGTTATTCTCGGAAAGCGTTGAAAAATGACGCAAACTGCTGGCCATGTTGCCGATGATGTTCGTTTCGTCGCCAAAGCCGATTATCTAAAAACTCTTACTGCGCTTCGTAGTGAGGGTTTCGAGATGTGTGCCGATCTGACAGCAGTTGATTTTTTAACACACCCTGGTCGGCCACTTTCTGCAGAAGTTGCCAGTCGAATAACACTTGAACGCTTTGAATTAGTCGTGAATTTGCTTTCACTGTCGCAACGCCGGCGGGTTAGATTGCGCGTGCAAATTTCTGAATCCGACACATCTATTGATTCGGCCTTTGATCTTTATCCAGGAACAGAAGCTATGGAGCGTGAGGTTTACGACATGTTCGGCATCACGTTCACAGGTCATCCTGATTTAACGAGAATATTGATGCCAGAAGATTGGATCGGGTTTCCATTACGCAAGGACTACTCGCAAGGAAACATTCCTGTGCAGTTCAAAGGTGCCGCCTCATGACAATAATTAAGAGCGCAACCGAAATAGTTTCTGCGGGAACCTCAGAAGGCGGCCAAGAACTGCAATTACGTGCCGACATGTCGGCCAAGGCTGTGCTTCGTGAGTCCGGTGCAGTTCTAAGAATGAGTGAGTCGCAGGTTGCGTCGCTCGCCGATACTCAAAGCGAAGATCAAACAATGATCATCAACATGGGCCCACAACATCCAAGTACACACGGTGTGTTGCGCCTGATGCTCGAACTAAAAGGTGAAACTGTTTTGCGTTGCAAGCCTGTCATTGGATATCTACACACCGGAATGGAAAAAACTGGCGAGTCGTTGACATATATGCAAGGCGGCACCAATGTCACGCGTATGGATTATGCGTCGCCATTGAACAACGAACTCGTATTCTCGATGGCCACCGAGAAACTTCTCGGCATTGACGGCGATATTCCAGAGCGAGCAGTGTGGATTCGAATGATGCTCTCAGAGCTAAATCGCATCAGTAGCCATTTATTATTTATGGCGACGAACGGCATGGACATCGGCGCAGTTTCGATGATGCTCTACGGTTTTCGCGAGCGTGAAGAAGTTCTACGCTTCTTCCAAAAAGTTACTGGCTTAAGAATGAACCACAATTTCATTCGCCCAGGGGGAGTTGCGGCAGATCTTCCAGCAGGGTGGCGAGACGATGTACTTGGTTTATTAGATGCGTTACCAGAGCGTTTAGCAGAGTACGAAATATTAATGACAGGTCAGCCGATCTGGCGCGAACGACTGCAAGGTGTCGGAGTAATCACTCGCGATGAAGCGATCGCACTGAGCGCCACTGGGCCAATATTGCGCAGCACAGGTTTGGCATGGGATCTCCGTCGTGATTTGCCGTACTTACGATACGACGAAGTTGAATTTGATGTAATTGTCGGCAGTTATGGCGACGCATTTGATCGCTACTCGATTCGTCTCAATGAAATTCGCGAGTCAATGCGAATCGTTCGACAAATTTTAGATCGTATGCCGCAAGGTGATTATCGAATTCAGGATAAAAAAGTTACTCCACCACCACGCGGGCGCATTGACGAATCAATGGAAGCATTAATCCACCACTTTAAAATTTTCACCGAAGGTTTCAAAGTGCCTGAAGGTGAAGCGTATGTCGCAATTGAAAGTCCACGTGGCGAGATTGGTTGTTACATTGCCAGCGATGGTTCTGCTACGCCTTATCGAATGCATGTGCGTGCACCAAGTTTTGTGAACATTCAGACGATGCCGTTGATGATGCACGGCGGACTTATTGCTGATGCAGTTGCCGTGATTTCTTCGGTTGATCCAGTTCTTGGTGAGGTTGATCGATGAGTCGTTTAACTGAGAAAAATTTAGTGATAGCCAAAGAGATCATTGTTCGGTATCCGCGCCAAAAATCGGCTCTGATCCCTTTGTTGCACTTAGCCCAAGAGCAAACCGGTTACATCAGCCGTGAAGCAATGGTGCATCTAGGCGAACTTGTAGGTGTCACCTCTGCCGAGGTTTATGGCACTGCAACTTTTTATGAGATGTTTCGATTTGAACCGATCGGAAAATATCTGGTCAACATTTGTGGAACGATGTCATGTGCTTTGATGGGTGCCGAAGAACTAATGCATCATGCCGAAAAGCGGCTTGGAGTCAAAGCAGGTGGCACAACTCAAGACGGTATGTTTACGCTCGCTCACGCAGAATGTCAGGCGGCGTGCACCGAGGCCCCATGTCTGCAAGTCAATTATCGTTATCGCTTACGCGTTACACCAGCAGATCTTGACAACCTGATTGAAGATCTACAAGCCGGAAAACTATCCGATGAGATTCCTGCGCACGGTGTACTTGCAAAAGTTCGTCAAGTGATACCTGCTGATCGTGCAGTCGGCGCGGTCGCTCCAGAACTCGTCACCGAGTCACCGGTTTGGTTAAACGGTAAGGCGGCATTATGAGTACGACTTTCAAGCACGCTCCAGGTTTCGTATCGGGCGATCGCCCAAAAATTGTTACCTCACGATTTGAATTTGTCGACTCGTTTACTATTGAGCGCTACTTGGCGACTGATGGCTACAAAGGTTTGCGAGCTGCGCTATCTCGTCCAGCAAATGAAATTCACGATGATGTAAAAAGTGCGACTGTGCTTGGTCGCGGCGGTGCAGGGTTTCCTGCCGGAACAAAGTGGGGACTGACCCCGCAACAAGTGTGGCCGCGATATCTCGTTGTTAATGGTGACGAAAGCGAACCAGGAACTTATAAAGACAGATTGCTAATGGAGCGCGATCCACATCAACTGATTGAAGGTTGTTTAATTGCGTGTTACGCCGCTGGGTTGTCACAATGCTTCCTATATATCAGAGGTGAAATGGCACTCGCCCAAGAACGTGTGGCGATTGCGTTGAACGAGGCTTACGCGGCTGGTTATGTAGGCAAAAATATTCTCGGTTCGAAATTTTCTGTAGATATTGTTCTGCATTGGGGTGCAGGTGCGTATGTCGTCGGAGAAGAAACCGCACTGATCGAAAGTCTCGAAGGAAACCGTGGCATGCCTCGTTTGAAGCCGCCATTCTTTCCTGCAGTTAACGGTCTTTATGGTCAACCGACGATTGTCAACAATGTTGAAACTCTGGCTAATTTGCCGTGGTTGTTGTGCAACGGTGTTGCTGCATACACAGCGATCGGCACGAAGACATCACCAGGCACCCGAATGGTTGCAGTTTCTGGGCATGTTAAGCGACCAGGGGTTTTTGAAATCATTAATGGCACGACAACATTTCGTGATTTAATTTTTGGTGAGGATTTTTGTGGCGGAATTAAAAATGACAACAAACTCAAAGCGTTCGTCCCAGGTGGGGGTTCTGCTCCATGGTTTACAGCTGATCAATTGGACTTACCTTTCGAGGCAAGTCAAGTTGGGCCAGCAGGTTCGATGCTTGGTTCTGGCGCCGTGATCGTGATGGATGAGACAACGGATATTCCTGCAGCCGCGCTGACGCTCACGCATTTTTATGCGCACGAATCTTGTGGCAAGTGCACACCATGTCGCGAAGGTGGAACATGGCTTGAAAGAATTTTGCGTCGCATTGTTGACGGCGACGGCACTGATGCTGACTTGCAGCAACTCCTCGAAGTCGGTGCGATGATTTGTCCCGGAGACTTTCCGCATGCAGCAAATGAAAAACTAGGTTTAACCGCCGTGCCTTTCCCATACAAAATGACAACGATTTGCTTTGTCGGCCCATCGGCTTTTGCCCCAGTTCACTCAGCGCTGACATTGTTTAGAAGTGAATTTGAATCACGAGTTACAAAGCGTGTGACGATTCCGGTGACATCGGTTTCGTCAGTCAAGACCGTTACGACGGCTACGCCGGTTGGTGTGCATTCATGACAATTGTTGATCCAGAAAAAATCGTTGTTGACCCAAATGTCGTAAATATCACGATTAACGACAAGCCAGTTTTAGCTCGCAAAGGCGAAGTGATTATCGCTGCTGCTGATCGCACAGATGATTTCATCCCAAGATTTTGTTACCACCCTCGCATGAGTTCTGTCGGCATGTGTCGTCAGTGTCTAGTAGAAGTAGAAACACCGCGCGGACCAATGATGGTTGTGTCGTGCATGACGCCAGTTGCCGAAGGTCAAATCGTTCGTACCGCAACTGACACAGTTAAAAAAGCTCAAGAGGGTGTGCTTGAGTTATTACTCGCAAATCACCCACTTGATTGCCCTGTTTGCGATAAGGGTGGCGAATGCCCGTTACAAGATCAGGCGTTTAGTCACGGGCCGGGCGAAAGTCGATTCGTTGAAGAGAAGCGTCACTACGAAAAACCAATCGCAATTAGTGACATTGTTTATCTTGATCGTGAGCGTTGCATATTGTGCGATCGGTGCACGAGATTCGCCGACGAAGTTGCAGGTGACCCGCTGATTTCATTTACCAGTCGTGGCAATGACACACAGGTCATGACGTTTCCTGAAGAACCTTTCAGCAGTTATTTCTCTGGCAATACGGTTCAAATTTGCCCAGTCGGTGCGTTGACTGCAAAGCCATATCGATTCAAGGCTCGTCCATGGGATTTGAATGAAACCGAAACGACTTGTACCTCGTGTTCGGTTGGATGTCGCATCGTTGTGCAAAGCAGCCGAGATGAACTTGTGCGATTTCAAGGTGTAGATATCGACCCCGTCAACTGGGGCTGGTTGTGTGATCGCGGTCGCTACAACTTCGAATCAGTTAATTCAACCGAACGACTTACAACGCCATTAATTAAGTCTGATTCGGGTCTTGTGCAAAGTTCATGGTCGGTCGCTCTTGATTCGGCAGCAAGAATTATTCGCCACGCACTCACAAACAATGCAGATTCAGTGGCGATTCTCGGTGGCGCGCGAGGCACTAACGAAGATGCATTTGCCTGGGCATTGTTGGCAGATGAACTGAAGATCAATCAACGCGACTCGCAACTCGGTGACGGTTTAACACCTGAAATTTTCAACCTTGCACAAGCAACAATCGACGAAACTTGCGCAGCCAGCACGATTATTTTGTTGAGTCCTGATCTCAAAGAAGAATTACCAGTTCTTTATCTACGAATTCGAGATGCGGCACAAAAACGCAAATCACGAATTATTGAGTTCTCCTCGCACGATTCCGGTTTGACGCCGTATGCATGGAAAAGTGTCGCATTTGAACCAGGTCGTCAGGCTCAAGTTGTCCGTGAGTCGTTAGAAACCAAAGAGATGCAAGAGCAAATTCAGCGAGGTGAAGTAGTCGTCGTGGTTGGTCGCGCAAATTTGGCCGAGAATGAAGCGTTCACATTGCACGCGCTAGGCGAAGTGCTACATGCGATTCCAAATGCAAAAATTCTTCCTGTTTTACGCCGCGGCAATGTTCGTGGTGCGGTGGCTGTTGGTCTTACACCTCAACAAAACTCTGGTGACGCAATTGATATTTTGACAAAAGCCGCAGCCGGAAAAATTAACTGCCTAATTTTGCTCGGGGCAAATCCACTCGCCGATGTTGCTGATTCGATACTTGTAAAACAAGCACTCGCACAAATTAAGAGTGTCATCAGTATTGATACTTTTGTTACGAGCTCTAATCAAAACGCGGATGTTGTTTTTCCAGCGGCGGCATTCGCCGAAAAAAATGGCACTACTACGAACCTTGAAGGCCGAGTCAGTAATGTCACTCAACAAATCACCCCACGTGGCACGTCACGTCCAGATTGGATGATCGCTACCGAATTAGGGCTAAGCCTCGGAATTGATCTTGGCGTATCAAGTCTTGATGAGTTACATCAGAAAATGATTTCGGCCATCCCAGAGTTTTCTTCTTGTGACAATGAGGCGGCAATTCAAAGCGATGGTGTGCTGATGGTTCATGAAACATCAGCGACTATTTCGCGAGGATCAACAGTCTTAGTAGATCGAAATTCGTATAGTTATCGACTAATTGTGTCTCGCACAATGTACGACGCGGCTCAGTCAACCATCACGAGTAACTCGCTTGTGGGGATAATTACCGATTCAACAATTTATGTTCACCCCTTAGACCTTGCTCGTATCGGTGTTGTAGACGGCACAAATATTCGAGTCGGCGCTGACGAAATAAATATTGTCTTGCCAGTTAGGGCTCATAGCGGAATTCATCGCGGTACCGCTTGGTTGCCATATAACCACACAAATGTAGATATTCGTCCATTGTTGAATATCGCAGCAGATGTGATTGACGTTCGAATTGAGCAAATCAAGTGATCGCCCTAGACACTCTTTTATCAGACGAAATACTTTGGGCGCCTTTGCTGATCATATTGTTAAAAGTTGTGGTTGTATTTGTCGTCGGATTGTTGTCAACCATGTTGATGGTGTGGTTCGAGCGTAAGGCAATTGCCGGAATGCAAAATCGCATCGGGCCAAACAAAACTGGTCCGTTCGGAATCATGCAAACTCTGGCCGACGGCATCAAGCTTTTTTTTAAGGAAGATTTGATTCCAAATCGGTCAGATCGTTTTGTTTTCGCACTTGCGCCGTTTTTGTCTTTCGTTCCAGCATTTTTGGCGTTCGCAATTATTCCACTTGGTGGAGATTTTCGTAACGGCAACGGTGGCGAAGTCACTTGGTTCGGACACGTAACAAAAGTTCAACTCGCTGACCCACCAATTGGAGTACTTTTTGCGCTCGCGATTTCGTCGATTGCCGTGTACGGCATCATGCTTGCAGGTTGGTCAAGTGGTTCGAAATATCCGCTGATTGGTTCTGTTCGAGCATCGGCACAGATGGTGAGTTATGAAGCAGCACTTGGTTTGTCTTTGGCCTGTGTATTATTGCTCGCTGGCACACTTTCAACAAGTGGCATCGTTGCGGCGCAGGCGACGATTACTCAATGGCACGTTATTTCAACTGGCATCGTGCCGTTTATTATTTTTCTAATCGCCGCGACAGCAGAACTAAATCGCCCGCCTTTTGATTTAGTTGAAGCCGAACAAGAACTTGTCGGTGGCTTTAATACAGAATATTCGTCAATTCGATTCGCTTTGTTTTATCTTGCAGAATTTATGAACACGGTCACGATGTCGGCACTAATCGTCACGCTATTTTTTGGAGGTCCTCAACCGCTCGCTTTCGGAAACTTCGTTTTTGATATACCTCTAATCCCAAATGCTCTCGAGGGCACGCTTTGGTTGCTGGCCAAAGTACTTGTATTTCTATATGTTTATATTTGGTTCCGCGCAACTCTTCCAAGATTGCGTTACGACCAATTAATGGATCTCGGTTGGAAGGTGCTTATCCCCGGCGCACTTGGATGGTTCATATTGCTGGCATCACAGCGCATGGCTCGGCAAAATGAATGGAATATTATTTTAGTTACATCTATCTCGGTTGTTGTGATGGTGGGTGGCTATCTACTTTTGCAAGCTGCATTTACTCAAAGCGCGCGGCAGCGCGAGACACAAGGACCAATGTTCTAATGGGATACCTCGGGGGATTTATTGTCACGCTTCGTCAACGCGGAGTAAAGAATCGTGTCACAACTCAATACTCAGGCGGTCGAGTGTACCGACGCAACAAAAAACGTGCAGTCAAGATGGACGAAAAACTTGAGAAGCCAGAGCGTCTACATGGTCGTCATGTTCTCAATCGATACGAAGACGGAATGGAAAAATGCATCGGGTGCGAATTGTGTGCCGCGGTTTGCCCGGCCAAGTGCATTCACGTTCGTGGTGCCGACAATGATCCAATGAAGCCAACTTCACCAGGTGAGCGCTTCGGTTGGATTTATGAAATCAATTACCTCCGCTGTATTCATTGTGATTTATGCGTAGAGGCCTGTCCAACTGAAGCGATTACTGAAACAAAACTTTTTGAATTCTCATTTACTAATCGTCAAGATGCGATTTATACAAAGAGTGAACTTCTCGTTGACAATTCTGGCAAGCCTCAGCAACTCGCGTGGGAAGATTGGCGTGAAGGTGAAGATCTAAATACTTCAGGATGGATGCGAGCAACGGCCGCATCTGGCGATGCGAACTTCACTGGAGTCGTGTCGTGGAGTGGTGAATTGGGTTACGGTATTCGCCCGGCAGAGGACAAGAGCGAATAAATGGAACTTTTTGTTTTTGGTTGTGCTGCATTGATGGTTTTAATAGGAGCAGTCGGAGTAATCACTCGAAAGCACCCAGTTCACGCAGCATTAAGTTTGGTGCTGACGCTTTTTGGTGTGGCGGTTCTATTTGTGATTCAACAGGCGCACTTTCTTGCCGCGGTCCAAGTGATTGTTTACGCTGGCGCCATCGTCGTGTTGTTTTTATTCGTGATCATGTTGTTAGGTGTCGACCGTGTTGAAAATCTTCGAACAGAACCACTTACCAACCAACGCCCACTTGCACTAATCGTCAGTCTCGGCTTAGTTGGAGTTCTCGTTGCTGCATTTGCGACAGGTAGCGGTGTGTTGCATGAACGCGGGGCAGGACTCATAATTCCTGACTCAGCCACTGGTTCTGATGCGAATACGATTCAACTCGCTGAATCTATCTTCTCTCAATATGTTGTCGCATTTGAAGTTACATCGGTACTTTTAGTTGTTGCAGTTGTCGGCACGGTGCTTCTCGCGCGACGAACTAAAGATTCAGTTATGGAGAGTCCAAAATGATCGGATTCGCGCTCGCGCCAACCGCATCTTGGTATCTAGTGCTAAGTGCTGTGCTTTTTGGTATCGGAACTTTTGGGGTTCTAATTCGTCGAAACCCACTAGTTATGTTCATGTGTATCGAGTTGATGCTTAATGCGGTGAATCTCAGTTTCGTAACTTTGGCGCGACAACTCAATGACATCAACGGTCAAACAATAGTTTTTTTTGTAATGGTCGTTGCTGCCGCTGAAGTAGTCGTAGGACTCGGCATCATTGTGGCGATCATGCGAAATCGAAGTTCGGTGACTGCCGACGATCTCGCCGAGTTGAAGGGCTAATCATGCTCGACTTAATTTGGCTGATACCGGTACTGCCACTTGCTGGTGCTGGTATTAATTTAATTTTGGGTCGCAAACTTGGCGATCCGCGAGCAGGTTGGGTTGCGACGCTCGCAACAGCCTCGTCATTTTTGGTGACGGTGCTGGCTTATTTTGAAATGTTGGGGCTTCCGGCCGAAGAACGCAGTCACGTTGTGAAGATGTTTTCTTGGATTCGAGTCGGCTCGCTACAAGTTGATCTCGCTGTCCTAGCCGACCCACTCAGCATTGTGATGGCGTTATTCGTTACAGGCATTTCAACTTTGATTCATCTTTACGCAATTGGCTACATGCATGGCGATGCCAAGTTCTCAAAATTCTTTTTGTATTTGAATCTTTTTGTTTTCAGCATGTTGATGCTTGTTCTCGGTGAAAATCTACTTGTCACATTCTTGGGCTGGGAAGGTGTCGGTGCTTGCAGCTATTTCTTGATTTCGTTTTGGCAAACTCGCAACAGTGCAGCAGTCGCCGGCAAAAAAGCTTTCGTCACAAATCGCATTGGTGACTTCGGTGTAATGGCCGCAATGTTTTTAGCATTCAACAGTCTCGGCACACTTTCATATCACGCAATTAACGAATCTGCTCATAGTGGTGAACTGGCTGCAGTGACAGCAACAGCGATTGGGCTTCTACTTTTTGTGGGCGCTTGCGGCAAGAGCGCCCAACTTCCGCTTTATCTTTGGTTGCCAGATGCGATGGAAGGCCCAACTCCAGTTTCGGCGCTGATTCATGCCGCAACGATGGTGACATCAGGCGTGTTTTTGATGACACGTATGAATCCTGTTTTGCATGCTTCGTATGATTGGGTGCCAACAGTCATTGCCGTGGTTGGTGCGGCAACTGCGCTCTATGCCGCAACCATCGCGGTTGCACAAAACGATATTAAAAAAGTTCTCGCTTACAGCACCGTTTCGCAATTGGGCTACATGTTTTTAGCAGTTGGCTCTGGTGCGTATGTCGCTGCAATTTTTCATATGGTGACCCACGCATTTTTCAAGGCGCTATTGTTTCTCGGCTCAGGTTCTGTAATCCACGGTATGCATCATGAGCAAGATATGCGTCGCATGGGAGCGTTGCGAAAAGTGATGCCAGTTACTGCGTTCACTTTCATTATCGGCTGGCTAGCGATCGCCGGAGTTCCACCGTTTGCTGGTTTCTGGTCAAAAGATGAAATATTGCTTTATGTTTACGCAAATAATCGTGGTCTTTATGTAGTTGGTTTGATCACCGGTCTATTAACGGCGTTTTATATGACACGACAAGTAATTATGGTGTTTTACGGCAAAGCAAAATGGAATGACCATAGCGCCGAACACGGCTCACACGGTGACTTAACCCCACACGAAAGTAGTTGGGTGATGTTGACGCCGCTGGTTGTGTTGTCGGGCTTATCCATCGTCGGCGGTGCAATGCAATTGCCTTTTGGTAAAGATTTTAATTTTCTAGAACGCTGGCTTGCTCCGGTTGTTGAAGAATCCGAAGCACACATTCATGAGACTTGGGCCTATCAAAATAAATATTTGCTGTTAGCTGTAGCAATTGTCGTTGCAATAGTTGGAATCGCAGCATCAATTGTGGTTTATGCAAAATCATGGGTCAAGCCAATTGAGCCAAAAGTCCTTGAGCAGGCGTGGTATTACGACAATGCCGCAAGTCGTCTGATCGCTGGGCCCGGCGCCAAAACTTTTAATTTAATTGCATGGATTGACGCCACCATTGTTGATGGCATTGTCAACGGAGTCGGCAAGTTAATTCGAAATATCGCAACATCATTGCGTCGGGTACAGAGTGGTTTCGTTCGTGCTTACGCATTATTGATCAGCCTTGGCGCAGTTGTGATTTTGGCTTGGTTCTTTTTGCGGGGGGCACTGTTGTGATTGCCGCAAATTTAGAAGTTCTCAGCTTTCCAATTTTGACATTGCTAGTTGTGATGCCGGTGATCGGCTCGGTAGTCGTCGCACTACTTGGTAGCTCGCGTCCAGAGTGGATCAAACTAGCGGCACTGATTTCAAGCGTTTCGACTGCAGCGCTTTCGTTGTGGTTGCTAGCAGCATTCAAATCTGGAGAGGCGGGTTTTCAGTTCGTCTCGCAGCACCTCTGGATTAGCCAATGGGGAATCTCATGGCACTTAGGTGTTGATGGCATTTCGTTGTTTTTGATAGTGCTAACTGGAATCTTGTTTCCGTTGGTGATTGTCGGAATAGATCCGCACCACAATGAAACTTCATATTTTGCCTGGATGCTGTTATTGCAAGCCGGAGTAATGGGCTCGTTCTTATCGCTTGACTTGTTTTTGTTTTTCGTAATGTTCGAAATTGTTTTGGTGCCGATGTACTTCTTGATCGGTGGTTGGGGTTACGACCAACGAGTGTATGCAGCAACAAAATTCTTTTTATACACAATGGCTGGCTCGGCGTTCATGCTCGTCGGAATCATTGCAACAGTTGCGCTTGCACAACGCGACCTTGGCGTAGTGACATTTGATCTTGTCAAAATCGCCGAAGGCGCAAAGTTTTCAACGAATGCGGCGCGTTGGCTTTTTTTGTCATTTGCGATTGCATTCGCCGTCAAGGTACCGCTATTTCCGTTTCATACTTGGTTGCCCGATGCTCACACACAGGCCCCAACTGGCGGGTCAGTAATTCTTGCTGGCGTGTTACTCAAAATGGGAACTTATGGTTTCTTGCGGTTCGGAGTTTATTTGTTTCCACAGGCCGCGATGTGGGCGAGACCAGCAATATTTACACTCGCCGTCATCGGAATCATTTACGGTGCAATTGCTGCAACGATGCAACACGATCTAAAACGACTTGTGGCTTACTCTTCTGTAGCTCACCTCGGGTTCATTGTTCTTGGAACATTCGCCCTAAGTTCGCAGGCAGTAACTGGCGCGGTAATGCAAATGGTTAATCATGGAGTCTCAACAGGTGCATTGTTTTTACTTGTCGGCATGATTTACGAACGTCGCCACACTCGTGAAATCTCTGAGTTACGTGGCATCCAGCATGTTGCACCAATCTTTGCTGGTGTATTCACCGTGGTCATGCTGTCATCTGTTGGTTTGCCTGGACTCAATGGTTTCGTCGGTGAGTTCTTGATTTTGATTGGATCATTTGGTCCTGCACGCTGGTGGACAGTTGTCGCCACTGTCGGCGTTATTCTTGCTGCGCTTTATTTGTTGTGGGCTTATCAACGGGTGTTTCACGGTGAGCCAGACGAAGCTAATTCAACTTTTAAAGAAATTACAGTTCGTGAAGGCTTGTTGATGTCTGTGTTTGTGGCAATCATCGTCGTTTCGGGAATCTATCCAAAACCAATTCTTGACAGAATCGAACCAAGCGTGGCCGCACTCATTGAGCATGTAGAAGGACAAACCAAGTGAACGATCAAATATCTGAATTTGCTGGCCCCACAATTGATTGGTTTTCTGTATCACCTTTATTGGTTTTATTGTTCGGAGCGCTGTTGTTGTTGCTTGTCGGGTCGTTAACTCCGCAGTGGCGACGTGGCTGGTACGGATTAGTCAGTGCGGTAACAGCAAGTGCCGCAATTGTTCTGTCAATATTTCTATGGCGCGATATTTCAAGTTCTGGCCCGAAACTTCTTGTTGGTGGCGCTCTTGCTCTCGACCATTTTGCTGTGCTGGCGTCAATTGCAATTTGTGCGGCTGTATTACTTGTCAGTCTTGTTACTAGCGACTATCTCGCAGGCGAAAAATCTGACATGCCCGAGATCTATGCTCTTTATCTAACCGCCGCAATCGGTGGCGTCGTGATGGTTGCGGCAAACGACCTGATCGTCTTATTTCTCGGTTTAGAAACTCTTAGCTTGTCGCTTTATTTATTGGCAGCAAGCAATCGCAAACGTGCAGAAAGCCAAGAAGCTGGGTTGAAATATTTTATTCTTGGTGGTTTCGCATCAGCTTTCTTTTTGTATGGTGTTGCACTTACTTATGGTGCGACCGGCACAACTCGTTTAGTTGATATTAATTTGGCGCTAAATTCTTACATCACCGTTCCACGCAACGACACTTTGCTGCTTGTCGGTGTTGGCCTAATGCTGGTTGGTTTTGGTTTCAAGGTTTCTCTGGTGCCATTTCAAGCCTGGACCCCAGATGTTTATCAAGGTTCGCCAACTCCGGTAACGGCGTTTATGGCTTCGGCCGGAAAAGTCGCTGCACTTGTTGCGCTAGTGAGAGTTTTTGTTACTGCATTTCCATCGCGTGCAGATGATTGGGGTCCGGCGATTTTCGTACTGTCCGCACTAACTCTTATCGTTGGCTCAGTCGTTGCTGTTGTGCAAACAGATGTAAAGCGAATGCTCGCTTACTCGTCAATCAGCCACGCCGGTTTTATTCTTGTAGGTTTAGAAGCATCGTCACATCGCTCATCGCCTGACGTTGGTGATGGATTAACCGCAATCGCTGTTTATGTAGTGCTTTATGCGGCACTGGTTGTTGGCACTTTCAGTGTTGTCACAGTTGTAGCTCAAAGTTCAACGGATGGAGCAACTTCGCTTGATGCTTTCAAAGGCATTGGCAAAAGTAATCCAGTACTTGCACTGGCGTTGACGGTTTTGTTGTTAGCTCAAGCAGGTGTTCCCTTAACTAGTGGGTTCGTCGCCAAGTTCGGAGTCGTTCAGGCAGCAGTAAGTGTTGGAAGTTACAAACTTGCAGTTGTCGCCATGATCTGTGCCGTGATTGCAGCGTTTGTTTATTTACGAATCATGGTCAGTATGTGGTTGAATGATGCAACAAATCCTGTGTCAGTTAAAGTGCCGTTGTTTTCAACTATCGCCATTGCGATTGCGGTTTCAGTAACTTTAGTTATTGGTGTTCTTCCAAGTTTGTTGCTTGACCTTACGTCTAATCTCACTCAACTCGCCAGCAAATAGTTGCGGGCAGAAAACTCGCAAGAAATAATACGCAAGCAATAATTTGCAACGTATTATTTGTTGCGCACGGCTTCAATAAACCCATCAAATAAGTTTTGTTGATCTGGTTCAGTCATTGCGTCGTCTTCTGGGTGCCATTGCACACCGACAATCCAATGCGCAGATTTGTGTTCAATTGCCTCAACAGTGTTATCTTCAGCCCGACCAGTGACTATTAAGTCTTCGGCGACACTGTCAAGTGCTTGATGATGAAAAGAATGTGATCGTTTTGGCGAAATAGTCTTCATCGCGCACGCAACTCGACTATCGGTAGTCAGCACAATCTCATGATAGGTATTCCAATGTGCCTCGCCATCTTCAAGAACTTCACCTAGATCTTGATGCAGAGTTCCACCAAGAGCAACATTAAGTATTTGCATTCCACGACATATTGCCAAAACTGGCTTGTTCTGCTCAATCGCAGCGCGGACAATCGCAATCTCAAGCGCGTCATGTTCTGCACTGATTCCGTAAATTTTGTTACTTAGCTGCGTCTGACCATAAAGCGATGGGTCAATATCGCCTCCACCTTGAATGATTACACCATCAAATCTCGTTACGAGTTCGATTACTGACTCAACGCTCTGCGTAATTGGTGGCACCTGAAGTGCGACACCTCCCGCATGAGCAATAGCGTGGCTATAAAGACGCCCGGTTGAAAATGAATCTCCGCGAACGCCTTTCGCATCGGTTGTTAATTTACCGGGTAGCAAAATAAGTGGCGTCATCGCTTTTAGTTAGTCACATGGGAAACATCAAAGCCAGCGATTTTCGCTGCTGTGATGATCTCTGATGTGTGGTCGTGGCCTCGTACTTCAAGAACAACCTGAACCCCAGTTTCAC
Organism: uncultured Acidimicrobiaceae bacterium; assembly: GCA_937890395.1. Classification (GTDB taxonomy): domain Bacteria; phylum Actinomycetota; class Acidimicrobiia; order Acidimicrobiales; family Ilumatobacteraceae; genus BACL27. Next base: position 10,999 of record CALACK010000020.1, on the reverse strand, counting down.
GAACCTTGAGATTCAAACCTTCACGCACATGACTAACTTCGATTAGATTCGCACCTGATTTTGCGATTACGTCCAAGAAATTAGCAAGAGCACCTGGGCGATCTGAAACTCGAACAAACAATAGTGCGCGACGACCAGCCTTGGTTTCATGCCGTCGAATCAAATTCGGAATCAAGCCCATGTCAACATTGCCACCAGACAACACAACACAGGTCGAACCCTTTTTTGCAGGTTTGACGCGCGATGTGAGAAGCGCCGAAACGCCAACTGCTCCACCACCTTCAACATACATTTTTGATCGTTCCAATAAAATCATCATTGCATTGGCGACACTTTCCTCATCAACATCAATGAGTTCGTCTACCCACGATTCAATTAGTGGTCTTGTCACGTTTCCGGGTTGTTTGACTGCGATGCCGTCAGCCAGTGTTGCAATTGCGCCACTTGGGGCGTTGCCGTAAATATATGGAGCGCACGATGAAACTTGAACGCCGATGATTTTTACATCTGGTCGTTGTTGTTTAATTGCCAGTGCTACGCCAGAAAGCAGTCCGCCACCACCGAGTGGAACGATCACCTGTGCTAAATCTGAAATATCTTCAAGCAGTTCAAGACCAAGCGTGCCTTGGCCCGCTACTACATCGACATCGTCATACGGATGGCAAAAAGCCATACCGGTCTCAAGTGCTCGCGCTTTGGCGGAAAGCACTGCAGTATCAACGCTTTCGCCACCATCCAAAACAATTCCGCCGTATCCCTTGCACGCATTAATTTTTGACAGCGATGCCCCGAGTGGAATAAAAATTTCAGCCGGCACTCCGAAATACTTCGCCGCAAATGCAAGACCTTGTGCGTGATTACCGGCACTGCCAGCTACGACACCGTTCTTTGCCAGTTCTCCGAGATGGTGCAACTTGTTTATCGCACCGCGAATTTTAAACGCCCCCGTCCGCTGGAGGTTTTCAGCTTTCAATATAATTTTTCCACCAAATTGTTCTGACAAATACGCCGAAGGTGTAACCGGTGTGTGTTCAACTACTGCTCGCCCAACTTCGCGGGCTGCTTTAATCGCATTTAAGTCAATACCCAGATTGGTGTTAGTCATTGAAAGCCACAGTCATACGCTAGACGGGATAGTGATTGTTCATTGCGGATAAGGTTATTTGGGATGGAAAAGAACTCAGACAATCAATATATTGCAACTGTTTCTGTGGTGGTTCCTGTTTATCAGGGTGAAAAAACGATCTCAACTTTGGTCAATGAATTATCAGTTTTTACCGAAACTTCAACTTCGGCTTCTGGCATCAGATACGTGATTAGCGAAGTTCTTTTGGTCCATGACTCTGGTCCAGATAATTCGGCAAAAGTAATTTATGACTTGAGTGCGAAGTATGAATGGGTTCGTCCAGTGTGGTTATCGCGTAATTTTGGGCAACACGCTGCAACTTTGGCTGGAATGTCGGCAAGCGTCTCTGATTGGATCGTTACTCTCGACGAAGATGGGCAACATGATCCAAAAGAAATCGCCAAACTTCTAGATACTGCGGTCGCAGATAATTCTCAACTGGTTTACGGCAAATTTGCTGGTGGTGCGTTGCATTCTCGCTGGCGGAATTTTTTCTCAGCACTAGCGAAGTGGTTTTATACAAAACTTCTCTCACCACAAGACGGAGAATTTTTTAGCAGTTATAGGTTGATGACAGGTGAAATAGGCAGAAGTGTCGGAGCGTACGCAGGGTCGGGGGTTTACCTTGATGTTGCTTTGACTTGGGTTGTTGACCGGTCAGTTGCGTGCAAGATTTCGCCGCGAGTCGAGTATCCCCGTCAGACAGGATTCACCTTTCACCGATTGCTTGGCCACTTCTTGAGACTGGTTCTGAGTTCTGGTACACGCCCGCTTCGACTTGTAAGTTTGATCGGTTTTTCTTCATTTTTCATTGGAGTTTTCTACGCTGTGTACGCACTTTACGGAAAGGTCGCGCACGGATATCCAGTTGAAGGATGGACAACAGTAATCATTTTCGTCTCTATGGGTAGCGGTGCAATCTTGTTCTCGTTAGGAATCTTGGCTGAATATCTCGGTGTAGTCGTCCGTAATGCGATTGGTCGGCCGCTGTATTTGATCCGCTCCAGTCCGTTTAATGACGCACTTTCACGAACGAGAAAAAGCAAACAATCAAACTAATGAAGGTTTGGGTCATCGGTCGCGGTGGATTGCTCGGTAATAGCGTCGAAAAACAGTGCACAAATTTTGCTGAAATATTTTCGCCTACAGAGAAATTCGTATGGTCTGATAGTGCTCAACTCCAGCGTCAAATTACCAAGAATTGCAAGCAGTTTTCTCAAATTGTTAGTGATGAGCAGTGGGCGATTTTTTGGTGTGCCGGAAAAGGAACGTTGTCTAGCACGACTGAACAAATGTTTGAAGAAACAAGAATTTTTCAGGCATTTTTGAAATCGGTTGAGAAAAATTTTGGAGAAAAATTATTGCCAAACGGGTTAGTTTTTCATGCGTCATCTGCTGGTGGGGTTTACGCGGGCAGTGAAAATCAACCATTCACCGAACTCACGACACCACAACCGACCACAGCGTATGGTGAGGCAAAACTAAAGCAGGAAGATTCTTTACGAGAGTTTTCTGACCGACTAGGTGTGAGAGTTGTCGTAGGAAGAATCTCTAATCTTTACGGCGCGAATCAGGATTTCTCAAAAAACCAAGGGCTAATCTCGACAATTTGTGATTCAATACTTCGCCGGCAGCCCACAAATCTGTTCGTACCGCTAGAGACTTCGCGTAATTATATTTATGTTTCCGACGCTTCACGAATCATTGTTGACGCAGCCAAAATCGCTCTTACAGATACTGGACCAACCCACAAATTTGTCAAACTAGTTGTTGCAGATGAAAACTTAACAATCGGAAACATACTTAGTGTCGCCAAGGCTGTGTTTCGTGTTAGGCCATTGATCACTGCTTCAAGTAACGCAAAAACAAATAAACAACCCCGAAGCATAAATTTTAAATCAGTTGCATTATTGGATGCTGACTCATTTTGTAAAACCCGAATCAGTGTTGGGATCAAACGAGTGATGGCGGACTTAAATGCAGATTTTCTGCGCAACGGCTCGCAAAAGTCAAATTAGTGAGTTAGTTAAGTTTTAAAATTATTACTTCACTGTTTTCAAAGGCAACACTTGCGTAAGGTTCCCAAGTTGAAGGCATTTGCTTAGCCTTGCTAACGACAAACCAATCGATATTCATCTTTTTCATATATTTGGCCGTTTCTGAATTAGGTCGCCAACCAAACTGATGGCTCATTCGAATTCGTTCGTTGAGCCATGTAGGTGCGATGTTTTGAAGAGTGAATATTCCCTCTCCTACAATTGGTAGTGGTACGCGACTCACTTTGGTGAATACAAGACCAACGTTTCCCCATGAGTCGCCTTCAACGAGCACCCGCCGTCTGCTTATTGCCGAAATCGCTAGGTTAGAACTTGGAAAAGCCGCGGTAGTAAAGAAATCTCTGATTTCGCCACCGGCAATGAAGTTTGTTGCAACTAGGTCATCCTGATTTGAGTTATGTTGCAACCAGAGCATTGCATCTCTAAAAGGGTAACTAGTTGTTGGCTTGGCTGGCCCTCCATGATCTCTGCCAATTGTTAGATCAACAAGATCGCGGACATGAGTTCGTACCGAATAACCCAGACCCACACCCAGACTGCAAAAAACTGTGGCGATAATGAAGATTGCGTTGAAGGATTTCCGAAAGCCATAGTTTTTAGTTTTTGCGTTGTGGCTCGAATGTCTAAAGTTGTACACCGACAGTACAGCCAAGATGCAAATTGTAATCAGTGGAAGAACTACAAAGTATTCGCTGAGTGATAGTGCATTTAGCCTTGTTTCGTGTTTCCAGTTGATTGCGGTTGTTAAGACGTGAAGCATGGCGCCAAATATAAAAAATGCTGATGCAACTACCCGGCGATAATTTTTTGATGTTTGAGAATTCGTCCAACTAGTCGTAAAAAGTATCGCAATTGGAATCGGCATTAGAACTAATCCTGGAAATATGAAGTAATTTGCAAGATTCCAAATTGAGTTTCGGTAGACGAAGAATGCAGCTAGTCCGCTTAAAGAAATGCCATAGTAGAACCAGTACAAAGGTTTTTCAATAATTTTATGCAACATTGGCAGTGCAACAAATCGGGCACCAAAAATTGTTATAACGAATAAGACCCCTGGCCATGATTTCAAAAACCTGAGAGAGAAGTCGATTGTCGATGCCGAGTAATCAGACGGGGTGAGGAAAAAAAAGTAAGCAAGAAGCATTGTTGCAGACGTTGTTGAAACAACTACCAAGTCTGATTTTAATGCTTGGTCGAAAGTTCTTCGGCGTTGTAGCCAGCGTCCGATTAACCAAGCAGATAATCCAACAAGTAGCACCGCGCCGTGTGGACCGTTAGAGAGGATTGCTGCCACACCTATTAACGAAAAGACTAGTGGCGCGAACTTTAATGAAAATTTGGAATGTATTGCTAGGGCAAACCCGAACGCAGCAACCCAGACCAGCCACGAAGTTGCGTCTGGGCTTGAATCAGCAAGTATTGCGTAAGGCTGGTTGAGTGAAACTGTGCCGTAGAGAATTACAACGCTAAGTAATGCTGTGCGACGATTTTTTGAAAGATAGTAAGTTAGCGACCAAATAATTGATCCAACGCACAAACTATCCAGCACTCCTGACAGACCACTATTGAAAAGCACCATTGGCGCAAGTCCTGAGAGACGCGTAATTAAACCAAAGACCGCAAACGAGAACCAGTGGTATCTAAGTGGATGGCCAAATAGCGGAATGTTCTCGTTTGGGCCCCACGTAACTAATGAATTTGACCAAGCTTCGCGAGGAATTGACTCTGAGCTATCACCAAAGATGTACGGGGCCGCTACAGCGGTTGTTAATGCAATCAAAACGAAGCCAAGCACTACAGCTAGCCAAATAATAAAGTAGTTGATTTGTGTGTACCATCGACTGAATTTTTCACGCATCGATACTTTGCGTCTAAAAGCAACATATGCAAAAATCGCCGCAGGTACTAAAAGTAGAGGCGCATTTAAGTAAAGTCCGAAAAATATTGTGAATATTACAGCGGATGTTTCGTTTACCGAAAAACTTAACCGTTGATAGCTAATCAGTTTACGAACGCTTTTAAATAACAGTGAGGAGTGAGCGATTATCACGGGGATTAATCCACCGAAAATATTCAACCCGTATGGCCGTAGCGCAAGTTGGAACCCGGCACATAAAATAAATCCGATAGCCAACCCCATGCCGATAGATTCTGGAAATAAAATCTTTCGATCTTCCCGCATCACCAACAGCCACCCGATTAAACCTGTTGTCGAAATTGAGATAATTACGAGGCTTGTTCTAAGACTTGTGAGCAGGCTTACATCTGAAAGAATCAACAAAGTGCTGATAACTAGCGCAATAGAAAAAAATGGAAAAGTAACTCTCGCCACAGACCGAAATTTCATAGAGAAAACTTAATAACTAGTTTGGATTGTGTTGTCACAACAACAAATTAGCAGAATGACAAATTCTCTCAACTCAACTCAATAACAAAGTAAGAAGAATTTGAGTAGCGAATATTGCCGAACTTCGCCCAGTTTTTGTCTGATGTAAGTTCTCGTCTAAGTAAATACCAACCCACATTTGAATCTTTCAATGCGGTAAGTGTTTCGTTACTTGGCAACTTTGCGAAATTGACCGAATCTATAACTCGTTTGACAACCCATGGCTTAATTGCAGATCCATCGCTGATGCCGACATAGTAATTGCCCGCCAGAAATCTTCTATGCACTACTGCCGTCAGTAACGCATATCCACCGGCATTGCATTTATCAGTTCGCAAGACTGCGAACTGAGTACATTTCATGCTGAAGTCAAGTAGTGCGTCCCAATTTGTATCTTTGTTACAAGATTTGGAGACCTGACCACATAAGTCATTCGTCGCAAAAATTGCTGATGTCTTGGTATTTGTCGAGATCCAGTTTGAAGCACTTTGTAAATCTGGTCTATCTAGTCCAATTCGTGAAGCAAAGTTTCTATCTGATTCGGGATATTCTTGTCGGATGTTCTTTTCGTAGTTGATTGAAAAAAATCCAACAGACATTGCAAGCAGACCAACGAGAGTTAACGTAGTAATTTTTTTGAAGAACGAAACTTCTGACTGATCTTTAAATTGACCTTCAAAATTATTTTTTTTCAGATAAAGAGCGCACGCAAGTGCGCTAAGCAAGGGAAGTAGACCAACGAGCGATGGCGTAGTTCGTAGTGCAATAGCAGTGAGAGAACCTGAATCAAGATTTGGCATCAAGTTAGCGAAAATTGCCGACCCGAGTCCGACGAAAATAGTAATGCTCAAGATAGATCGCGGATATTTGAAGTCATTACTAGTAATACGATTCAGAGCAATCGGAATTATCAACACTACTAAAATACTTGAAGCGGCATGGGTGAAAAATAGTTCGACTGCGAACTCACCAGAAAGAAACATTGCCGCGAGCAAGCCGGCTATCGCGATGCCAATAGCGAAAAATTGTACCTGCTTCTGCTGACTACTAGTAGCAAAAGTACAGAGTGCAACTAAACCGACAAGCTGAAAGCCAAGAAAACCAAATAAAAATGTGAGACCCGCTAGCCACTGGATCGGGAGTCCAAAAGGCCGAAAATCCCCGGTTATTCCATCAACAAACCCAAATTGATCAAACAATATTCCACGCGAACTTCCACCGCCACCGTTGATAACAAAATAAAACCCAGTAGCTATGCCCAAGATAGTGGTAGCAGTAAGCCAAGTTTGGTGCCAATTAAATTTTTTATCTTTAACAAAATTTGCAAGCCAAAAAAATCCAACTGCTCCAGCGAGAACTGCTCCGTGAGCAACTTTTGACCCGATAACTCCAAACGCGAGTAGAAAAAATAGTGGCAGAGGTTTTTTAAGATAATTGTTTATATCCAAAATAAAGACGTACAGAAAAGCCAACAGTAGTAGTAGCCCGTACATCTGGCTTGGGCTTGCAATGATTCCGAGTTTAAAACCTCTGCCCCAAGTTTGAACTGTGTCGAATCCACCGATGGCAAAAAGCGAAAAAATTATAATCATCCGTGTATGTGACAACCGTTCGAGAATCGCCCAGATTATTAAAACGGTTCCGACTGTGATCAATAATGGGATAGTTCGCGTGTTTGAAACCCATTCCGGGGATCCACTTACCCTGTCAATCAACCCTGACCACGCGTAGGCAAACCAGTGATAGTTAGTTGAAGTGCCAGCTCCGTTTATGTTGTCTCGAAAACCCCAATTACCTAGTGTTCGAGAGATCGCTTCGTATAAAGCAACATCGCTGTCTTCAATCCACCAACCAATCGGTCGTTTGAGTATTGAAAGAATCGAAATAGGAATTAGGCATGCGGCGATTATCGCTGATTGTTTTCGCCACCTTGGGATCTCTCGCCAAACAACGATCGCGATCAACATAAGCGCCAATGGAAGCGGCCAGAACCATTCTGGGGAAAGGATTAACAATACCGTTGCCGAAATTGCTGCTAGCTCTGTGACGGTTAAGTCATTTCGCGCAATCGTTACGTCTATCTTTAGCCGAGATCTCCAGATCGACAATGGCAAAAACAAGATTGGGAGTGTCCAAGCAAAACCAGAAATAGCAGTATTTCGAAATATTTGATCGAAGCCAAATGTGAGAAGACTTCCGATAGCAAGTCCAACTCCGCAGAATTCTTTCCATGTGAGGTGAGATTTGTAAACGAACATTGTTAGAAACGATCCACCAGCAAGTATCTGCAGGACGACAATTAAAAGGGCAATTGCCGCAACTTTTAGTGGCACTCCTGAAATCAACAGTGCAAAAAAAACTGCACTTGTCAGCAGCATCAGAATATTCGCAGACGCTTGAAAAACAATTGGCTGGTTCGTTTGATAAATTGTCGCGTCAGGTCGACGAACATCTAGTTTTTTCATGTTGGATCGCCAAAGATCTTAGCCGTATAGGTACTAACAGATAACTAGCGACTGATGGATAATCCATATACTTAGTGCGTGCAATCGCGTGTGTCAGAGTTTCGTATTAAGAAACTTAAATCACTTGTTTTAGGTCTTCTTGTCGTATTGGGCGCAATGATCACGCTGGGTTCGTGGGCTCTGTCGAGTCCTCCAGGCTCTGGCCCAGATGACGAATATCATCTTTCGTCAATCTGGTGTTCGCGTGGATATCGCATGCAGTTTTGCGAAAAAAGTACTTCGATTTACGAAGCCAAGATCCCATTGCAACTTCATCGAAACGGCGGGCCAAGAACAATCTTTTGTTATGCCGGGGATAGCAAAATCAGCGCAAGTTGTATTCGCGGTCTAGACGCCGAGGCTGTAACGAAACTTGAATCATCTAAACGATTTAATACATCTACCATAGCTAGTAATTTTTATAAGACAAATGGGTTTTTCGTTTCACCAAATGTCAATGGATCAATCTTGACTATGAGATTTTTGCAGATTTTAATTTTCTTTGCATTGATTAGTTTTGCGATCTATTCATCTGCAGAACGTAAATGGGCTGTACTTCTTGCGCTATTTGTCGGCATGGTGCCGGTGGGTTTGTTCATAATTCCGTCAACTAATCCAAGCAGTTGGGCAATTGTCGGAGTCGTATCGGCAGGCATTTGCGTAATGAACTTTTTCATTTCATCGAAAAGAAGTCATCGAGTTATTGCTGTAATTGGTTTTCTCATGGCAGTGCTGTTGACTCGAAACGTAAGAGCCGACATAAATATTATGTTGGCGATTTGCGTAACGTTAGGACTCGTATCAGGATTTGCTATCAGAGAGACAGATCGCTCGTTAAAGTTTGATCGGGCGAAACTACCTAAATTAGCTTTTCTCGTCGCTCCTGGATTGCTATATATCCACCTCAAAGTGTTTTCGTTATATCCCTGGAGTGTGATTAATTTTATTCTGGGTGGATCTTTTTTTTCGTTTTCAAATGATTCGCCACAAGCGTTTCTCGGGTTTCTTGGCGGATCGATTCAACTAGGCTCTGCCGATTTTGCGCCAACACCAGTTGTCCTAATTTTGATGAGCGTCGGTTTCGTAACTTTTATTGTGATTACTGCCAAATTTGTTCCGTTGAAAGTGAAAATTAGTTCGGGGTTCGGGGCAAGTTTATTGTTTTTTTTACCGTACAATTTTTCACTGGGCGCGATTGGTATGGCGAGTCGTTACATCATGGCGATCTATTTAGTTTCGCTGGCCACGTTTAGCGCAAGCGCTTTTACCAGTCGCAGATTGACAAATTTCAAATTCTCAAAATCATCGCTGCTAACAATATTTCTGACTATTTCACTAGGACAATCATTATCTCTGCACCAATCAATTAGAAGATATGTCACCGGCACAAATATCTCTGGCTGGAATTTGAACAAAGGTGCGCAGTGGTGGTGGACACATGGGCCTTCACCACTGTCAATCTGGATGATTGGTTCTGTCGCTTTTAGCACCGCACTTTTTATCGTGCTGTTGGTGACTAATTCCGATCGAGCAGCCGCATGAAACGGATTTGGGTCGCAAGTGCGATTTCGTTAGTAGCGGTAATTAGTGGCGCTATCTTCTGGGCCGAAAAAAACTTTGACAATCCAACCAGTCAAACTCAAACCTCAGTTGGCTATTGGCGAGTGAGCGACATTAAGAAACTTTTTGATGGTCAGCAAAAAAATTCGAGTTCTTCAGAAATTAAAATCTCCCTGACTGCTGGTGTCGTGGGCATTGATTATACGGTTAACGGAATATTTCAGATGTTCATGAGTGATCTATCGAGTTTCAGCACGTTGACAAAAGTCGGTTCAGATGAACAAATGTATTTCTCTCACCAAGGCGACTTATTTGATCGTTGGGATGATATTTACGTTGGTGGATCAAAGGCATTAATCGTTGCGACCAACGCCGATTCAGGTAAATCTGAGGTATATCCAGTTGTTGTTTACACACCAGATTTTGATTCTGGAACAAGTGAGTTAGTTTTTTTTGTGCGTCTTCTTCGCGATGATGAGTCTGCTGAAAAATTGATCAACCTTTATCAACCTAAATTTCCATTAGCCAATCTGAAATATGAAGAATCAATCAACTTGGTATCTGTCGAACTTTGGGTCGAACCATTTTCTACTGACAATGATCAACTCGGTAGTTGATAGATATTTAGTTATGCGGTCACTACTTGTTGCAAACGCCAATGATGCCGACCCTGGTTGCATTGGCCAACGGTTTGCTGAGCAAGGTTTCGTTGGGGAGCGGTTCAAAGACCACGGCAGTGTTTTTGATCATTGCGAGCGAGAACATCCAGACCAGTGGCCAGCGTTAGATGGCGCAGACTTAGTTGTTTTATTAGGAAGCTGGTGGTCGGTTTATTGGACAGATATTGAGAAAAATGTTCGTGCTGAGTGCGAATTGATTCTTGAAGCTCACCGTCGCGGGATCCCAATATTCGGTATTTGCTACGGCGCTCAGATAATGGCCAAGGCTTTCGGCGGCAGCGTTCAACACGCAATACAACACGAAGTCGGATGGCATCAAGTTGATGCGAAAGCCCCGTATGAAGTAATCGGTGGCACCTGGTTGCAGTGGCATTATGACACTTTTACCCCAACAACAGATGTTGAAGTGCTTGCCACAAGTCCGGCTGGTCCTCAGGCAATCCGCAAAGGCCGTTCGTTTGCGACGCAGTTTCATCCTGAAGTAACCGAGGCGATCGTGCGGCGTTGGGCCGGCGAATCTGGTGAAGCAGAATTAGCCAAACTAGGCATAACTGTTAACGAACTAATCGATCAGACGTTTTTTGAAATTCAAAGTAGTGCACCTGCAGCCGCGCGATTAGTTGACTGGTTCATCGAAAGTTCCGCTCGTGAGGTATCAAATTAGTTAGCTAGTTGATCCCCGCTAT
>CALACK010000019.1 GCA_937890395.1 uncultured Acidimicrobiaceae bacterium | reverse complement strand
TCAGATTTTTGTTTGGCGACATCGATCACTGCAATAGCGAACATTCGGCCAGTCGCGAGCCCATTTCTTTCGCCATTCAAAAGGTTTGGTGCAAGTGGCACAGATCTTTGGTTCAAAACCATTTTTTATTTGCGGCACACGAGTCATCTCTGTTCATAGTATTACGTCGTGAATAAGCAGACAGTTTGGGTTTTTGGCGATCAGTTGAATAAAAAGATCGGTGCGCTTGGCGACGCAAAGCCGACAACCCATCGTATTTTGATGATCGAATCACGGGCCAAGATCACAACTCGGCGCTGGCATGTGCAACGCGCTCACTTTATTGTCGCCTCGATGCGGCGGTTTGCTGACGAGTTGCGCGAGGCGGGTTTTGAAGTCGATTACCGCTTTGCCGAGTCAATGCGCGCAGGTGTGCAACTGCACTATGACGAGTATTCGCCATCGCAGATTGTTGTAACTGAGCCAAATAGTTTCGCCGCGCGCGAACTTGTGTCGGCACTGAGTTTGCAATACAAATCGCAATTTGATTTGCAATCTGTGAAGTCAAACCAGTTCTTGTGTCACCCCGACGAATATGCAAATTTTCGCGCAACACGCAAGACCGTAAAAATGGAAGATTTCTATCGCTGGCAACGCAAGCGACTTGATGTGATGATGGATGGCGACGACCCAGTTGGTGGCAGATGGAACTTCGACGAAGAGAATCGTCAGGGCCCACCGAAAACCGACCAAGATCGTTGGCCGCAACCCAAACTAGTGGCACTCGACGCTCTTGACGCCGAAGTTATTGCCGATGTGTCGAGCAACAGTTGGGGCCAGCCGCCAACCGGGCAATGGGCAACGTCACGAACCGAAGCTCTCGTGCGAATGAAATATTTTATGAAACATAATTTGCCAATGTTCGGCGAACACGAAGACGCGATGCTCAAATCAAACTGGCATCTTGCGCACTCGCTGCTCTCGCCATATTTGAATCTCGGTTTGTTGTTGCCGGGTGAAGTAGTCGCAGCAGCCGTCAAAGAATTCGAAGCCGGCAAAGTGCCGATCAACAGTGCCGAAGGTTTTATTCGCCAAGTGATTGGTTGGCGTGAATACATCTGGAACTGCTACTGGCAGTGGATGCCGAAATATGCCGAGATGAACTCACTTGACGCGCGCCGCGATTTGCCGAAACTATTTACTAATCCTGATGCGACATCGATGAGTTGCATGAAGTCTGCTTTGAACAGTGTCTATCAGCGGTCATATGCGCATCACATCGAAAGGTTGATGGTGCTCGGAAATTTCGCATTGATCGCGGGGATTAATCCACAACAACTAAATAATTGGATGTGGAATAGTTTCGTTGACGCAGCCGAGTGGGTGATGGTGCCCAACGTTATTGGAATGTCGCAATATGCCGACGGCGGAATGTTGGCGACCAAACCGTATGCGAGTGGAGGTGCATACATTGATCGAATGAGCGATCATTGCAAAGGTTGCCGATATGACCGCAAGCAGCGCGTCGGGCCAGATGCTTGCCCGTTCACTGTTTTATATTGGGATTTCTTTTTGCGCCACGAGAAGGTTTTTGCGAAGAACCCAAGGGTTGCGCGCCAGGTTCGTGCGGCCCAACAACTGAGTGATCATGAGATTGTGCGCGAAACGGCTGTGTCAATTTTGTCTCGCTTAGATCAAGGTTTTCTGTAATTGCATGAGTTGACACAAAAGATATTCGTGTTGATCTTTGGTCGTTCGGTCATTTCGGTCGAATTAAACCCTCAAAAAAGGAACCTTCAATGTTA
>CALACK010000018.1 GCA_937890395.1 uncultured Acidimicrobiaceae bacterium | reverse complement strand
GCACGCCTCGGCATGCACAATCAAACGACTGCAACCGGCTTCGACATAACGACTTGCCATTGCCTCAGGTGTGAGAACCATCAGATGCGCTTCAAATGGAAGTTTCGTTAACGTGCGAGTCGATGCGATGATGTCAGGACCGAATGTAAGGTTTGGCACAAACTGGCCGTCCATTACATCCCATTGGATTAGGTCTACGCCGGCTTGATCTAGCTCGCAGATTGCGTCGCCAAGTCGCGAAAAATCAACTGGCAACACCGATGGAGCAATTTGAATCGGTTTCATCTCAGATTACAGCCTAGGGTGCGAGTGGATGAGTAACGAAGATGTAACTATCGAACGAATCGTTGCGGGTGGCGATGGTATGGCGCGTCTCTCTGATGGGCGAGTTGTTTTTGTTGGCGGAACGATCACGGGCGAGCGAGTTCGAGTTGAGATCACGACGAATAAAAAAGATTTTGCGCGTGGTACGGCACTTGAGATTTTAGATGCATCGCCGCATCGAGTTGCTGCGCCGTGCAAGTTCGTCGCTGCTGGCTGTGGTGGTTGCAGTTGGCAGCATCTTGCCGCAACTGAGCATATGTCAACCAAAGTTGCAATAGTTCACGAGGCTTTACGTCGTACGGCAAAAATTAGCGAAGCTGATGTTTTAGGTCTAGTGAAAACTGGTGGTTCAGTAAGTTCACAGGCATCGCGGACAACTTTACGGATGGCTGTGTTACCGAACGGCAGACTTGGGTTCCGGCGCGGTTTGAGCAACGAGTTAATCGAAACAAGCCCGTGTCTCGTCGCTCATGACTTGCTTAATGAGATGATTGCGGCTGCAAAAGTAAAGAACTCAACTGAGGTGACATTGCGGTGCGGTGCGTCAACGAACGAGCGCGGTGTGTGGTTGCATGACGAGCATGGTCGCGGGCAGGTCACTGGCTTACCTAGCGATGTTGGAGTTGGCATTGAATCTTTAGTACATGAATTCGTAAATAGTGTGAAATTGCGTGTGATGATGACTTCGTTTTTTCAGTCATCACTAGAAGCAGCTGAATTATTGGTTGACGCTGTGCGATTAGCAGCGGGTGAGCGAGCCCTTTCTGGAGTAGATGGTCGCGTTATTGATGCCTATGGCGGTGTGGGTTTGTTTGCAGCAACATTGCTCAGCCCAGATGTGCCGGTAACTCTCGTTGAGGCGAATGAATCATCATGTCGCGACGCTGCCGTGAATCTTGCGCAACATATTTCGCAAACGCGCGATACTGGTTCACCAAGCGAAATCATTCGCAATAATGTCGAGCAATGGAATCCGATTACGGCGGGGCTGGTAATTGCTGACCCGGCACGCACAGGTCTTGGCCCGTTGGCTGTGTCGCGGCTGGTTGCTACAAATGCGCCACGAATTGTTTTAGTGAGTTGCGATGCTGTCGCAGGCGCGCGAGACCTTCGGTTGCTGATTGATGCCGGCTACGAACTTAGTCAAGTCACAGTGCTTGACTTGTTTCCACACACTCCGCACATTGAAACCGTCAGCGTTTTGCAGCGTGGCACTCAAACGGCATCCTGAGCACTTGCTGAATTCTCGTTAACCAATTTTCTAAAGTAGGTTTTGGTAGCGCCTCAAGAAGTCTGCGCCGATTCTCACGCCTTCTTGAACTTGCCACTTCGGCACTGCATCCCGTAATTTTTTAAATCTATTTTGTAGCTCGATATCTTCTTCAGTCTCGATCCA
>CALACK010000017.1 GCA_937890395.1 uncultured Acidimicrobiaceae bacterium | reverse complement strand
AGCTATGTCGTTGATTCTGTTTGTCCGCTGGTGACCAAGGTTCATCACGAAGTTAAAACTCGAGCGAATAAGGGTTACAGAATTGTTTACATCGGTCACGATGGACACGAAGAAGCCGTCGGCACTATGGCAGTTGCGCCCGATTCAATTTCTCGTGTTGAAACTTTGGCTGAGGTTGATGCGCTCGAACAATTTAACGAACCTGTCGCGATTCTCGCTCAGACAACTCTGTCACATCGCGACTGGAAGGATGTCGCCGACGCTGTGCGACTAAAGTACCCACAAGTCTGGTCGCCAGGTAAGAGTGATCTTTGCTTCGCCACGACGAATCGGCAAGGCGCATTAATGCAGATCGCCCGCGAGTGCGATGCGATAATTGTCATCGGATCAGATAATTCGTCGAATACACGCGCGCTCGAAAAACTCGCTAAAGATGTTGGCTGCCAAAATGTTTACCGTGTCAACGATGCAAGCGAACTTCCGAAAAACTTTTCAGGCACGGTGGGCGTGACAGCGGGTGCATCGGCACCTGAAGAACTTGTCGCAGAGATAATTCGCGTACTGGCACCGACCAAGGGCGTTCGCGAAATCAAAATCGCCCAAGAAGATGAATACTTTCCACCGCCAAGACATATTCGTCAATTACAAGCAAGTATTGAACTCGTTACGACGATAATGCTCGGCGGATCTTTCGCCTCGCGACGAATTGTCGATGATAAAAAAACCGCTGCCAGCACAGTTCTGGCGCTGCTTGCGACTTAAATTCTTCGCTAATTTCACGCGCTAATTTCACGCGCTAATTTCACGCGCTAATTTCACGCGCTAATTTCTTGGCACTTCGTGCTGCTAATTTCTTGGCACTTCGTGCCATGGCTTGTCGCGATCAACACGTACATCACCTGGCAGACCTAAAATTCGTTCACCCAAAATATTTTTCATCACTTCAGTTGTGCCGCCTTCAATACTGTTCGCGCGACTTCTGAGAAATGCTTTTGGCACTGAATCAAAACTCATCGCTGTCTCAGGGCGAACTAGTGCGTAACTTCCATAGAGCATTCCATTTGCACCCAACAGATCAACGCAAAACTCATACGTGTCTTTATTGAGTTCAGCACTCGCAACTTTGCCAATTGAGCCCTCTGGTCCGGGCGTTCCCATCCGACGGTTCTGACCTGCGCGAATATTTGTGAGCCGCAAGACCTCTGCTTTAATCCACAACTTCATCAAGTGATCTTGCGTCGCACTTGACTTTTGATCTTTTGGCAAGGCCTGCCACAATTTCACTGCTTCACGAATCGGCCCTGATGCCTTGCGCGGTATCGCACCACCGATTGCCACTCTCTCGTTCATCAGAGTCGTCAAACTGACACGCCAACCGTCTCCGGCTTTGCCCAATGTCTCGCTTACCGAAACACGAACATCGGTAAAATAAACTTCGTTGAATTCAGCTTCACCAGTTATCTGACGCAACGGTCGCACTTCGACACCGGGCGCTTGCATATCAACAATTACCGCGGTGAGCCCTGCATGTTTCACAGCCTGCGCATCGGTTCTAACTACCAATAGACCCCATTTTGATAAATGAGCAAGAGTCGTCCATACTTTTTGTCCATTGATCAACCATTCTTCGCCATCGCGGACACCCTTGGCGGATAATCCAGCAAAGTCAGACCCAGCACCTGGCTCAGAAAATAACTGACACCAAATCTCTTCACCCGTGAATAACGGTCGCATATATTTTTTTACTTGCTCTGGAGTGCCCCATTGCGAAATTGTTGGCGCACACATTCCATAACCGATGGGGTTGCGCATATAACTTGAAGGTCCACCCGCAGCGGAGATTGCTTCGTTAACGATCTTTTGGTGTTTTGGCGAAGCGTTTAGACCGCCACTGCCCACCGCGAAATGCACCCAGGCAAGCCCCGCGTCAAATTGCGCACCGAGAAATTTCGTTGAAGTCGTCGAACTTGGTGGATAGTCGTTGATCAACTTGTCAACACAGCGTTGAACTTCGGTATCAGAAATTATCGTCTCTACTTCAGTTGTCGTCATAAAAACTCCTTAACTATTTTGTCGAATTAAATCGAATTAAATCGAATTAAAATAAATCAGTTTTAGTTTGTAGATCTCATCAGCCGTGCCCATTGGTCTTTTTCTAAAACTGCAACCTCTTGAAACATTAGACGTAACCTCATCACCCATCGCAACCCGACAGTATTATTCGTTTGTATATAGATCATTTTAAGGTTCGTCAACATTCTGATGATTACCGCTCGATTCGTTGTCGGTCGAAGATAACTATCACTCCATGGTGACTGAGGATTGAGACTGACAAACAAGTCAGCACACGCTTGAGAACTAAGCGGATCCGCTCCGCGAAATGGGTCAAAATATAGATCATCGTCATGGCTGCTTCGCACGAGAAAGTTTCCTGGCATGCCAATCGGTAATAATTCGAACTCTTTGCGTTTTGCGACTTCAATCGCCAAGACACTTAATGAGATCGGTATCCCCAACTTACGAACAAGCACACTGTCAAATAACGAATTCGCTGGATCTTGAAACTTGATCGTGTTACCCGCGAATTTGCCGGGACCAAATAGAAATTTCATTAAGCCCAAAACCGACTTAGCGTCGCACGCCCCAGCCATTTCATCAAATTTTGCCAATATTTCTGAGGGCAAAACAGTTTCGTTTGCAATCCCCGCGATCAATGCCACGGCACGATCCAACGGTAGATCCACAGTTGTGTTTTCAACGATTGCCCTGAAAGCTTCTGTGTTGTTCACATTGGTAAGTTATCCGTGTAGTTTCAATATTTTTTGATTGTTGCTTTTTAACCTGGATTGAGTAGTTTTCTTTTATGTTTCCTGGATCAGTAGCAATGCAAACGCCCGACCGACCAGCTGTAATCATGGCTTCAACTGGAGAGATCACCACATTTGCTGAACTCAATTCGCGAGCCAATGCACTGAGCCATGTGCTGCGCGATGCCGGGCTAAACGTCGGCGATCATATTGCATTTTGTCTAGAGAATCATCCAAGATATTTTGAGATTTTATGGGGATGCCATTATGCGGGGTTGATTTACACAGCGTGTTCTTCGCGACTAACTACCGACGAACTGAGTTACATCATCAATGATTGCGGGGCCAAGGCATTTATCACGAGTAAGTACAAATCTGACCAAGCAGTCGAAGTTGCGAAAACTACACCGAACGTGACGCTGCGGTTAATGCTCGACGGCACAATTTCTAATTATGACTCTTTCGAACAAGCCGTTGACGAGGCTTCAATCGAAGATTTACCAAATCGTATAGACGGCGTCGACATGCTTTATTCAAGCGGTACAACAGGACGCCCAAAAGGAATCAAGCTCGGTTTGGCAATGACTCAACTCGGCACATCAACTGGTCTCTCAACGTTATGCCAAATGCTTTTTGGAATGGACAATACAACCACTTATCTTTCACCTGCCCCGCTGTATCACGCCGCTCCACTTCGGTTCACAATGACCGCACAGCGACTCGGTGGCACGGCGATAATTATGGAGCACTTTGATCCTGAAGAATATTTGAAACTGATTCCAAAATATAAGGTCACGCATTCGCAACTGGTTCCGACGATGTTCGTTCGAATGCTCAAACTTGAAGAATCAAAGCGAACTGGCCATGACACCAGCAGCCTGCGTTGCGCAATTCACGCTGCCGCACCTTGCCCGACTGAGATAAAACAGAAAATGATTGACTGGTGGGGGCCGGTGATTCACGAGTACTACGCCGGTAGCGAAGGCAATGGTTTCGTGTATTGCAATTCAGAGCAGTGGCTAAAACACCCCGGCACCGTCGGTACTTCAATAAATGCAGTTATTCATATTTGCGACGATTCTGGAAACGAATTGCCAATTCTCGAATCGGGCACAATCTATTTTGAAAGCAAAGTTGATTTCGAATATCACAACGATCCGGAAAAAACAAAAAGTTCACGTGATCCACTTGGTCGTGGTTGGACAACTTTGGGTGACGTTGGTTATCTTGATGCCGACAGTTTTTTATATTTGACGGATCGAAAAGCTTTTATGATCATTTCAGGGGGAGTCAACATCTATCCACAAGAGGCTGAAAACATTTTGATAAATCATCCGAGCGTCGTAGATGTTGCCGTTTTTGGTGTACCAAATGATGAGTTCGGAGAAGAAGTTAAAGCAGTCGTACAACCAGTGAATATGCCAACAACACCTGAACAAGCGGCCGAGCTTGAACGCGAATTAAAGACTTTTTGCCGAACGTCGCTAGCTGATCTCAAATGTCCGCGTTCGATTGATTTTCGAGAAGAGTTGCCCCGTCATCCGACGGGTAAACTTTATAAACGGATTCTTAAGGATGAATACTGGAAGAATTCAGGTCGAGCGATTTAGCACCGCTTACGAGTTATAGAACTATGTCAACTCACCCGTTTCTCAAACACTCGACACCTATCGCATTTGCCCACCGCGGTGGAGCCAGCGACGCCCCTGAAAACACAATGCCTGCGTTTCAACACGCAATCGATTTGGGATACATATATATAGAGACCGATGTGCACGCAACCCGAGACGGAGTCTTGTTGGCATTCCACGATGATGATTTGTCGCGAACATGTGGCCGACCAGGAAAAATAAGTGAACTCGACTACGCCGAGGTGAAACAAGCACGAGTTAATGGCATTGAGCCGATCCCGCTACTTGATGATCTTCTTTCGACGTGGCCGAATGCGCACATAAATATAGACTGCAAATCTGATCAGGCCCTAAAGCCTTTGGCTGACCGGTTGTCGCAAAAAGCAGGTCAAGACGAAATTTTTGAGCGGGTTTGTATTGGTTCATTCAGCGACAAACGCCTGGTTGCTTTGCGCGAACAATTTGGACCAACGCTTTGCACATCGATGGGTCCACGTGAGGTGACAAAACTAAGACTTGGCAGTTGGGTAAGACATGTCGGCAAATTTCAAAATGTGTTTGCCGCGCAAGTACCAATCAATCAGGGTCCATTGAAAATTGTTGACAAATCATTTATTGCAACCGCGCACAAGGCCAACATACAAGTACATGTTTGGACAATTGATGACCCAGATGAGATCAACAGCTTGCTCGATCTAGGCGTTGACGGCATCATGTCTGACCGTCCCGCTGTTTTAAAAAAAATTATGCAAGAGCGCAGTTGCTGGCACGGTGTCTAAGGTATTCTAAAACGATGCGAGTCGACGCCAACTTCTTTTGCACCGTTCCGATGGATGATGCCGGCAAAGTCGCACCGACCAAGCGGCGTTATGGCAACGACAGTGTGATTGAGTGTTATAAAAATCTTGTTTCGTGGGCAAAGACTGCCGACCAAGTTGGCATAGACACTATGTGGCTAACCGAGCACCATTTTCAATTCGAAGGATACGAAGTTTTGCCGAATTTGATTATGTTCGGTCAACATTTAACAAGCGTGACAAAAAGTCTGCGCTTGGGCCAAATGTTTAATGTTGTCCCACAGTGGCATCCTCTTCGTCTCGCAGAAGATTTCGCATTAGCTGACATCGTCACGGGCGGTCGAATGGAGTTCGGTGTCGGGCGCGGCACAGTACCGCGCGAAGCATGGAGTCTTGGCACTGTAGTTGCATCAGGCGACAACGCAATGAGCGCAGAACATGACCGCATCAACCGAGAAGTATTCGAAGAAAGTCTTGAGATAATTAAACTCGCCTGGTACAACGAACGGTTCTCATATCGCGGCAAACACTTTGTATTTCCACCAGATGACATTCCTGACCGCGGTAGTTACGTTGACGATCTAACTTTGATTCCAAAACCGCTGCGCACGATTGATATTTATCAACCAGTTACATCCCCAGAAACAATTGAGTATGTGCCGAGAGTTGGTCACAAAGCCGTGTACTGGCTGCAAAATGCCGACAGCCAAAGGCAAAAATGGGATCGCTATGCCGAGATTCGCGCCGAAATTGGCACACCAGTAGCGCCTGGTGAAGACCGAATGTTGGTGATCAATATGCACACAGCAAAAACCCGTGAACAAGCAATGGTCAAAGGCAAGCCCGGGCACGACGAGTTCGCTAATTTTCTTTCACCATATGGCAGATTCTCGTCATACCGAAATACTGATGGCAGCAAAGTTGCGTTTAACCACTGCCCTACTGTTCAAGAATCAATCGACCAGAAAATTCAGATCGTTGGTTCTTTTGATGACGCAGTTGACACGATCGGCTTTTGGCGCGACTTGCTTGATCTCAAACACATTTGTTTCTTCTTTGACTATCCAGGTGTTTCTCGTGAGGAGATGAACGAACAAATGCACTTCATGGCAGATGAAATATTTCCACGTTTAGGTGAAGAGATTGACCGCCGTGAACTGCCAAATCTTGAACCTTTAATTTAATACTGCCTCGTGCTGATTCGAAGTTGTCGGCTTGTCGACAAACCTGGGCACTTTTTTGATGTAACTGTTACAGGCGAAAAGATTTCGGCTGTTAATTTGTCGACAGATTATGAGATTAGCGATACACAAGACCATCAAGTTATTGACGGCAAGGGTGCGCTATTAACGACGTCTCTTGCTGAACCCCATGCACATCTTGACAAGGCTTTTTTATCTGAGCGAGTCACCAACCCCACTGGTGATCTGATGGGCGCGATAAACGCAATTGAGGCAAATCGCCACTTGATGAATATTGATGACACCATCGTTCGCGCCGAGCGCGCGGTGAGATTGATGGTCAGCAACGGGGTAACCGCGATTCGAACCCACGCTGATGTCACCGAATGGAACTCACTCGACTCAATTGAAGCCCTAACTGAAGTTCGAAATCGCACCCGCAACATTGTCGAAATGCAGATTGTTGCATTGCTCGGCTGGCCACTGACAGGAGACCTCGGTCAAGCGAATCTCGCCCTCGGCAAAAAGGCAATAGATCTCGGTGCAGATATTCTTGGCGGTTGTCCACATCTTGATGCAGACTCTATTGGCGCAAATATCGCACTTTTACAATTAGCAACAGAACTTGGGTGCGCACTCGATCTACACACTGATGAACACACCGACGCTCATCGAGTTTCTCTTGAAGATCTTGCCGAGCGTGTTATCGCCACAAAGTTTGCGCATTCGGTGACAGCAAGTCATTGCGTAAGTCTCGGTATGCAAACTGAAGATGTTCAGCATCGAATTAGTGAGAAAGTAGCTCTAGCCAATATCGGCGTCATCACATTGCCCCATACAAATCTCTTTTTGCAGGGTCGTGATACAACCGTTGCGCCTCCGCGCGGTTTAACAGCGGTAAGAGCATTGCGAAACGCTGGTGTTCGAGTTGCTGCTGGCGCCGACAATTTACAGGACCCATTTAATCCTGTTGGAAATGGTGACCCCCTTGAGACGGCATCATTATTGGTGCTGGCAGCACATCAGTTACCCGATGATGCGTTTGCGACGATATCGAACATAGCTAAATCGGTGATGGGATTGCCAGAAACACAGCTCAAAATCGGCGCACTAGCTAACCTCATGTTGACTCCTGCAAATTCAATACGCGAAGCGATCGCTAATAGATCATCGCGACTTATGGTTATGCGAAATGGGCGAATAAGTCACTTAATAAGTAATTAACAAAAATACGTTTTACATGTTTGTTTACAAGTAGAACTTCAACTATTCTCATCGTGTGACTGGAGTGCTCTCATTCAAAAACGTCGGCATGACCTTTCCCGATGGCACTCGGGCACTGAGTGGAGTGTCGTTTGATGTCTCACCTAGTGAATTCGTCACCGTTGTCGGACCTTCAGGATGTGGCAAATCTACTTTGTTGAGAATAGCTTCAAACCTTGAGTCAGAGACCGAAGGCAAATGCGAAGTTGATCGAAACAGTATCGGTTATGTATTTCAAGACGCAACGCTCTTGCCTTGGCGGAATGTTCGAAAAAACATAGAGATAATTGCCGAATTACATGGCGTAGAAAAGACTGAACGAACGAAACTTGCTCAAAAAGCAATTGATTTGGTCGGCTTAACCGGTTTTGAAGAAAAGTATCCAAGACAGTTATCGGGCGGAATGAAAATGAGAGCGTCACTGGCACGCTCACTTGTGATGAAACCACGTGTGTTCTTATTTGACGAACCATTTGGTGCGCTCGACGAGATAACTCGTGAACGACTAAACGATGAATTGTTGAGACTGTTTCAACTCGAAGGTTTCGCCGGCCTGTTCATCACGCATTCAATCGCTGAAGCAGTTTATATGTCAACAAAAGTACTCGTTATGTCAGCACGACCTGGGCAAATTGTGGGCAGTTTTGATATCCCGTTTGAATATCCACGCTCTCACTCCTTGCGCTACGAACCTAAGTTTGCAGAAATCTGTGGCGAAGTATCAGTCGCACTACGCGAAGCACTCGTATGAGCGGCACGAATTTGAAAGTTACAAACACGATTGATCAGTCGGCACAGCCTGGTTTGCGGATTGATGACGCCCCGCGAGAAGCAAACGAACGGAATCTCATCAGTGATTTCGCCGGTCCAATAATCGTATTTATTTTATTTATCGGCTTTTGGTATCTACTTTCAACAAAATTATTACCGCCACAAAAACGGTTTTTACTACCGACCCCACATCGGGTGATAGATGAGGGTTTTCTCACTTGGTCTGCAGGTACGCAACGCGGACTGAAACCGATTCTAATGTCACTCTGGGATTCGATCAAGATCGCAGTCTCAGGGTTAATCATCACGATCATCGTTGGCACAACACTTGCGACGCTGATGGCGACTCGTCGGTGGATGGAGCGAGCAACTTGGCCGTATCTAGTTGCATTGCAATCTGCTCCAATTTTGGCGATGACGCCTCTGATTCGTGCGTTAATTGAGGGCATCATGCTGCAGCGCATTCTTGTTGTTGTGTTGATTGCTTTCTTTCCGATTGTCAATAACACTCTCTTTGGTTTGCTTTCTGTCGATGCCAGCCAACATGAGTTATTTACACTTCACGGTGCAAGTAAATTTACTCGACTTCGCAAATTGCAATTTCCGGCGGCTATGCCAAACATTTTTGTAGGTTTGCGTATTTCGGCTGGACTCTCTGTAATCGGTGCAGTTGTCGGAGACTTTTATTTTCGCCAAGGTGGCGTAGTTGGCATTGGGGCCCAAATTGATATTTACCGTGGCCGTTTATGGGGTGCTGAGTTGATCGCCGCAATTATTTTGGCAAGTGTTTTTGGTTTAGTTGTGTTTATTTTGTTTGGGTTGCTTTCAAAAGTTGCTGTCGGCAAGTGGCACACAACTACAAGAGGTCGGTAGAAATATCTTGACGAAAAATAAATGTATAAGTAACGCATTGAAACAAAATATGAACGATAATGAGTTGTAAT
>CALACK010000016.1 GCA_937890395.1 uncultured Acidimicrobiaceae bacterium | reverse complement strand
TGAAATTACCGGCTGAAATTAATCACAGTAGTTCGGCTGCGAGACTCGCTACTTCACTGCGCTCACAGGCTTCAAGGGTGATATGACCAAAACAGCTTTGACCTGCAAAAGCCTGCACCAGCACGGCTAACGCATTATTCGACTCACCCATATACGGTGCATCAATTTGACTGGTGTCACCAGTGAAGATGACTTTGGTACCGTCACCAATTCTGGTCAGGATCGTCTTAAGAGTCGTTGGCTCAAGGTTTTGTGCTTCATCAACCACGACAATCTGGGCTTGCAAACTTCGTCCGCGCAAGAAAGTCACCGACTCAAGAGTCAGTTGACCGCGGGCGATTAAGTCGTCAATCAGCCCACGGGCATCTCGACTCGAGCGGTCATCTGTCAGCGCGACTACTGCATCGTGAATCGCCGACATCCACGGATCAAGTTTTTCTTCAAGACCCCCGGGCAGAAAACCCACATCGGCACGACCAACTGGCACGAGTGGTCGATAAACGGCAAGTCGCTCATAGCGGTGCTGTTCAACTACTTGCTCAAGCCCAGCGGCAATCGCCAGTACGGTTTTTCCGGTACCGGCGCGACCATCAAGGGCGACGACTGTAATCTGCGGGTCAAGCAGAAGTTCAAGCGCAAAACGCTGTTCTTTGTTTCTGGCTCGAAGCCCCCATGCTTCGGGGGGTGATTGTTGGATCAGGCGAAGTTCATTGTCGTGGCAACGGGTTAGCGCCGATTGAGATCCGCATCGTAAAACTGCAAAATTGTTCTCATACAAACCGGCGGCTTGCGCGATCTCAGATTTTTCGATGCCTTCTGTTTTGTAGAGATTGTCGATTACCTCAACCGTCGTGTCATAAGTTGACCAACCCATCGGTCGTTCATTTCGTCCGCCACTAACTGGCTGATGCTCGAGCGCAGTTAATCCAAGATGAGCAGCTTTTATTCTCAGTGCAGCATCATTTGAGACAATGCAAGTCGGAGAAATTGCAGCCTGGCCTAAAGCGGCACCGATAATTCTGTTGTCTGGCACCTTCGGGTCGAGCCCATGTTCGATTAAAAGATGGTTCTGTATTCCGTTTACTTCAATCTGCACAGTGCCACTTGTTTTGGTGCCATTAATCGGTGTCGGATCTTTTAGTGAGCCGCCTGCTTTGCGGCGAAGATCTTCAATTGATCGCAGTGCGCTTCGCGCTGATCTTCCGACGTCATCCATTCGAGTTTTTAATCCGTCAAGTTCTTCAATAACTGTTAACGGGATAACAATTGCGCAGTTCGGAAAGGAACTTAAACAGTTTGGATCAGCGACGAGAACCGAAGTATCTAAGACGACTCGCGAGCCAACGGGAGTCGCGAAAATTTCTGCGATTTGCGCAAGAGTTTTTTCAGAAAGTGAAGTTTGTGTTGACAACGAAATTAAGTGTGGTCGGTGTCGTAGTAACGATGGTGGATGGTTCACACCAAAAATCTCCAAAAGAGC
>CALACK010000015.1 GCA_937890395.1 uncultured Acidimicrobiaceae bacterium | reverse complement strand
CTAACTAGCTCAGTAATAAACTGTGTGAAAAATTGCATAAATTGGCTTACTAAAAACTGCCTAGAACTAAATGAACTGCCGGATATCCGATCAGCGCGATGAATGCAATAAATAACAACACCATCGGTATTCCCATCCGCTCGGTCGCGGCTTGGGCTTGCGCTTCAATTTCGCCCATATGCCGATTGCGCAACGAGTCTGCACGCGCTGAAAGAGAAAGACGAATACGCGCACCGTGTTCACCGGCGAGTTGCACACTTCCTGCAACCTCGGCCAGCTCTGGAATGTTGTATGCATCACCAAGATTGCCCAGTTCAACCCAAGGCGACCTTCGTGCGCTTCGCGCTCTTGTCAATGCCTCGCGAATCTCAGCAAACGACCAGCCGTCTCCTGCGTCAGCGGCAGCAATCAAAGCTGTTTCGGTTCCTGCTCCTCCTGCGAGAAGAACATTGGTTAGATCTAAATAACTTGAAAATGCGTGTAAAAAATCTTGGCGACGACGAGTTGCTTGCACTCTCACCCGACTATCTGGAAGAAAGAAACCCATTACTCCTGCACTTACCAAAATTACAACACCAATTAGTTTTGAGATACTGACTCCAGTCAGATAGAAAAACATGTCGAGTCCAAAACCTGCCAGAACACCAACAAATAACGACGTCAGCTTTTTCATTACCATCTCAGAAGCTTGATGACCGACAACTGCCAAATCTGCACGGTGTCTTTCTTGAGACCGACGCACCAACCACACCATTCCTTGTTCAAATTGTTCATGCAGTAGCTTCGCTTTGCTTGATAAAACACCTGGACGTATGACAAAGAAAAGCCCAAGACCACAAAGAACGCCACAAACTGTGATGGCAATCACGCGTTGGTTATTTCTCGACGGCGGATGAATCTTTGCGGAGTGACGATTCGCGAAAACTGATCAAGCATGATAAGTGCAACCCCAAAAACAATAAAGATGCAACTCAGTATTACTTGTCCTTCGAGTGACGAGTAAACACTCAAATAATCACGATTGAAAATCACTAGTAATGCAACAAAGCCAATAACAACAAATGAAATGATGCGTACTGAACTTCGGGTTCTCGCTCGCCCAACCCAAATGCGAGTTCTCATCCGACCTTCTTCACGGGCGCATTGCGCAAGGTGCCCCAATAATTGTGCGATGTCGCGAGCTTGATATTTCGTCGCAGTGATCAAAGCCGCGGAGACGAAATCAGCAATCGGGTGGTCAACTTCGTCAGCAAAGCGTCGTAAACCGTCGCTAAGTTTGCCGTACTGAATTTGTGCGCTTAGTCGACGAACTGCAACCGAAATAGCAAGCGGGGCATGATTGGAAGTTGCGACAATCGCTTGTTCTAACCCGTGTGCGCCCGCCAAAGTATCTCGAAGCTGTTCTGTCCAAGTCGCGATTGCGTCAGCCAACCCGCGCTCGTCGCGACGCAGACGCTGTTTAGATTTAAGTGCCGGCACTGCGATGAATACCAAACTCAGAACAACTGCAACCAAAAGCCAGCGAGTAACGAGAAAAATTATAACACCGAATATTAGGGCGATAATAATGTTTATTGAGCGACTCAAGTTTGCTTGACGATTAACAACTTTTATTTTCGTCTTAACTTTTTCATCACGTATCGCGAGAAATACAACGAACACGCCAAGGCCAGTGGCGGCACCACAAAGAATGCAAACGAAGAATGTGATCATGGTAAATACCGGTCATCGTCGTATCCGAATGCTGAAAGTAACTCGCGAGTTGCTTCGCGTAATGGGAAAGTTCGCAAAAGTTCGCCCTGCGAATTCAATGCGAATATCTCATTCGAAATTATATTTGCACCGTCACAATCAACTACTTCACGAACTGAAGCCACCCGACGATCGCTGCCCGTACTACTGATATAGATAACAAAATGAAGAGCACTTGATAGCAACAAATTAACTGTGTCAATTGGTAAACCAGTTGAAGCCATTGACACATATGCAGCAAGTTTTGGAAACACCGAACGAGTTGAGTCTGCGTGCATCGTGCACATTGAACCGTTATTGCCCTGGCTCATCGCCATCAACATCGGAAATGCTTCAGCTCCTCGAACTTCGCCGACAATTACACGGTCAGGATCCATTCGCAGTGCCATTCGCGTTAAATCGGCAAGTGTTATTTCTCCTTGGCCTTCAACATTTGCTGGGCGCGATTGCAATGAGTCGTGGTCTGGATGCAGGTGTTCAAAGTGATCTAGCCCTAGTTCGTAGGCATCTTCAATTGTCACAAGCCGTTCAAAGACTGGAATCTCATTAATTAGCGCGCGCAACAAGGTCGTTTTGCCCGAGCCAGTGCCGCCAGCGATGACTATATTGCGTCGTGCACGCACAGCAGCCGCGAGGAAATCTTGTAACTCAGGTGTCAACAATCCTCGAAGTTGTAATTCTTTGAGACTTGAAATTTCAAAGCGGTGGCGGCGAATGACAAGACTTGGTCGTAACGAGACATCCATTGTTGCAAATAAACGCGAACCATCCGGTAATTGCATATTGAGTTCTGGAGTGCCGGCATCAAAACGTCGCTCTTGACGTGAGAGCCGGGTTGCTGCGCGGCGCACAAGTTCAATAAGTTCGTCGTCGGTTTCAACAATTGGCTCGCGCATCTCACGCTCACCATTGCGAAGTTTGACCCAAACTACTGAATTTCCACGGACATGGATATCACTTATTTCATCGTCTTCAAGTAACGGTTGTAGTCGACCTAGACCGAGAACTTGTGCAATCGCAGCAGAAGTGATTTCAACTTCGTCAAACACGGTCAACACTGATCGACCTTCTGAACGTCGTGCTGCAGACAACCGCAGTAATTCGGCGTGTACTGCAGTACGCGCAAAATTATGCTCTTCGTCGTTCGTCGGATCAGCCATATTGCGGGCACGTCGGTCAAGGCGCTCATCGGCGAGGACGTCACCAAGTCTTGACGCCAAAGCATTCACCAACTGTCTATCTATTGATGATTTCTGCGGATGATCAAGAACTGTCATGGCTGACCGCTGCTGAGTCGAGTATCAACACCAGCAACTCGTACTAGATAGATTTCGCCAGCACGAGCGATTGCCATTGAAAGGTCTAATGAACTACGAAATGTCACCAGAGCAACATCATTATTATCACTCGTCTGAGTTATCGAATAAATAATTACTTCATTAGCAAACATTGATGGCTCGGTTGATTCGCTGATTGCCATGTCGGGAACGGTGACGACACGAACGCTGTCACCAACGGCAAGGTCTACTGGAAACTTACCGATATCAATAGCCGAACTTGTCAAGGCTTCGCCAGGGAGCAATCCGACGGTTGGGCTAAGCATTGCAGTTGTTATTGGTGATGACGCATTTAAGTTGATCAACATCGTTTGACCAATAAGTGACTTGGCATTCGCACCCATGACGAATGAAGTCGCGAACGAAGAAGGAACTTCTAATGCAATTAAATCTTGCGAAGTAATCTGCACTCCGCGTTCAAGATTATGAGCACTGCCGACGACGACAACCATTGAATCACCCGATCGAGATAACAAAATTGCACCCAAAGCGCCACCACACATCAACACGACACCTATTGCGAGTTCGGGAATACGCCAGCGACGGCGTGTGGAAACTTTCTGATCGGCTAAATCGGCCCGATCTTGTATTGCGCGAGAACGCGTTCTTGTAAAATTCTCGACAACTGCACTTTCTGTCATAACACGCCTTTCGAAGTTTTCAGTGAAATCCGAAACTCCAGAGATTATGTGTAACTCTGTTAAGTGAAATGGAGTCAGAAACATTATGTCTAACCGTGCTCAAAGAATATTTATTTTAAATAAATTTCAAGTTACAAGTAAGAAGTTGTAATTACGGCAGTGAAGTGCTGGGCATTTAGGGTACTACGTAAGCACATTCAACGAACTGCTATCTTTAGAAAATGCAAACGGAGAAACAAATGATGTCTATTGAAAATTACGAGCGAATTGAGTTTGTTTCTGAGGGCGCTGTTTTGCGTGGGCGGCTATATCGGCCCGCAGGTGTTGCTGATGACTTGACTAATGACGTGCCGGTCATAATCATGGCGCACGGGTTTTCGGTATTGGCGGCGTGGCTAGACGATTATGCGACTGACTTTGCGAAAGCCGGTTTTGCCGTGTTGCTGTTTGACCACCGCAATTTTGGTGAAAGCGACGGCACGCCGCGATATGGGTTTGACAATTTATTGCAGATTCGCGGCTACCGCGATGCAATAAGTTTTGTTGCAACACAACGCGGCATTGATAAACAAGAGATTGCCGTGTTTGGCGAAAGTGCATCTTCGCTTGGAGCGCAATTTATTGGCGTGTTCGATGACCGCGTGCGAGCAGTGATTGCATACACACCTGTATGTGGCAATAGCGCCACGAAATTTGATACGTCAAACGAAAAATTCGACTGGCTTAGAAAGAACTGGTCAGATTTAGATTTGTCAACCGTGCCCGCCCGTGAATTGGCAGTGCGAATGTGCAGACTGCATGAAGGCGAAGGGCCAGTAATTGTTGATGGGGATGCTGCAGTTGGTTACACGACTCGGATGCGAAAGAAATACCCCGGTGAGTGGTCAAATCAAGTTTTTATTCTGCAACGTAAACTTGAATCACAATTCAACGAACCAAGACTGCCCGCGAAATATCTGAAAGTGCCAACACTATTTGTGATTGCCACAGACGACCAACAGCCAGTTTGCGAACTATTGACTAATCGTCGATGCTTTGACTTGATTGACGCACCCAAACAGTTGACTGAAATCACTGGTGGCCACTTTGGGCTGGCGTATCGCGACACAGAGCCATATCGTCAAGCAATTAGCGCCGCCATTAGGTTTTTGCAGAGTGTTTTTGGCTCGTAACTAGTGCAAAATAGTGATCCGCAATGCAAATCGGTTAACGATCGCAAAAACTAGATTGACGAATGCGCTGATAACTAATGCGTCGCCGACACCAACTATCGATGTTGTAGCGCCCCAAACGAAAGTACCGATCGCAATACCCAGCCAGACCATTAACATCGCCAACGATGAGCCCCGACCACGTAACTCATTTGGTAGTTGCACCATGAACGCAGAAAAAATCGTATTCAGCATCGCCATCATGCAAGCACCGCAAATAACAAGCGCGAGAAACGCTACGAACATACTTGTGGTACTGGCTAAAACTGCAGTACTTGCAGACCAGATGCCCGCAGAAAACATTGTGATCGACTCAACGCTGTACTGGGCACGAATGCGTGGCAATACCCACACGACCGTGACAGAACCAATCCATAGGGCTCCAGATAGCAAACCGTAACCACTAGAAGCCACACCCAAACTTTGTTTGGCAACGATTGGCAGAACTGAAGTCAGCACAGAGGTGACGCCGAGCATGATTGCAAGTCGTAACGCCAAATTGCGCAACAACCGTGTGCCGACAACATGCTTGATGCCATTTTTAATAACTTCGTTAATAGCCGCACGATCAGTCGAATTTTTATTTATTGACTTGTTGGTTTGCATTACAACCACGATGCCGACGAATGAAATTGCATTAAGTGCGAACACGGCACCTGGGTTAATCGCGGCAATGATTGCCCCAGCAAATGCTGGACCAATAGATTGGGCGATATTGCGCGAGACAACGTCAAGACCAATTGCTTGCGGAAGTCTTGACGCGTCAACTAGTTCGGGGGTGATCGCCATAAACGCCGGGGCAGAAAGTGTGAGCGCTACCGATTCAAGAAAAGTGCCGAGAATCAAAAGCTCGGCAGTCAAACCACCCGACCACTGCAACATCGCCAGAGATGCAGCGATCACTAGTGCCAACAGCGAAGCAACTGAGATCAAACGCCGACGATCGACCATGTCGGCAAATGCTCCTGCATAAAGTGCGAGCAAAAAACCTGGCACTGCCCACGCAGTTTGCACCAGCCCAACAAGCGTTGGTGAATCTGAGAGCGTTGTCATTGTCCATGCGGCGGCTGCGATGTGCATGAATGTGCCAATATTTGAGACAAGACCCGCGATCCACAACGCCCGAAAGACGCGAATACTCAGCGGCGACCACGGACCATGCACACGACAAGATTACAAAACTAGGTAGATCGCAAGCATTCATACGATTGAGTGAATGCGATCAAGGTAGAATTTTCAACAGGAGCAACCAGCCGATGACGATTTTGACTCAACCCAGTGTTTTGCCATCAGCGAATGATGCCTGCTGGTGTGGCAGTGGACGAAAATATAAACGCTGCCATAAACCACTCGAAGGTCGCGTACAACCAGGTGAAGTAAGCCCGCGTCGTAACGTGCCAGCCAGCATCACCCGCCCGCCCTATGCCGATACTGGTGAAGTCATTAGGTGGAACGAGCCGGCAATAAAATCACCAGAGATAATTGCACGAATGCGTCATGCTGGCGCAGTTGCCGCTGAAATTTTGCGTCTGGCGGGTGCCGCTGTAAAGCCCGGCATGACCACCGACGAAATTGATGTATATGTTCACGACCTTTGCATTGAGCGAAATTCGTATCCGAGCCCACTCAATTACATGGGCTATCCAAAAAGTGTTTGTACTTCTGTTAACGAAGTGATTTGTCATGGAATACCTGACTCGCGCAAACTTGAAGAAGGTGACATCGTTAATCTTGATGTGACTTGCTTCATTGGTGGCGTTCACGGCGATACGAATGCGACGTTCGCAGTTGGCAAAATTGATGCACAAAATCGTGCGTTGATTGATGCCACCGAAGAATGCATCTGGCGCGGAATTGAAGCAGTCAAGCCTGGGCGTCCATTAAGCGATATTGGTCGAGCGATAGAAGATCAAGCCAACTTGCACAAACTTGGAGTCGTCCGCGCTTTTGTCGGCCATGGCATCGGCGAACAATTTCATACTGATATTCAAGTTCTTCACTATTACGATTCGCGTAATTCGGTTGTGATGCGTCCAGGCATGACATTCACAATTGAACCGATGATCACACTTGGAACTTGGCAACACAAAATGTGGGATGACGACTGGACGGCAGTAACTGCCGATGGCACGCGCACCGCACAGTTTGAACACATGGTTTTGGTTACCGAGACTGGCGTCGATGTTTTAACAGGTGGCCCAGGCGCCGTGTCTAGTAAATCACCATTTACTAAGTAACTCGTTTGATATCTCTTTCGTTGAGCACGAGATGTAGCGTTTGGTAAGCGCAAAATTAGGGGGCAAGATGACATTTGCAAAAGTCAACGGTCAAGAAATTTTTTACACCGATTCTGGTGGCAATGGACCAGTAGTTATTTTGGCGCACGGCTTCTTGATGGATCAAACAATGTTTGATGCTCAAGTTGCGGCGTTGTCGCCAGAGTTTCGCGTTATCACCTGGGACGAACGTGGTTTTGGACAAACCAAATGGGACGGAAAAGATTTCTCTTATTGGGATTCAGCCAGTGACTGTCTCGGATTAATGGATCACCTCGGAATCAAAAAATGTGTGATCGGCGGAATGTCACAAGGTGGATTTCTCACGATGCGTGCCGCGCTAAAGTCACCTGAGCGCGTAACTGCACTGATACTCATAGACACTGCTGCAGATAACGACAATGAAGAAACTTTGGCCGGGTATCGGATGATGGTTGACACTTGGGTGCAACATGGCCCAGTGCCAGATTTGACGGGAGTAATTGCGAACATAATTATTGCTGAGCCAACAGAAAATGCGAAGTCGATTGCTAAGTGGCAGAGTTTTACCATTGACGCAGTGAAAGCCACAGCGAAGTGTTTACTTGAGCGTGATGACATCACTGATCGGCTTAGCGAAATCAAATGCCCAGCGATTATCTTGCATGGCACTGCAGATACGGCGATTTCAATGGAGCGCGCCGAAGCATTGCAAGCCGGGCTAGTCGGCGCAGGCAAGATCATCCCCATTGAAGGCGCCGCGCATGCATCAAATCTGACGCACTCACATCTGGTTAATCCGCCATTACTTGAGTTTCTGCGTCGAGTAACAAAATAGATTTTGCTAAATGATTGCCGATAACGACATCGATAGATATTTGCGATTTGACCGCGGACAATGGTCGATGTTGCGCGCACAAACACCGCTCACACTCAGCGAAAA
The DNA here is from genome assembly GCA_937890395.1 of uncultured Acidimicrobiaceae bacterium. Classification (GTDB taxonomy): domain Bacteria; phylum Actinomycetota; class Acidimicrobiia; order Acidimicrobiales; family Ilumatobacteraceae; genus BACL27. The sequence continues at coordinate 6,685 of CALACK010000015.1, read as the reverse complement.
AGAACTTGAGGCATTGCGAGGTATCAACGATCGAATTGATCTCGACGAGGTGGCGACTATTTATTTACCGCTGACACGGTTATTGAATTTGTATGTTGCCGCGACGCAAACCTTGCACCGCGTTTCAGCAACGTTTCTTGGCACGATGGCACCAAAGATGCCATATGTAATCGGTATTGCTGGCAGCGTGGCGGTTGGCAAGAGCACTTCTGCTCGAATTCTGCAGTCATTGTTGATGCGTTGGCCCGAACACCCTCGAGTCGAACTAATCACCACAGACGGATTTTTATATCCGAATGCGGTGCTTGAAGAACGTGGGCTGATGAACCGCAAGGGCTTTCCTGAGAGTTACGACACAAAACGACTGTTGCAGTTTGTTCGTGATGTCAAAGCCGGGACAGCAGAAGTTTCAGCTCCTGTGTATAACCACGTTGTCTATGACGTGATGGCGAACCATGAAGAGGTCATACATCAACCAGATATTTTAATTATTGAAGGCTTAAATGTCTTGCAAGTTGGTTCGGGTAATACCGAATTCGTTTCAGATTACTTTGACTTTTCGATTTATATAGATGCACTTGAATCCGACATTGAGGGGTGGTTCATTGAACGCTTTCAAACTCTAAGAAAAACAGTTTTTCAAGACCCAAATAGTTTCTTTAGACACTTTGCTGATTTGACGCAAGACCAAGCCGTTGAACTTGCCCACGAGATTTGGGCTGGCATTAATGGCAAAAATTTGAAAGAGAATATTCAACCAACTCGAGCCCGCGCATCACTGGTAATTCAAAAGGGCGCAGATCACAAAGTTAGTTCAGTTCACTTGCGCAAACTCTAAGGCGGGTTGCCAAGTTAGGCTTAAGCGTGCGCGAACTACAAAGGAAATGATTTTGGAATCGAAAAAAACTGACTCACATTATTACGAAGAACTTTTCGAAAAGACTGCGGGCCAATCTGCCGAAATGTTCGGTGCGCATTACAACTATTCGTGGAAAACCGACCCTCGTCGGATGCTGTTTGCGTTTTCGCGATATAAGTTCGTCGGAAAGATGTTTGAAGGGTTTGATCGTGTTTTGGAAGTCGGTTGTGGTGATGCTTCGGCCACAAGGCTCGTTCAGCAAACCGTAAATGAAGTTGTCGTGACAGACTTTGACCAAGTATTTATTAGCGATATTGAAAGTCGCCAACAACCTGAATGGCGCCTAGATGCAAGAGTTCACGACATGATCGCAGGATCACTTCAAGAGAATTTTGACGGCATTTTTAGTCTTGATGTTTTAGAACATATCGAGAAAACCAACGAAGACACATTTTTAAAAAACATTTGCATCTCGTTAGACGAACACGGCACATTCATTGTTGGTATGCCGTCTCTTGAATCACAGACATACGCATCGGAGGCCAGCAAATTCGGCCATGTCAACTGCAAATCTGGGCCAGAATTACGTGATCTCTTAAAGAAATATTTTCACAGTGTTTTCATGTTTTCAATGAACGACGAAGTAGTTCACACCGGCTTCTTCCCAATGGCGCACTATTTGATAGCAGTTTGCTGCGACAAAAAATAGTTAGCGGTGCAGTGAGTTGAGATAGTTATAGACGGTGATTCGAGAGACGCCCATTGCATCAGCGACGTCTTCAACCGCGCGACGCAAAGTAAACGCGCCTCGCTCGTCAAGTAAGCGAATCGCCCGCTGCTTGGCAGTGCGCGATAAATCCGAAAGTTTCGCGCCAAGTTCGCGTTCGACCGACTCGATCATCCGATCTAACGCACCGTGCAGTGCGGGCAGTCGCACTGCCGCAACAATAACCCCTTCAACTTCGAGCGTTACATCACCGTTCTTGATGTGGTCGACATCAATTAACGATCCGCCAATCGCATCAATCAACGGTTTAATCGTTTTGAGTAGCGGATCTTGACGCGAGTCTTTCATGAGTTGAAACGTGAAACAGCAATATTGACAAACGTCGCGCCGTTTTCATAGGCGACACGCAATAAATCAGCAACAACAGTTGGCAGACTTTCATCGTCAACACTAAATAACGAACCGAACGGACCGAAATCTACAGCGATGCCATGAGCTTCAACAGCAGCAACCGCAGCAGTGACATGAGCACCGGGATCTCCCTCAACAAATGGCTCAATTGTAAATTCGACGGTCAACATATGCCGTTCAATATATACAAGCGAGATATTCCAGCAAGTTAGACCAATAATCTAGACAGGCGATTATCAACACATTGAGAGCCATATGTACGATTGACTATGGCAAAATCAACATCAAGTATTCCAGCAACGGCTTCCCAAGAACGGCATGGCGTAGCAGCTGGTCTTAAAGATCAAGTTGGCGGCTTAATGGACTCGGCAATTGCATTGCGTCGCGGTCTACACAAGTGGCCAGAAATCGGCAATACTTTGCCTAAAACTCGTGATCAAGTTCTCAGTGCGCTTGAAGGTTTGCCACTCGATATCACTTTGCACGAAACAACTAGTGGTATCGCTGCAATGTTGACTGGCGACAAACCTGGCCCGACTGTGATGTTGCGCGGCGACATGGATGCATTACCCATGCCCGAAGATACAGATCTTGATTTCGCATCAAAAACAGAAAACTGCATGCATGCCTGTGGTCATGACACGCATACGTCAATGTTGGTCAGCACTGCAAAGTTGCTCAGTGAGCGTCGCAGTGAAATACCAGGTCGCGTGTTGTTTATGTTTCAACCAGGAGAAGAGGGCTACCACGGCGCCAAATTTATGCTTGATGAGGGTCTATTGAATGTTTCTAAATTAAAAGATGGCACCGAATCACCGATCAAGGCGGCCTACGCGTTGCATATCACTACTTCGATGCCCGCGGGGATGGTCGGCACTCGAGGCGGCCCGGTGATGGCTTCTAGCGATGTTCTTTCAATCACGATTACTGGCAAAGGCGGTCACGCTTCTGAGCCGTTTAGAACTCTTGATCCGATACCTGTGGCGTGTGAAATTGTGCAAGCGCTACAAATAATGATCACCCGAAAAATCGAAACTTTTGATCCAGCCGTTGTGACGATTACTAAATTAATTGCTGGCACTACAACTAATGTGATTCCTGAAACAGCAACAATTGAGGGGACAATTCGCGCGGTCAGTGAAAAGACTCGCAATAAAGTTCACGATTCAATTCGCCGAGTCGCAGAAGGAATCGCCGCCGCGTATGAGATGCAAGCCACAGTTGAAATCAAAATTGGATATCCAGTGACAGTCAATGATAAACCAAGCGTAGATTTCGCTCTTGATATTGCTGAGTCACTTCTCGGCGAAGGTAAAGCCGTGCATATGCCTTCACCTGTCATGGGTGCCGAAGACTTCAGTTATGTTTTGAATCAAATCCCTGGTGCGATGGTGTTTCTTGGTGGCACACCTCAAGGCGTGAACCCAGCAACAGCGGCGCCTAATCATTCAAATCGTGTGATGTTTGACGAAGCAGCAATGGCTCACGGCATCGCACTTTATTCGTCGCTTGCTTTACGCACACTCGGCGTCACACTGAACTAGCAAAATGCGCCCACTTGAAGGGGTCCGAGTTCTCGACTTCACTCGAGTCTTATCCGGGCCTCATGCGACACGAATGTTGTGTGATCTCGGTGCCGATGTAATTAAAGTTGAACAACCCAGTGGCGATCTAACTCGATTTTCAAGTCCACGCATCAACTCGAACGCCACTTATTTCATTCAACAAAATGTTGGTAAACGCAATATCTCGCTCGATCTAACAAAACAAGAAGCAGTTGATTTGATCACACAACTGGTTGACAAGTGCGATGTTGTAATTGAAAACTTTCGGCCTGGCGTGATGAAGCGAATGAATCTTGACCAAGCCACGCTTCGCGCGAAAAACGCTAAATTGATTTACGCTTCAATAACTGGCTACGGCAACACTGGCCCGTGGGTTGATCGTCGCGCTTATGCCCCAGTCGTAAATGCTGAAATGGGATTAACAAAGCGTCAAGGTGATGCACGCGGCGGACAATACGCCAATGATCCATTTAGTCACGGTGATGTGTACACAGCAGTTGAATGTGCAGCCGCGATTTTGGCCGCTCTATTTCAACGTGAAAAAACTGGAGTTGGGCAATTTATAGATTTATCAATGGCACAAACTTTGCTTTATGTCAACGAACATGCACACGATGCGCTTTGGGATCAACCTGTTTCGCCTGACGCAATTCGATCGTTTCGGCCAGAGGATTACCCAGTGTTAAAAACTAAAGATGGCGTGATCTCAATTGTCAGTGGACATCCTGCCGAACGCGGAACATTTGACTTTTTTGTTGCGGCAATGAATGCACCACAACTTCTTGACGACCCAAGATTCAGAACTGTTGAAACACGGTTGGCTAACCTGCCTGCGCTGATGAGACTACTTAAAGACTGGGCATTAACGATTGACACAGTTGACGAACTTGAACGACGACTCGCAGAACATAAGTTAGCGATGGGTCGGCTTCGTAGTGTCAGTGAAGTTGCACAAACCGACTGGGCTCAACACCGCAACGCATTCATTGAAGTCAGCGATCGCGCTAACGGAAAAGTCAAACTTCCCAACTCACCGTGGATATTTTCGGGATCCGACACATCAACGCGTGGTGAAATCAAATATCGTGGCGAAGATAACGCTGATGTTTTAAGCGAACTACTCGGAATGTCTGATTCACAGATCAAAGATTTATATCAACGCGAGATTTTGTCACAACGTCTACCAAATAAAGGCAGCTAACGACCTGAATGGCCAAAGCCGCCGCCGCGGTCTTCTCCTTCAAGTCGTTCGACGACTTGCCAATTTGTAACCACGACTTCTTGGATGACTAATTGCGCGATGCGATCACCGCGAACTACTTTGTAGTCCAAATTTTGGTCAGTATTAATCATGATCACTTGTAACTCGCCGCGATAACCACTGTCGATAATGCCCGGAGTGTTGACAAGTGTGACCCCGTGTTTTAATGCGAGTCCACTGCGCGGAACTACTTGTCCAAAAAAACCAATTGGTATTGCGACCGCGACTCCAGTTGGTACGAGCGCTCTTCCGCCTCGGGCCGGCAAAATAACATCAACCCGAGCATGCAAGTCAATTCCGGCATCACCACTGTGGGCAGTTGCTGGCAATGGAAGATCTAAATCAAGTCGCTGAACTGGCACAGAAACTCTTTTATCTTGGTCTCTATTTTCCATACTAAATATTACTGCCAGACAATACAGCCAGTTAATAGCGCTCGATTAAATAGCGAGAAGTGCAAAGACACGTAGAAACTAATAGATTGCTTGACGTGCTCGTATGGATGGATCTGGAGATGACAGGCCTTGACCCAGCGACCGAAGTAATAGTCGAAATCGCCACATTGATCACCGATGACGATTTAAATGTTGTTGCTGAAGGACCAGATCTAGTTATTCACCAACCTGAAACCATGCTTGTAGCGATGGATCCGTTTGTAGTTCAGATGCATACGAGTTCTGGATTGCTCACTGCAATTCGCGAATCAACGATCACTCTTGATCAGGCTGGCGCGCAAACGCTTGAGTTTATTAAGAAACATATTTCCGAACCCCGCACGATACCGCTTTGTGGAAACTCAATCGGCACTGATCGCAGATTCTTGGCTAAATACTTGCCTGAGATTGAAAATTATTTGCACTATCGAAGCGTTGATGTTTCAACAATTAAAGAACTCGTCAAGCGTTGGTATCCGGGGCTAGAAATTAGTCGACCCGCGAAAGCCGGCGCGCATCGGGCGTTAGACGATGTGCAAGAAAGTATTCGCGAACTAAAGTTTTATCGCGAAAATGTTTTCAATGAGATGCCTATCACCCCAAAATAAGTTCGGTGACAGCGGCGACCTCGCCATCATCAAGCACATGCCGCAAAATAATTCGACCGTCTAAGTTTTGCGTGACAATTTGCACTTTGTCACCAGGATCAACTGCTCCGTGATGTTCAACTGTTGCCTTTAATGGAGCACGTTGGCCAGAGTTTGCACCAAGATATTCTTCGAGTACTTCCCAATATGCTGCGTTATTCAAATGACCAACGGCGTCCATGTCGCTAAATCGAATTGGCCAATCTTGTGAGGTCGCGTTGTTGCTCACTAAATCTGGCAAATTTCTGCCAATCTCTAGTCGCGACGAGATCTTTCTACCACTTGTCGCCGAAGATAACAGTTCGGTCATTTCTTTTGACAACGGCACAGGCTTCATCGTTTTGAAGTCAACTCGAACCCACAGTGCGGCGGTCTCAATAGCCACTTCATCAGCACACCTTATTTGAGTTCGTCGTTCAGCCCAGTGCGAACCCAAGGCACCACACCAAGTTGTTAGCGCAATTTCGTCTAAATATGTTGGAAACGCAGTAACCCACATTTGCGTTCGTCGCACGACCCACGAGTGTGGCTCGCTGTAGTTTCCATCAAGTGAGTCATCTGTCGCGATGTCTTGCAAATACCTAGCAACGGCATCAAGGCGCACTCGACCCTTTGGTGTGACATCACCGAGGCGAACTTTACGAGATGTCGAAAACATACGACCAGATTGCGCAATTGGGCTCGGCAAAGTCGCTGATTGACTAGCTTCTGACATGATGAAACCCTAGCCAGTATTGGGTCTGATGGGCTTTTCGTGATTATGAAATTAAATCGCTTGGAA
>CALACK010000014.1 GCA_937890395.1 uncultured Acidimicrobiaceae bacterium | reverse complement strand
GATGATGAGGGCCTCGAGATTTTCAAAACTCAACTAACTTGGCTTCGCTCGCTGATTAGCAGGATTGATAAAAGCAATGGTGACAGGTCATGAATTTAGATCTGGCTGGCAAAGTAGTAGTAGTCACGGGTGCCACTGGGGGCATTGGCTTAGCTATTGCGCACCAATTTCTTGAACAAGGTTGCAGAGTTGCGTTATTGGCAAGAGATGCTGACCGATTAGAACGGACTTCAAACAAATTAGGAAACGACTTTGACTCTAGAAACATCGTCGCGATATCGGTTGACTGCGCGATTGAAAAAGACCTTAACGAAGCGGTTCTAACAGTTATTAAAACCTGGTCAAAGATTGATATCGCGATAGCTAATATCGGGGATGGTAAAAGTGAACAAATTGCTATTCCTTCTAGCGAATCTTTCAAAAATGCATTTGAGACCAACTTTCAAACTGCAGTGAATCTCGCAAGAGCTACACAAGATGAACTTCGAAGATCTCGCGGCAACCTTTTATTCATTTCATCAATCGCGGGTCTAGAGGTGATCGGCGCGCCAACTGATTACTCAATCGCTAAATCCGCATTAACAGCGCTCTCAAAACAGCTCGCTCATAAACTTGCCCCAGAAATACGCGTTAACTGCATCTCCCCAGGGAACATATTTTTTGCAGGAGGACGTTGGGAAGAATTAATCAAATCCGACGGCGAGTCTGTCCATGCGATGATTAAAGAATCCGTTCCGTTAGAAAGATTCGGAACACCCGAAGAAGTCGCCAATGCTGCCGTGTTTTTGTGTTCGCCGCGGGCGGCATTCATAACTGGAGCTTGTCTTACAATTGATGGTGGGCAGACAGTTGCGAGTCACTGAGTTCTTAGTATGAAGCAATTTTCACTGGTAAATAAAGTCGTAGTCGTAACGGGAGCGGCCGGCTTACTAGGCAGGAATCACGTACAGGCAATTGCTGATGCTGGTGGCATTCCCGTGCTAATTGACATCGATGCATTAAACATGAAATCAGTCATTGAAGAATTTGAATCAAAATTTGGCATCGAATTTTCGCACTTTGTTGTTGATATAACAGACGAGAATCAAGTTAAAGTATGCTGCGAAAACATTCTCCAGAAATATGGACATATTGATGGCCTTGTCAATAACGCTGCAAACAATCCAAAGATTGAGACAAATGGCGTCAACGAGCAATCTCGACTCGAAAATTTCAGCATAAATAGCTGGCAGGCCGATATTTCTGTTGGGCTTACTGGTGCGTTTATTTGCACAAAATACTTCGGCACAGCAATTGCTTTGCAAGGTGGAAGCATCGTCAACATCTCCTCAGATCTTGGTCTAATTGCGCCCGATCAACGCTTATACGAAAAACACGGATTGGCGCCAGGCAATCAACCTGTAAAGCCGGTCACTTACTCGGTTGTTAAAACTGGACTGATAGGACTCTCTCGCTACACCGCTACCTATTGGGCGAAACAAGGCGTGCGATGTAATTCGCTTTGTCCAGGAGGAGTGGAAAATTCACAAGACCCATCATTCGTGGCAAAATTAACTTCACTGATTCCACTTGGAAGAATGGCTAGACAGAACGAATACCAAGGCAGCTTGATTTTTTTACTGAGTGACGCATCTACCTATATAACTGGCACCGAATTAGTCGCCGATGGTGGAAGAACCGCTTGGTGAACAACTACTAATTATTAAATCGTTTTCAGATGCGAAATGTCGTTGAAACCTCGCATCGATGGACCATTTTCAGTAATCTCAATTCTTGAAATAGATGCGCGATCTAGAAGCATCCTCCAACACGAACCAACATCAGTTCCGATCGTCCATGCGATCGCCGCCTTGATTGGTGAAACGTGACTAACGACTACAATATTTTTCGCACGCGCCTCATTGATCAATTCACCAAGTGCCTCCCGTACTCGAAGGTCCAACTCAATAAGGGTCTCACCATTTGGCGGTCGAAAATCATTATCGCGCCGCCACTCTTTCCAAGTGAGTGCCGGAACATCTTTTTGTAGCATCCCGTCAAAATCACCATAATCAAGTTCAATAAACCGCGGATCTACTTCAACTGGTAAACCAAAAGCATCCGCAGTTTGTTTAGCGCGGATCAATGGACTCGATATCACACGATCAATACCTTCAAGAACCGACGCAATTTCGACCGCCTGTTGTCGACCGACCTCGTCTAGTGGATGATCTATTCGCCCCTGTAATTTATTGCCAACATTAATTGCAGTACGTCCATGTCGAACCAATAAAAGCATCTACTTCACATCCCCTCGATTGAGTGACCCTGTTTTTAGAAATGCATGACGGCGGTGAGTGTTGGAAAGTGCGAAGT
>CALACK010000013.1 GCA_937890395.1 uncultured Acidimicrobiaceae bacterium | reverse complement strand
CGCTGCGATCGCACTACTCGGCGTGGCACTAGTCATTGACAGGTTCGTTCGTAACATTACGAATAAAGACCCAGCGCTAAACTTTGCAAATGGTGGTCAATCAAGTAATTGACATTCATGCACACATATTGGTTCCTGGTGTAATGGGATCATGCGGTGCGGCCGGCCCCGAGATGGGATTTCGCGATAACGGTAACGAATTTTTTCGTGCTGGTGACTACGTTTTAGAAAATGTCAAATTTAATAACAGTCCATTTTCTGTCCCACAAAAACGAGCCGAGAAAATGGCACTACTCGGAATTGATCTACAACTCGTATCGCCTAATCCAATTACTTATTTTTATCACCAACCTGCTCGTTCGAGTATCGAATTCAATAAGAAGCACAATGATGAAGTTGCGGCAATCTGTCGAGATCACATTCAACTAATCGGTGCTGCTGCGCTTCCATTGCAAGACCCAAAGGCTGCATGCGAAGAATTACACCGAGCAGTTTCTTCGCTGGGCATGGTCTGCTCATACATCGGCACCGATGTTGACGGTGTTGCACTTTCAGACTCACGGTTCGAAGAATTATGGTCAGAGCACGAACGATTAGACATTCCTGTTGTTATTCACCCAGGCCCAAGAGGCACATATCAGACACCTGATAATTTTTTCAACAAGTGGGAGCTAGATGTCATTTACGGCTTTGCAATTGACGAAGGTCTTGCGGTTTCGCACTTATTGTTTGCAGGTGTGCTTGATCGACATCCAAAATTAAAAGTCCACATCGCTCATGGTGGTGGCTTCGCGCCGTATCAAAAAGGTCGATTGCAGGCTGCTCTCGAAAAACGACCTTTCGGCAAAGGTCTGCTCAGTCGGCCATTCGAAGAACAATGGGCGCAGTTAAGTTTTGATACGGCTGTGCATCGCAGCGACGCATTGCAATTTCTTGTTGACACCGAAGGTTGCGACAGAGTTCTTCTCGGCTCAAACTTTGGCGGTTGGGATGCTGAAGACGGATATCGACAAATGGTTGAACAATTAGATATTTCAGAAGATGATGTGAATAAAATTTTGGGTGGAAACGCGAAGAGAATTTTTAATCTTTAATTTTTATGCCATTAGATAACACAGACCTTTATCACATCGCATGGGTAGTAGATGATCTCGAGTTATCAATGAAAGCATTTGGCTCGACCGGGTTGCAATGGGCAACACCAACAATCCGCACTGTCAAAGTACAAACACCAACGACAGCGATAACTGAATTTTCAATTTTTGTAACTTATTCAATTCATGATCCAATGCATGTCGAACTTATTCAAAAGTGTCCTGGCTCGCCGTGGGATCATGTACCCAACGGCGGCCCGCATCATCTCGGATGGTGGTCACACGATTTCAAAAAGTCAATTTTCGATCTCGTTAGTGAGGGGCACAAACTTGAATCGTGGATGGTCGACTCAGATGGTCAACCTGCCCGCTTTGCATACTTGCAAAATCCTTTAGGTCAACGAATTGAGATCGTTGACATCGCTGCCCGACCGCAACTGCAGGCTTGGTGGGCAGGAATGCAATACCCCTAAAACTCGCCGAGTTGAACCCTTTTGAAACCGTTGAGTTGAAACGTGCACCGATTTAACTCCTATATATATGTATCCTTATCTCACTTCAACAAAGGAGAATCCCCTTGCACGCGTTACTGATTAGCGGCGGAAACATAATTGACGGCACTGGCTCACAGCCCCAGCCAAATACCGATGTATTAATTGAGGGCGACAGAATTATCGCTGTTGGCAAGAACCTCGTAGTAGAAAAATCTAGTGAGCGCGAAGTACGACGTATTGATGCAACTGGATTAACAGTGATGCCTGGGCTAATTGATGCACA
>CALACK010000012.1 GCA_937890395.1 uncultured Acidimicrobiaceae bacterium | reverse complement strand
TCGGTTCGCGACCGAATATCTAAGACACGGTCGTCATTTGCCGGCGCGATTTCGGTTGCTTTGACTAGGTCATCTATCACGCAACAAACTTGGGAAGAACTTGAAGAAGCATTGTTGCGTGCTGATGTTGGTGTAACAACTACTTCGCGAGTTCTGGCGCCACTACGTGAACTCGTTAAAGCCAAAAAAATTACTCAACCAAATGATTTGGCTTCTGCTTTACAAAATGAAATGACTTCACAGTTATCGCAAATCTCGCGTGAGCTAAATTATGACTCATCTTTGGGTGCTCCAAATATCTGGCTAGTAGTTGGTGTTAACGGTGCTGGTAAGACAACGACCATCGGCAAACTTTCTGCCCAACAACGCGCACTTGGACGCAGTGTTCTGTTGGCGGCTGGCGACACGTTTCGCGCTGCGGCAGGGGAGCAACTAGAAACATGGGCTTCGCGATCTGGTGCCGAAATCGTTCGCGGCGCTGAAGGTGGAGACCCTAGTTCGGTGATTTTTGACGGCGTTGCCAGAGCCACCGCACAAAAAATAGATCTCGTGCTTGCTGACACCGCGGGGAGATTGCAAAACAACACCAACTTGATGGAGGAACTTGCCAAGGTTCGAAGAGTTGCTGACAAAGGAGGTGGCAAGGTCACCGAAGTTCTGTTGGTGATTGATGCGACTACCGGTCAAAACGGCTTAAGTCAAGCCAAACAGTTTTCGCAGTCAACGCAAGTCACGGGCGTCGTGTTGACAAAACTTGACGGCTCAGCCAAAGGTGGCATCGTGTTTGCAATCGAAACTGAACTCGCAATACCAGTGAAACTCGTCGGACTCGGAGAAACTATTAACGATCTTGTTGCGTTTGATGCCACCGAATTTGTCTCGGCGTTATTCAACTAGTCAACTTGGTTCGAATAAATATTTGCAGGTAACCTGACCTGCGATGTTTGAAACTCTTTCAGATCGACTCGGCGGTGTTCTAAAAAACCTCCGCAATCGTGGTCGATTAACGCAACAAGATGTAACCGAAGTTTTAGCAGAGGTTCGAACTGCGCTACTTGAAGCTGATGTCAATGTCACCGTGGTTCGCGATGTCGTTGAGAGAATTCGCACACAGGCAGTTGGTGCAACTTCATCGACTGCGCTAAACCCCGGCCAGCAAATAATAAAGATAGTCAACGATGAACTTGTTTCAATGCTCGGTGGAGAGACATTAAAAATTATGTATGCCAGTCAGCCACCAACAGTTGTGTTGATGGCCGGCCTACAAGGTTCGGGTAAAACTACGAGTGCGGCCAAACTCGCGAGTTGGTTTAAGTCGCAGGGCAGACAGCCAATGCTTGTTGGTGCCGACTTGCAACGCCCAGCCGCAGTTGAACAATTGCGCGTTCTTGGTGCTCAAATAAATATTCCAGTTTTTTCTGCTCCTGGTGACCCTGTTAAAACTGCGCAACTTGGTTTGGCTGAAGCCAAAAGCCTCGGTAAAGATGTTTTGATTGTTGACACGGCAGGTCGTTTGGCAATTGACGAAGAGATGATGCAACAAGTAAAAGACATTTCAAAAGCAGTCAAACCTAACTACACGTTTTTGGTTGTCGATGCAATGACTGGTCAAGACGCTGTCGCTGTGGCTCAGGCCTTTGATGCAACACTTTCGATTGATGGTGTCGTATTGACAAAACTTGATGGCGACTCACGCGGTGGTGCTGCACTTTCGGTGAAACATGTGCTCGGCAAGCCGATTGCTTTTGCAGCTACTGGCGAGAAACTTGACGCGTTTGAACAATTTCATCCAGATCGTATGGCGAGTCGCATTTTAGGAATGGGCGACATGCTCACATTGATTGAACAAGCCGAAAAAGTTTTTGAAAAAGATAAAGCAGAAGAGGCCGCCGCAAAAATGCTTGAGGGTGAGTTCACACTTGCAGATTTTCTTGAGCAGTTGCAGCAACTCAAAAAAATGGGGTCGCTTCAGGGGATTATGGGGATGATGCCAGGCGTGCCTAAGGAGATGAAGAACGCGCAGATTCCAGATGATCAGGTGGCGCGTACAGAGGCAATCATTTTTTCAATGACGGCGCAAGAGCGTGCGAACCCAGAACTAATTAATGGCTCACGGCGAATACGAATCTCAAAAGGCTCGGGTACAACCGTTGCCGATGTCAATCGTTTAGTTAAACAATTCACCGAAATGAAGAAGATGATGAAACAAATGGGCGGAAAATCGATGCGTGGCGGTAAATCTGGTAAGGCAGCCAAAGGCACCAAAGGTTCAGCAATGCCTGACGAATTGGCCGCAGCGTTGAGTTCGCGACTCGGGACAAGGTAGCCTAAGTGGTCGGTTCAATTGGACCATTTCGCTCAAAGATCGGATATCCATGTCAGTAAAATTGCGTCTCTCTCGTGTTGGTAAAACCAAGAGGCCTCACTATCGAATCGTCGCTGCCGACACTCGTTCAGCACGGGATACAAACTTTCTTGAAATTCTTGGCACCTATCAGCCACAGCAAGAACCTTCTGCACTTAAGGTTGATAGCGCCAGAGTAATTTTGTGGCTCCAAAAAGGTGCATTGCCGACAGACCGAGTGCGCAAATTGCTAGAAATCGCTGGCACATGGGCAGAGTTTCAAGCTACTAAAAAACCAGCAAAGTAATTTGGCTGAGTAATAGTTTTATTTTTCGATTAATAACAAGAAAGTTTTAAAAAATGTCTGATTCAGTTAACGCCAATGCAGTTTTGGCTCCAATAGCAACTTCAGTTTTGACTCATATCGTGCGTTCAATTGTTGATACACCAGATGCGGTAAAGGTTGAATCATTGGATGACGAAGGAAAGATAATCCTTGAAGTTCGCGTCGCAGACGGGGACCTAGGTCGAGTAATTGGTCGTCGTGGTCGTACAGCGCAAAGTATTCGCGCCGTTGTGCGTGCTGCCGCTTCGCGCGACAATGCCGAAGTCGATGTCGACTTTCTCGACGACTGACGCCCAGACTCCAAAGGGTTTGTTGCATGTTGGTCGCGTAACGAGACCACATGGTATTCGTGGCGATGTCTACGTTTCTTTTTTTACTGATCGCCCAGAACGCACCAAAATTGGGGCACGTTTTTGGTTACAAAATAATTGGATCACGGTAACTAGCGCGCGACTACAGCCGAGCAGTTGGCTAATGCATTTTGCCGGTATTGATGATCGCAATGCTGCAGAGAGAATTTCTAAATCAGATTTATATGGCGAGCCAATTGAAGATCAATCGGTTATGTGGGTGCACGAATTAATCGGGGCAGAAGTGGTTGACGTCTCTGGTACTCGTTATGGGAAATGCGTTTCGGTTGTAGACAACCCGGCACATTCGTTGCTTGAGCTTGAGTCTGGGGCACTCGTGCCAGTCGTGTTTATTACCCAGCGATCCAAAGACTTGATCACGATTAATCCGCCTGAAGGATTATTTGAACTAGCTGATGAAACAGCCGATGAAACAGCCGAAGAACATGACTAATACGGTGCCATTTCGCATTGATGTCTTCACGATCTTTCCGAAACTTGTTGACGATTTTTGCAGTGAAAGTCTGCTCGGTCGGGCGCGCCAAGAATCTCTAGTCGATTTACGCTGTCATGATTTACGTGATTATGGCGACGAATCTCGGCGCGTTGATGATGCGCTTTATGGTGGCGGCGCCGGAATGTTGTTTCGCCCAGAACCGATCTTTACTGCAGTCGAAGCCGTGCAACCACCTCGGCCATTGTTGTTGCTTTCGCCCGGCGGCGAAAAATTTGATCAGGACTATGCCGATCATCTCAGTAAAACTGGAGGCTTTAGTTTGCTCTGTGGGCGCTATGAGGGTGTCGATCATCGTGTTGTTGAACACCTAGTTGACGCTGAAATTTCAATTGGCGATGTTGTGCTCGCTGGCGGTGAAGTCGCAGCTTGTCTTGTCATTGAAGCGACAACGCGACTTTTATCGGGTGTCATGGGCAACGAGGTTTCGCCTGTTACCGAAAGTTTTGGGGCTGCTCGAATGCTTGAAGAGCCTCATTTCACAAGGCCGGCAGAGTTTCGGGGTTGGGCGGTGCCTGAGGTTTTGCGCAACGGCGATCACGCCAAAATAGACCGCTGGAGACGCGCCCAGGCGTTACATCGCACGGTTCGGGTTCGTCCAGATCTAATCGAACGCCGTGGTGGCTTAAGCAATGTCGAAAGGACACTGTTGGAAGAGTTCCCCTGCGTGCCGTATCCTAAATAGTCTTATGAAAACAACAGACATCGTCGACAAGCAATCACTTCGCACTGATATCCCGAAAATTGGCCCAGGTGATGAAGTAAAAGTTCATGTTCGTGTTGTTGAAAGCGGCAAAGAGCGCGTGCAGATTTTTCAGGGCAATATCATCTCAATTTTTGGATCAGGTATCGCCGAGACTTATACAGTTCGCAAGCTCAGTTATGGCGTAGGTGTTGAGCGCACATTTCCGATGCACAGCCCTTCAGTTGCGAAGCTTGAAGTTGTGAAGCGTGGCGATGTTCGTCGCGCGAAACTTAATTACTTGCGTGAGCGAACTGGTAAATCTGCCAAAGTTCGTGAACTTCGCGAAGATCGGTAATAATTTTTTGCTAGTCAATTGCGTGCCGGCCGATTTTTGTCGCGTACACATTGAATACTGACGACCTTGAACAATTTGAAGCCGAACGTGAGCTTCAACTAGCCCAAGAGTATTCAGATGTCGTTAATTTGTTTAAGTTCGCGGTAGAAACAGATCGTCGGTTTTATCTGGCCAACAATGTTGATGTCAAGGTCATCGCCGAAGGCGTGCGACCGCTACTTGAGGTGACGCTGTCTGACGCATGGGTATGGGATCTTTACCGCAAGAGCCGTTTCGTGCCCAGAGTACGGGTTATGAGCTTCAAAGATTTGAACATCGAAGAACTTCCTCCGCTCGACGTTTAACGCCAGAACAGCGCGCTGTGGCGCGAATGGCAAGAGCCCAGTGGGCAGAAGACTTAGCCGCGAGATTTTACGAACGCAGTGGTTACGAGATTATTGCTCGCAATTGGCACTGCCGAGAGGGCGAACTAGATATTGTCGCAATCATGGCGAGCGCTACTGGCGCAATAATTGCCGTCGTTGAAGTCAAGGCTCGAGCAACAAATAGTTATGGCTCACCTTTTGAAGCGGTAACGCAAGTGAAACAAAAAAAGTTACGCATTGCGACAACTAAATTTCTGTCTGCTCATCACGAATTACGCGGTGAAATTCGATTTGATGTTGTTGCTGTTTTAGGTACGCAACTTGATGTGTTGCACAATGCATTTTAAAAAGTTACGATCGACGATCCCAGCAGGCGTAGTGCCAATGGCGACGCATGTCGGGCGCGTCAACTGGCACACAAACATAGTGTCCCATGCCTTCGTAAATATCTTGGTTGCAGCCTGGGCAGATATACATCTTTAGTGCTTCGTACGGTTGCACACGGCGAACCTCAACATCGCCATACAGTCCATTCCAAATTGATTTTGACATTCAGCTAGCCATTTAATTAACTATTAAATTAGCCATTAAATTAGCCGGCGAATGCCCAGATGATAAGTGCAGCGATTGCGAGCATTGCACTAGCCACAATCAAATAGTCAATTGGGCGAGTGGCTCGTTTGCGGGTCGGGTTGAATCCCATATTGCAAGTATCGTCTATCAAATGGAAACTCTTGGTGTTATGCGCGAAGATTCTGTTGTAACTGTGACAATTAACCAGCCAAAAAAGAAAAACGCCATAGACAGCTCAATGTGGAATGGTCTCACCGAGATATTTCGAGAGATCGCCGGTAATTCTGCAGACCGAGTCGTGGTGATTACAGGTGCCAGTGGAGATTTTTGCTCGGGTGCAGATCTAAGTGGTCGTGGTGACGCAACAGTGCGCAACGAAACCGCTTCGCGAAATGATGTGCATCAACTGGCGGCGATGCGTCGAGTTAACGAAGCCTGTATCGCGCTGCATAAGTTGCCGCAGCCAACAATCGCCAAAGTGCGTGGCGTCGCGGTTGGTGCTGGTTGCAATTTGGCTTTGGGATGTGACCTGGTTGTGGCTGCAGACAACTCGCGGTTTTCTGAAATTTTTGTTCGTCGTGGGCTGTCACTTGACTTTGGCGGATCGTGGGTTTTGCCGCGCCGAATTGGCTTGCATCGTGCCAAAGAGTTAGCTTTTTTTGGAGAAATTATTGGGGCGACGGATGCATACGAGATGGGTTTAGTGAATCGTGTTTTGCCAGATGACGAGCTGGATGCATTTGTTGATCAATGGGCGCAAAAACTTGCGGCCGGTCCGCCGATTGCATTGGCGCAAACAAAACAACTACTCAACAATTCTTTGAATTTAACTCTTGAACAAGCTTTAGACGACGAAGCGGCCGCACAGACAATCAATTTTTCAACCAATGACACGGCAGAGGCGATGCGGGCATTTACTGAAAAGCGAGACCCAAAATTTACCGGAAGATAATTTCTGCGGTTGCGTTAGTTGCGACGCTGTTTATTTGTAGCTCGCAAATTGTGCGTGCTGCGGCGCCACCAATTGATGACTCGGTCCCCGATGAGCAAGGCACGGGCGATAGTTCAATTGACGAGAGCATCCCGTTAATTGATCCAACAACACAGACGACGCTTCCGGCTGGATGCGTCGCCCCACGTGCGGCGATCGCGACATTTCTTGGCCAACTTGTCTCTGCCGATGATGCGGCAGCAATTTTTAGCGTCGTGCAAGTGCGTGGTGGTTCGCTCGGTGCGTATGTCAATGCAGGAGCGATTTCAATTCGATACGCCGAACGCGAGACAAGATTTTTAAACGTCGGCACTACCTATTTAGTTGGCGCGGGTGGCAGTGAACTGTTTTCGACCCTTGAATCCAAAGTGCGCGCCAAGAAACAACTCTTCGCCGGAGACGCCGTCGTGGGTGTTGATGAGTCTGACAAACCTTGCCCATTTATTGAAGATCCGATTTTAACACTGCTGCCTAACGGCCAGCCGATTGATGCTGGAGTTTTCTCGTTGTTGCGCAACGGTCGCGGTGGTTTGTTGCGTGCCGTAATCTTGCCGATATTTTTTGTTTTAGTGTTTTTGATTGGATTAGCAATAACTAAGCGTTTATTTGCCGGCGCCGAAACTATTTCAAAAAAATCTGTGTCAAGACCGAGAGCTTCATCAGTTAAATCAGTTTCGTCGCGGAAACGAAGCAAATAATTTCA
>CALACK010000011.1 GCA_937890395.1 uncultured Acidimicrobiaceae bacterium | reverse complement strand
TATGGTCGTACAATAAAGGTCAGTGGTCTCTTCGTTACCAAGTCAAGTAAATTCGCTTACTCCTCGGCAAATACTTCGAATAATCGCCCGCCTTGACATCAAGGGCGCTAATTTAATCAAAGGAATCCACCTTGAGGGCTTGCGAGTTGTCGGCGACCCACAAGTGCATGCCGAAAAATATTACAACGATGGCGCAGACGAAATTATTTACATGGATACTGTCGCCAGTCTCTATGGACGAAATAACTTATTAGACGTCGTGACCCGCGCGACAGAACATGTTTTTGTACCAATGACTGTTGGTGGTGGAATCAGATCAGTTGAAGATGCTCGAGCTTTGCTTCGTGCAGGCGCCGACAAAGTAGCAATTAACACAGCTGCAGTTAAGGACCCAAGTTTGATTACAAAAATTTCCGATGTCTGGGGCTCTTCAACAATTGTCTTGTCAATCGAAGCAAAGCAAACTTCACCAGGCAAGTGGGAGGCCTATACAGATAACGGGCGTGAGCGAACTGGTCTAGATGTTGTGCAGTGGGCAGAGCGCGGAGCCCAGCTAGGTGCTGGAGAGATATTTCTAACCTCTGTCGATCAAGAGGGCACTAAAAATGGTTTCGACTGTCAACTAGTAAGTGCCGTAACGAAATTAGTTGATATACCTGTGGTTGCAAGCGGTGGATTCGGCAAATTGGACCACCTAAAAGAGTTGATGCAAGTCAGCAAACCAACAGGTGTTGCCATCGCTGATTCTCTTCACTATAAAAAGTTTAACTTTAATGAGATAAGGGCATTTTGTGTCTCGAACAATATTGCCACGCGACAACGATCAGCAGATGAAAAGATTAGTCAATGAATCTTGAACTAAAACATTACAACTCATTTACAAATGACATCATAATTGTTGACGGATTTTGGGGCGGTGGCAAATCAGTTGTCACATCAATAGTTGGTTCATTAACTGGAGTTGAGAAAAAGAAAGTTGATGGAATTTACGAATACGTATGTATTACGCATTCGGTCGGCAAGATGAGTGATGACGCAGCCAAAACTTTGCTTAAAATTTACGCAGATCACACTCAGTACAACAACCTCATTGGTCGTGAGGTAAACCTTCGCTGGTCCGACGACACTGGACTTCGAAACAACCCTGGCAGTCTTTCCTACTTCGGGCGTCTATTTCATAAAGGCGGCGACTCTGTCATTGAAGTAATAAATTCACAAAATCTTGCCTTGCTAATTGCTTCGCACGGCTTATTTTCAGTTTCCAATCTACTTTTTGAGGCTTACGGATCTCGAATGAAGTTGATTGAAGTGGTTCGGCATCCAGTGCATTTATTTAACAATGTCCGTGGCTACATCGCAAATTTTGAACGAGCTCGTGAATTCACTCTTTCATTTGACTATAAAGGAGAAAAAATTCCATGGTTCGCCGCAGCATGGGCAGACGAGTTCGTCGATTCATCAATTGCCGACCGTGCTCTTCTGTCAATTTCCCGAATTCAGAATTCTGTGGTTGAGCTAATCGATTCGCTCGCCAAATCTGATAAGCCGTTGCTGGTACTTGCGTTTGAACAAGCAGTGACAGACCCAAACAGCACGATCGACAAACTTGAGAAGTTTCTTGACAGAACCAGCACCAAACGAACTCAGCGCGTGCTTAAACAACAGTCACTGCCACGCACACAAATTTCTGCCGGCAAATCAACTTCATCGTTTTCGTTTGTCTCTAAGGGTTCATCTTCTGAAGAAGAAATCTACCTACAAATTATTAAATCTATTGAGAATCTCGCAAGCGAAAAAGCAATTAAAGAATTTAAAGAAACGATTCAAAACTATAACGCTCGATGGGCAAGCCCTCTCAATGAGCTTGAGTACCTTTGGTCTAAATGAGACGTCTCTGGCGACTACTAAAGTCGCTGACAAGACTTCGCTGGAGAATACTTCCGCCACGCCACAAACCGGTTCTTCTATATTTTGTTACTGGTGCCGAGGTAATCGCTCCATATTTCTCGCCAGATGAATTTCAAGTATTAGACCTTCGAGAGCACGAAGTAAATATATGGGTGGCGTTGCGATGTTTGTTAGATCGAGACCTGAGTGCACAAAACTATGCACTTATTTACATCGAAATCGTCAAACCAAAATTAGTTATAACTTTCATTGATAACTTTCCGGCATTTTTTCAAGTCAAAAACCGCTTCCCAGAAATCACAACTGTCCTGATTCAAAATGGTGTTCGTGTTGATCCGCATGATCTTTTTGAAACCAATTCGGTGGCTTCGAGTTTGCACAAAAACTTTGTTGACAAGATGTTTGTATTCGGGTCAGCAATTGGCGCTACATATGCCAAATACACTGAAGGTGAAATTGTGCCAATTGGAAGTTTCAAAAATAATTTAGTGCCAATCACTAAATCAAATAAACGAACAGTCGCATATATCTCGACTTACCGACCTGGGCTCGCTAGATCAATCGTCATTCCGGATTCGTTGCCGAGCTTTCCAATTCAATACGGCCAAATAATTGATCGCCGTGAGCAGACAATAATTTTTCTCGCAAATTTTTGCAAGAACAATAACCTAGACCTAGTCATTATTGGTAAAGACGAAGATTTTGTAGGCGAAAAGGCGTATTACGACAAATTATTGAAAGATTTTTCGTGGACGATCGCGCAGAGACAAACTACGACAATTAATTACGCAGTTGTAGACGAATCAGAGATCGTGGTATTTACGAGCAGCACTCTTGGATATGAGTCTCTCGCCCGTGGTAAAAAAACAGCGGCACTTTTAATCGACGCCGAAATTATTGATTCACCATCTATTAAATTCGGCTGGCCAGTTTCGCTATCTGATGACGGAAAGTTTTGGACAAATCGACTTGACGAAAATAGATTCGAAGAAATTTTGAATTACCTTCTCGCAGCCTCAAACGACGACTGGGAGAAGGTGCGCTCTGAAACGATGCACGAGATTATTAATTATGATCCAGGCAACTCACAATTTGTTGCGATGGTTCAATCATTGCGCGCCGATTGGTAGCACTAACAATTATTTTGCAGATTCCCGACTAGCGTTATCTTCAACAAACAGGGAGTGCAACTTTGCAAGTATTGATATCTACATCAAGTTTTAACTTGGACAACTTCGCACAGCTGTCGGATCTCAAGAAAGCCGGAGTCGAGGTCAAACTCAACCCATTCGCGGCTCGCCTGACCGAAGAACAGGTCATCGACTTGCTCGGCACTGACACAATTGGCTTAATCGCCGGTCTAGAACCGCTAACACAAAATGTCTTAAAGTCTGCAAAATCGCTCAAAGTTATTGCCAGAGTAGGAACAGGTTTAGACAGCGTTGATCTTGTGGCCGCAAAAGAACTAGGAATCACCGTACTAA
>CALACK010000010.1 GCA_937890395.1 uncultured Acidimicrobiaceae bacterium | reverse complement strand
GTAGGTTACGCAACTGCGCTGATCGGCAAAGCACATTTCGAACCGCTACTTGATCCATTTTTGAGATTTACAGAAAATCGTTTAGGTAATGAGCGTCAAACAACTGACAACCCTGCTGATCCGCATCGTGGCTTTGACCACATGGAGTTATCAACGCACGGAGCGGTTGGTCAATTGCATTACTCACAGTGGGTTCGCGACAATCACCCTGAGGTGATTGCTGGTTTTTATAGAGTTCTAGACAACGAATTGCAAGTAAACGCTCAAGGTGGTGGCGATACGAATGCGCCGCAACTAAAAATAAATCCGATTCCAACTGAGTGGTATCACACGCATTGGGTGGCGCAACAAACAATCAGCTGGTTGAATTCGCTGCCTGCCGACAAAAATTGGTTTTGTTGGATGAGTTTTCCAGATCCGCATCATCCATGGGATCCTCCAGCATCAGAGTTGCACCGCGTGCCATGGCGCGATCTTGACCTGCCAGATGGCTATGTTGCAGATAAATCAAAACGCGAAAAAATTCTTGATGACAAATTGCGCCATTGGCGCGGTTGGTATGACGGCACTTTTGTTTCTAATTATGAAGCGCCGGCACATTGGGTTCCCGCCACATTGACCGCAGACCAAGTTCGCGAAGTCAATGCGTTCACTCATGTTGAAAACGAGTTGATCGACGAAGCGATCGGCGACGTGCTCGGTGCAATCACAGCACGCGGTTGGGCTAATGATCTTGATGTTGTTTACACAACTGACCACGGCGAGTTTCAAGGTGACTTCGGTTTGCTATTCAAGGGTCCGTATCATGTTGATTCGTTGATGCGGCTGCCTCTAATTTGGCGACCAGCGCCGAGTTTGAATATCACTCCTGCGCGAGTTAGCGCACCAGTTGGTTTAGTTTCACTTGCTGCAACGTTTGCCCATATCGCCGGACTTGAAAAACCTTCATACACAGAAGCACCAAGGTTGCCAGTCGATAATGCCGACGCTGAAAAACTCGGCCACGAACGCGTGCTCACAGAATGGGACAGTGTGTTGTTCGGAAAACTAGTTCACCTACGAACAATTTGTCGTGATAATTGGGTATGCACTGCCGCGCTTGACGGCACGATGAATAAGGCCGGCGAGGGTGAACTTTACGACTTGGCCAACGATCCATTGCAACATGTCAATCGCTGGAGCGACGATTCGGTGAGGTCATTGCGCGATGATCTGCTGAGCGATATGTGGGCAAGTTTGCCTGCGCAAGTTTTGCCTTTGCGCACAATGGACGCCCCCGTCTAGCAACTAATCTGCCCTAATGAACATTGGTTTCATTGGCCTCGGAAATATGGGCTTACCGATGTGTAAGCGGTTGCTTGCTGCCGGGCTGAACGTAAGAGTTTTTGACATTAACTCTGACGCCGTAACACTCGCCGTTGATCACGGCGCCACTGCGTCAAAATCGGTTGCCGCGTGTGCATCTCAAGTTGATGTGTTGTTCACCTCTCTGCCCCGACCAGAACATGTCGAAAAAGTCATGCTTGATAATGATGCATTGCAGAGTCTCAAACACGGCGCAATCTGGGTTGACCTGACGACCAACCGAAAAGAGTTAATAATCGAGTTGGCGAGCAAAGCACCAACTGGCGTTTCGATTTTAGATTCGCCCGTGACTGGCGCAGTTGACGGTGCGCGAAATGGAAAGTTGACATTATTTGTCGGTGGCGACAAGCAAAGTCTCGACCGCGTCAAACCGATACTAGAAAACCTCGGTCTTGTTATTTATTGTGGCCCGCTCGGCACAGGCAATGTTGTCAAACTCGTAACAAATCAACTTTGGTTCATCGCCGCCGCCGCAATCGGCGAGGGCTTTGCAACTGGCATCGCTAACGGAGTCGAACTCGGCACGCTCTGGGGTGCAATCAAAGAGAGTGTCGGCGACAGCTTCGTTGTGCGGCACGATGCGCCATCAATTTTTGCAGGACACTACGACCCGTCTTTCTCGCTTGAACTTTGCTTAAAAGATCTAGGACTAATTAATGAACTTGCTAAACAAGTCAACGCAGATCTACCAATGACTGCTGCTGCAGTGCATGCATTTACGATTGCCAGCGAACGCTACGGGGCCAACGCAGCCGAGTTGCATGTAGCCAAACGAATTGAAGATGATGCGAAAATTTCAATGCGACTTGAAGGTGAGTGGACACCACCCTGGGAATCATGATGGTAATCATGATCGCAGCCATGAACGGAGCTCTTAAATGACTCGTTCGTACCGCGTTGATGATCTTGTTGATTTCAACGTCTATCCGCTTGACGAGACTGCGAGCCCCGAATACAAAATTGCGTTATCTCAGGCGCGCGAACAACTGCAACACGACGGTTGTGCCGTAATCAAAAATCTGCTTCGTCCGACTGCGGTGAAGATTATTAGCCAAGAAATCATCGCGCGCAAACAGACAACTCACTTTTCGACCTCGAGTATGAATCCATATTTTCATTCAACAAACAACCCTGCATACCCCAATCATCACCCGGTCAACACGTTTATTGAACGCTCAAGTGGTTTTATTCCTGGAGACTCGTGGAATTCTTCGCTAGCAATAGATGTGATGTTTCGCAGCGAAGCACTCACAGCATTTATTAGAGATTGTCTTGAGACTCAGTCGGTTTATTGTTATGCAGACCCACTGGCAGGTCTCACAGCAAATATTCTTGACCCTGGTCAACAATTTGCTTGGCATTTTGACACAAACGAATTTGCAGTGACTGCAATGATCGATGAAGCCGACGAAGGTGGACTTTTTGAATATGTTCCGATGATTCGAACCCCAGATGATGAGTCTTTCGATCGCATTCAAAAAGTTCTTGATGACGACCGCTCTGAAGTAAAAACCCTTGAACTTCACGCTGGCGATTTACAAATTTTTCGCGGCAGGCATTCGTTGCACCGCGTAACCAGAGTGCCTACATCATCCAAACCTCGTCATGCTGCGATCTTTGCCTACACCGCCGAACCAGGGGTTATTGGTCGCGTCGAACGAACCCGGCAACTATTTGGCCGAGTACTTCCTGCTCACGAAGAAGCAGAACAACGCCGAGTGCGCAGCGATGCATTAATCGACTAGCTAATTGACTAGTTGATTGACTAGCTAATCGACTAGCTAATTGAGGCGTTAATCGATTAGTTGATGAGCTAAATCGCTGGCACTTGCTGGGTGATGCAATGAATGCCACCGCCGCCATGCGCAAGAATTGCGCCAATTTCTAGCCCGACAATATCTCGATCAGGAACATATTCACCAAGTAGCGCAAGCATCTCACTATCAGCATCGTGCCCACATACGGGCACAATCACTGCACCATTACAGATATAGAAATTTAAATATGGCACAGTTGCACGCACGCCATCAGTTACGACGAATGGCAGCACTGGTATCTCACGCACGATTAAACCTGCGTCTTTTGCTACTGCAATATTTGCCGCACAGCGCACAAAATCTGGTTCATTTTTATCGTCGCAACCCTGCATGATTACGGTCTTTGGCCCAATGAATGAAGCGACATTATCGACATGACCATC
This sequence comes from uncultured Acidimicrobiaceae bacterium, assembly GCA_937890395.1. Lineage (GTDB taxonomy): Bacteria > Actinomycetota > Acidimicrobiia > Acidimicrobiales > Ilumatobacteraceae > BACL27. Next base: position 25,928 of record CALACK010000010.1, on the reverse strand, counting down.
GGTGTCATCGTCGAGAGCCAGACCAAATGGCAACCACACGACTTGTTGCTGGCCAAGTTCTCGACAAAGTTTTTCATTGATCTGCTCACGCGAAAGTTTCGGATTGCGATTTGGGTTGAGCAAACACTGCTCGGTTGTGATCAGCGTTCCGGCGCCGTCAACATTTAGTGACCCGCCTTCGAGCACCATTTCAATTTTTCGCGTTTTATGACCTGCCTGGGCGGCCCAACGCGACGCAATCGTCGCATCTTTATCAAACGGCACAAACTTTTCGCCCCAACCGTTGAATTGCCAGCAGGTCGCGATCAGTTCGCCATTTTCAATTACATAATTCGGCCCAGAGTCACGAAACCATGCATCATCAATTTCAAGTCCAACAACTTCTACGCTTTCGGCACATGCCCGGCGAGCACTCAAAAGATCATGCGGATTTGCAATCATCGTCACGGGTTCATAACCCGAAATCGTATTTGCTAGAGCGGCGTGTGCCGTCTGCGCCTCATCAAGACGCGTGCCGTATATTTCTGACCGCGCCGGCCAACAAATAACAGTTCGTTCATGCCGAGCAAACTCGGCGGGCATGCTCACGCGTCAAAGCCGTCTAAAGTCATTAACGGCTTATACAACTCAGGTCGCCGATCACGAAATAATCCCCAAAAAGTTCGAGCAAGTTTCTGTGCTTCAATATCAAAAGTCGCCAGTAATACAGTTTCTTCAGTTCGATTTGCTTCAGCAACTTTTGCTCCAGTTGCGTCACAGATAAATGAACACCCGTAAAAAGTAATCTCAGTTGCACGCCCAACTTCGCGCCCTGTGCGATTAGCGGCCATAACTGGCGTTAAGTTACTTGCCGCGTGGCCTTGCATCGCTCGTTGCCAATGGCCAGAAGAATCAAGTTCAGGATTTGATGGCTCGCTACCAATAGCTGTCGGATACAACAAAATTTCTGCTCCACGCAATGTCATCACTCGCGCAGCTTCTGGAAACCACTGGTCCCAGCAAATGCCAACACCAATTTTTGCATACTTGGTTTGCCAAACTTTGAAACCCGTATCACCAGGACTGAAATAAAACTTCTCGTTGTATCCCGGCCCATCTGGAATATGGCTCTTGCGATATGTGCCAAGCACTTTGCCATCGGCATCAACTATCGCTACCGAATTGAATAACGAATTGTTGGCCCGCTCATAAACGCTGATCGGCAAAACAACGCTGAGTTCTTTTGCAACTTTGGCAAAGTGTGCCACCGTCGGGTGCGAAGATATTTCAATCGCACGATTCAGGTCTTGCGTTGTCTGATCTTTGCAAAAATAATGACCCTCAAATAGTTCTGGGATCAAAATAATTTGTGCACCTTGTTTTGCTGCACTTCGCACAAGTCGTTCGGCAGTTGCAATATTTGCAGTAACTTCAGTCGACATCGACATCTGCAACGCAGCGACTGTAACTCTTTGCATATTTATTTGGCGAGCTGATCTTTGATTGCTGCCACAACTTCCGCTGAGTCGGGTGTTGTTTGCGGCTTAAACCTAGAAACAACTGCGCCATCTCGACTGACCAAGAACTTTTCAAAGTTCCAACGAATGTCTCCCGAGTGTCCTTCGTCGTCTGCGACTTGCGTAAGCGCTTGGTACAAAGCATGACGGCCTGCGCCATTGACTTCAATTTTTTCAGATATCGGAAAAGTAACGCCATAATTTGTCGAACAAAAAGTCTCAATCTCGCTAGACGAACCTGGTTCTTGAGCGCCAAACTGGTTGCACGGCACACCCAACACGGTGAAACCTTGTGCCGAAAATTCTTTCTGCAAAGCCTCAAGAGCCGAATATTGCGGAGTCAAACCGCACTTGGATGCGACGTTGACCACGAGCGTTACTGTGCCTTTAATTGAATTCAGAAGATCATTCTCGCCGGTTAGACCAGCAATTTTCGTTTCATAGACCGACATTTTGTCTCATTTCTCTTTGGTTTTTTCTCGTGTGGCAAGGCTACTCATAAACCTGATACACAACACAGGTGCCTAGAACACAATTTGATGCCGGTTTTTTTAAACGCTTTTATTCAACGACGCCCATGCATTCGCGTCGCAAGATTGAAACACTCGCCTCTGGCGTGCATCAGTTTTGTAGTTGGTGGGATATCCAAGTGCGATCAGTTTTAGACGTTGGCGCGGGCGTCGGATATTGGAGTGACTGGTACCGCAATAACCACCAACGTGCGAAAGTTGTTTCAGTAGATGTCAGCGAACACGCCTGCAAAAAATATGGTCATGAACTTCGCGATATCAGTTCTTGGGCGCCTAAAAGAAAATTTGACCTTGTTATTTGTCAGAGTGTGTTGCAATACCTCGACGATCAGGCTGCTAGGTCTGCGATTAAGAATTTGGCGAAAGCGACGAAACATGTTTTATTTTTTGAAGTACCGACAAAAAGCGACTTACGAAATAATGTTGATCGGGATGTAACTGATTTTGAGATTTATTCACGGACCGGTATTTGGTACCGTAACGAACTTGCGAAATATTTTAAGCAAGCCGGCGCGGGCTTATGGGTAGCAAAATCAAGCACCATCGTGTTGTACGAACTTGAAGGCTCTCTAAAATAAGTCAAAGTCAATAGATCGGCATAGCATTTAGCCATGAATTCTGCGACTGAAACTAATCCCTATGAATTAGCCAAAGTTGCCGCAGATTTTGTTGTTGATAAGTTCGGTTCGAAACACGACATTCTTGCCGTTTTGGGTTCTGGTTGGGCACACGCAGCATCTGTACTTGAAGCAACGAATGAAATTTCTGTTACAGAAATTCCTGGTTTTACCAAGCCTTCCGCCATTGGCCATGGCGGATCTTTAAAAAGTGTTCTGGTGGGTAAATCCAAAGTATTGTTACTCACTGGTCGAACACATCTTTATGAAGGTCACGGAGTTAATTCGGTAGTGCACGCAGTGCGAACTGCAGCGTTTGCTGGTTGCAAGACAATCGTGTTAACTAACGCTGCTGGATGTTTACGCACCGACTGGGGCGTTGGCGCAACTGCGCTGATCGCAGACCACATCAATCTGACAGGTTTCTCGCCATTGACGGGCACTGATGCGCCAGCGCCATTGCATGGACGATTTGTTGATCTGACTGACGCATACAGTGCACGCTTGCGAAAAATCGCACAGCAAGTCGACTCGACTTTGCATGAAGGTGTCTACATGGGTTTCCACGGTCCACACTTTGAGACACCTGCAGAAATTCGCGCCGCGCGAGTTTGGGGGGCTGATCTTGTTGGAATGTCAACCGTCATGGAGACAATCGCTGCTCGGCATATGGGCATGGAAGTTCTTGCTCTATCACTTGCAACAAATCTTGCTGCTGGTATTTCAGGAGAAAAACTATCTGGCGAAGAAGTATTAGCAATAGGCAAAGCATCAGCGACTCGAGTTGGCAGTTTGCTAGCAAACATCCTTAAACAAATCGACATTGAAAGCCAAAAATTATGAACAACAAAACAAACGGACAAGACAAGGTTGCGATCATCAACGCACAAATAGTCACTGTCGATACACAAGGCTCTGTGATTGATAACGGTTCATTAGTTGTTGGAGCAGACGGTGCTATTCGAGAAATTGCGAGTGGAAAGATAAGCCATACAGCCAACGAAGTTATAGATGCTCGTGGGGCGATCGTGATGCCAGGTTTAATTAATACTCACGCTCATCTCGGCATGACGCTCTTCCGTGGGCTTGGCGACGATATGAGTCTCGAAGATTTTCTTGCTCGTCTAATGCCTGCAGAAATTAAGGTTCTTAATTACAACGCGGTTCATGCAGGCACAGAACTTGCAGCACTTGAATCTCTACTCGGTGGCATTACGACTTCGCTCGACATGTATTATTTGCCTGACGCGGCACTAGAAGTTGCTAAATCAAGTGGCATGCGAATTCAAACTGGTCCAAACTTTTTAGAATCTGATGGTCCAGAGCCACTGCCATTTAATGAGCGTCTTGCATGGGCGACAAAATGGCTTGAAGTTCCACGTGATTCACTCGGGTCAACAGGTTGGGTTGCTCCGCACAGCACATATCTGCTCGGCGAAGATCAATTGCGAACAATCGCCGCCCTAGCTGCAAAGTATGAGGCCCGCATTCATGTGCATGCTGCCGAAACTGTTGGCGAGATGAAACTGGTCTCTAATCGTCATTCAGGCCGCACACCAATTCAGGTTCTCGCAGATACAAATCTGTTGCGCCGTAGCGTGTTGGCACACGGAGTGCACCTAAACGATGACGACATCGCTCTCATCGCCAGCAATTCGGCGACAGTCGTTCACTGCCCTGCATCAAACTTCAAACTCGCAAGTGGCATTGCTCGAATTTTAGATTTGCAACGGGCGGGCGTAAACATTGCACTTGGCACAGATGGCCCTGCGTCAGGCAATGACCTTGACCTTTGGATTGCTATTCGGCTGGCTGGTTATATGCAAAAAACTGTTGCTAAAAATGCTGCCGTATTGCCAGCACTCGACATTGTGCGGATGGCAACAATTAACGGTGCACGGGCGTTGCAACTAGATCATTTGATCGGCTCTCTTGAAGTTGGTAAGCGAGCAGACTTGATTGTGCTTGATGCAGATTCGCCGTCGCTAACACCCAACTTCAATCCTCACACGACTATTGCAACATCAGTTACTCGCGCAGATGTGCTTCACGTGTTAGTCGATGGCAAGGTAATTGTGCGAGACCGAAAATGTTTGACAATTGACCACAACGCAGCAGTCAGTGCGGTCAAAGCACTCGGCAAACAAGTGCTGGCGAGCGTCAGCAATAACTAATAGATCTACTAGTACTACTGTGGTTTAGACATGGAAACTCAAATTGACTGGAAGCTTTTGCGAACAACCGCATTGGCAGTTGCAAAAAATGCTTACGTGCCTTATTCGAAATTTCATGTTGGTGCGGCTGCACTTGTTGACGACGGAAGAATAATCACTGGTTGCAATGTTGAAAATGCTTCTTACGGGTTAACACTTTGTGCTGAATGTGGTTTGGTCAGCGAATTAATTAAATCGGGTGGTGGAAGACTCGTCGCCGTTTGCACAGTTGGTAATGGCGAGCCAGTCACGCCATGTGGAAGATGTCGACAGTTGCTGTGGGAGCATGGTGGTGCAAACATGTTGCTAGAAGTCAACGGCGTGCCACGAAAACTCAGCGAAATGCTGCCGGTCGCGTTTCCTGAAGAGTCTGTATTTGTAAACCCAGGTGGTTCAACAACGTGAAGATCCAAGAAGGCTTAACGGCGAAACAAACAGAATTCTTTGATCAAAATGGTTATTTGGTTTTACCAGAATTCGTCGACGCCCAAGCATGTTTGAAACTTCGCGAACAAGCCATGGTTCTTGCCGAAAAATACTGTCCATCGCCAGAACAAGCAACTGTGTTCACTGCCGACGGCACGGCAGTGCACACCTCAGATGATTATTTTTTGACGAGTGGCGACAAGATTCGATGCTTTTTTGAAAAAGATGCATTCAATGAGCACGGTGAACTTCGTCAAGATGCACACTTGTGTCTCAACAAACTCGGTCACGCGATGCATGATCTTGACCCGGTATTTGATGACTTCAGTCATTCAAGTCACCTTGCTGCAGTTGCACAATCCATCGGCATGAAGCAAGAAAAATTATTGCAATCAATGTACATATTCAAACAACCGCGTATTGGTGGCGAAGTCACGAGCCATGTTGACCACACGTATCTGTGGACTGACCCACAATCAGTAATCGGCTTTTGGTTTGCAATTGACGACGCCACAACACAGAACGGTTGCATGTGGGCGCTTCCTGGTGGTCATCGACTACCAGTTAAATATCGCAACCGGCGAACTGCAGATCGAAAATCAACATACAACGAAGTTTTTGATTCGACCCCATATCCCGCTGAAGGTTTAGTACCACTTGAAGCGCCGCGTGGAACTCTAATTTTGCTTAACGGAACTTTGCCGCATCGCTCGGGGCCAAATACAAGTGACAAACCGCGACATGCCTACACACTTCATGCAATTGACGGTACGGCCAATTATCCGAGTGATAATTGGCTGCAACGCACTTCGTTGCCGATGCGTGGTTTCTCAAACTAAAACTATTCGGCGAGGATCGCTTGAGTTGCCGACGTTCCGAGACGAGTAGCGCCAGCATTAATCATTTCTAGCGCCATTTCGCGTGTACGGATTCCGCCGCTTGCTTTAACACCAATAGTGTCGCCCACAGTTGCGCGCATTAATTTGACTGCTTCGACTGTTGCACCACCAGATTTATGAAACCCAGTAGAGGTCTTAACAAAATTTGCTCCATTTGCAACGGCAACTCTGCATACTGTGACAATCTGTGGATCGGTTAGCGCGGCCGATTCGATTATTACCTTCAGACAAGTATTAGGCGGTACCGCAGCACGAACTTGAGCAATCTCATCGCCAAGCTCCAGCCAATTTGCCGAAAACACAAAACCCAAATTCACGACCATGTCAATTTCTGTTGCACCATTCTGTGTGGCCTGTCTCGCCTCAAACGCTTTCACTGCACCTGCATGTGCCCCAGATGGAAACCCGATGACGCATGCGACATTAATATTGCTTGATATTAAATCAGCGAGCAATAAGGCTGACAACGGTAAAAACGATGGTGAAAAACAAACTGCGGCAACATTTAACATACGAGCTTCAACGCAAAGATTGGCGATGTCCAGTGGAGTTGCTTCGGGGGCGAGTTGTGTGTGATCAATAAATTTTGCGATTTCTTCAGAAGTCATTAATAATCAGGCTAATTCACCAATTCGCCAATTTGCTTTTTTAGTATCAGCAACAACGGAGTATTGTTTTTACCTGAGATGGCAACGTTACGGTTTAACTACGGGACAATGGGTTCAGGTAAAAGCACGCTGGCGTTGCAGATAAATCACAATTTAACTAGTCGCGGTCTAGCTGGATTGTTGCTGACAAAACTTGACCGAGATGGTGGCCAAGTTACAAGTCGACTTGGTGTTTCAACACCGGCGATCGAGATGGCTCCTGAAATTAATTTGTTTGACTTGGCCGTGTCTCGAATGCCACTGCAATTTATTGTTTGCGACGAGGCTCAATTCTGCACAATTGAGCAATGCGATCAACTCGCATTGGTTGTTGACGAGCTTCATGTTGATGTTTATGCATTTGGTCTAATAACCGACTTCAAAGGCTTACTATTTGATGGCACAAGGCGGTTGCTTGAAATTGCCGATCAACGAATTGAAATGCAAGTTGAGGCTCGTTGTTGGTGTGGCGCAAGAGCAACGAATAATGCTCGCTTAGTGAATGAAAAAGTCGTAGTTGAAGGTGAAACCGTGATGGTCGGTGACACTGACAAAAATACAGTTGCACCGTTGTTTGGCGATGTTGTGCGTTACGAATTACTTTGTCGAAACCACTACCGTAAAAAACAAGTCTCCGCTGACTAAAAGACGTTTAGTAAATCAACAACGAACACAAGTGTCTCGCCGCCCTTAATTACTCCGCCTGCTCCCTGACTGCCGTAACCCATGTCTGCGGGGATTGTAAGTTTGCGGCGTCCGCCGACTTTCATGCCGACGACACCTTTGTCCCAGCCTGAAATCACTTGACCAGCACCCAATCCAAAATCAAATGGTTCATTGCGATCCCATGAAGCGTCAAATTGTTTTCCGGTACTCCATGCCACACCGACGTAGTGCACAGACACACTCTTGCCGCTAACGGCTTCAACGCCGTCGCCAACCGTAATATCTTCGGTTACTAAATCGATCGGCGCTGGTGTTTGTGGAATCACAACTTCTGGTTTGGTATTTGACATCCCTGCAGACTACTCAAGAATTCTTAAATTTATTGAAAGCTATTACGATTTCTGCTGCGCTTGAGCTCATAGTTACCCCGAATTCATTAATAAATTCATTTAACTGTTGCATTTCTTGTGGGGTGTCAATGTCTAATTTAATTTCAGGAAACGCTAACTCAGCTGGTGCAGCCACCGCCTGAATTTTATATTTTTCTACATTGTCCCAAATGTAACTTGTAACATGCTCGCGATGCGACTGCTGGGTAGTCGAATCTGCAATGTTGTTTAACAGTGTTGTTGAAAGAATTTCGGCACCAAAACCATCTGCATATCGGTTGTTAAGTTTTTGCTGATGATTGCACGAATAGTCATAGTTGCCAGATTCATGGGCAATAACTAAGCGATCTATCTCTTCGGCGGCGACAAACGGATTGTCCGCACAAACCCGAACGACTATATCTGCTTGAGCAATTTTTGCAGATTGTATAAATCGATCTAAGACATTGTTTTGACTACCTCGAACGACGATCACATCAAAACTTGATGCTGCGTTGGCGAGTTCGTCGTCGTCGCGACCATCTGAAGTTGCAAGCACAACTTGATCGAGTTGTTTAGCGTCACACACACGAGTCAACACCCAACTCAACAAGTCACGTTCACCAAGTTTTGCCAACATTTTGCCCGGAAACCGCTGTGAACCCATGCGCGCTTGCACCACGGCAACAACCCGGGTCATGATTTAGTTAGGTCATCCCAAGTCAAAATGTGATCTTCTGGTAAATCTCGAACTACTTTTTTGCCAATTACCTCATCCCAACTGATCGGACTAACACCAGTACCAGGACGTTTCGCAACTAAATCGCTGTCAACGATCTCGTGCCCAGATTTGAGATCGCGTGTTAAGACGATGCTTCGTCGCGCATTAAGTCGTGAAATATCTTCTGTGGCAATTGGTGCCTTGTCTCGTGTTGGCCCAAGCAGTTCGTGTACTTTTTTAACTTTGACTTGAAATCTTGCCAAATCAAATTCATCCATGGCGTGGTAGTGGTCGTTTCCAGGCAAAGTCTTATCAAGAGTAAAGTGCTTTTCAAGTACAACTGCACCAAGCAAATGTGCACTAATCAAACTCATCATTTCTTCAGTTGGTAAAGTGTGATCCGAATACCCCAGCAATTGGTCTGGGTAACGATTATGTAAACCCGTGAGCATTCCAAGATGAGCGTTCTCATCGCGAGTTGGGTAATTAAGAATGCAATGCATCAAGCAAATCTGTTTGGCACCTGATGTGCGCAAAATCGCTAATGCTGCATCTATCTCACCAATATGTGAAGCCCCAGTTGACAAAATGATCGGCTTACCCGTTGATGCAACTTTCTTGAGTAATGGCGGGTTCGTAATATCAGCTGATGCGATTTTGAAATACTTAACTAATGGGTCAAGCATCTCAACGGCGCCGAGATCAAAAGGCGTCGAAACAAATTCGATCTCGAATTTTTTGCAATGATCTGCGAGTTCTTTATATTCGGCTTCGCCAAACGAGTCGTACTTTGTAAACAATTCGTACTGGCTAGTCGTTGGTTCTTCGCTTGTATCCCAATATGACGGCGAAAATTTTGACGCTATTAAACCTGCTTTATAGGTTTGAAATTTTGCTGCATCTGCTCCGCCGCGTTTTGCTGCTTCAATTAAAAGTTTTGCTGTCGCGAGCGAACCTTCATGATTTACACCGATTTCAGCGATTATGTAGGGTCGATCGTGTTCACTAACTAGACGATTACCAAATTGAATAGAAATCGTCATTGCACGGACCTTTCGGCGTGCTTTTCGCCGTGCTTTTGAATAATTCGCTGACGGTGATGCTCCATTGCCTCAACATCATTAGTTGAGTTATTGGCATGGCGACGATATCGATATAGCGGTAGTTCAAGTCTGTGAATTTGATACTTCTCGGTAAACCTCAGTCGAAGATCAGTTTCTTCGTGCAATAGAAATGTTTCGTCGTACAAGCCGATATCAATCAATTGCTCGGTCCGAAACATTATTCCGCATGCGATTGGTTGAGTTAAACAATTGTTTCGAGCCAGAACTTCTTCTTTCTCGTCGACTAGAAGATAATCACAAGCGATCGCATCCATGTATTTATTTTCACGGAGAAACTCATGTAATAAGTGCAGAAATTCATTATTTACATAATCATCAGCATCTACGCGAACTACATACGGTGCTCGGGCTCGACGGATTGCTTTATTCAGCGATGCAGGTAAACCAATATTATTTTCATTTGTGATTAATACTATTTCGTCACTAAATTCTTTTAATACGTTTGTACTGTGATCTGTACTGCCGTCATTGATGACAACGATTTCAAACTTGTCACGCGCGAAACTCTGCGCAAGCAATGATCGCAAGCAACGAGTCAAATAACGTTCTTGGTTGTAGGCCGCAACGATGACTGAGATTACCGGCTGAGTCATGGTTTTTTTTAGCTCAAAACTTTTGATAGCGCGGTGTGTAATCTTTCCGGAACCGTCTCATCCATTTTTACAACGACTGGCAGCGAAACCGCGCGTTCAAGTCGCGACCGCGATGGCTCGAAAGCTTTTGCTAGGTCGCCACCGTGACGAGCCACGAGTTCAGACATGTGCGTCCAAGTGCCAGCAAAGTGCCAGGTGACCGCTTCGGGCAAAATTTTGGTTGATAGACCTTCGATCAACAACGAATCACGGCATTTTCTTGCAGTTGCCTTGTCAGCCACACTAAAAATTAATGCGTCGGCAGTCTCATGTGAACCCACAGGCACCTCGCGCGGAATAATCCCAGGAAGTTTTTGTATCGCCGCCCACATTGAATCTCGATTTTTGCGTTGCATCGTCACGACGTGAGAAAGTTTCTTCAACTGAGCCAATCCAACAGCACCCTGCATTTCTGTCATCCGAAAATTAAAGCCGCTACTTGCGCGAGTGTCTTCCCAGCGTGGCACGCTCGGATTGTTCTCGTGACCGTGATCATGCCATGCAGCGGCAACTTTGTAATCTTCTTCGTTATGAAACACGATCATTCCACCTTCACCAGTGGTCATTGTTTTCGCAAAGTCAAAACTGTAAGTCCCCATTCGACCCCAGGTGCCTAGCGGCCGACCGTCAAGTGAACCACCGCATCCCCACGCAGCATCTTCGATGAGTGTGAGATTATTTTTTCGACAAATATCATCAATTTCAAACAGTCGAGCAGGCGTACCCAGCATGTGCACTGCAATCACGGCTTTTGTTTTCGGAGTGATTAAGAACTTCAAAGATTCAGGATCCATATTTAATGTGCCATCAATGTCTGCACACACTGGTACTGCTCCTGCTTCGATTATCGCTTCAACGGTGGCGACGAATGTAAAACTTTGGGTGATTACTTCGTCGCCTGGTTGTAAATCTAAAACAGCAAGTGCAATGCGCAGGGCTGCGGTGCCAGATGTAACCGCAAGTGCGTGCGGCATGCCGATAGATTTTGCAAACTCCTGTTCAAAATCTCGAACCTTCCAACGGTCTTGGCGTAAGTGATCGAAAGAGTGGCGAAATAGAACTCCACCGTGTTGAAAAATATCGTCGACTTGCGCCTGTTCTTCAGCACCAATAAGTTCGTACCCAGGCATGAATTGATTTTACTCTGAGATCTCTACATCTTCTCGAACAGCGAGATGATCCTTGCGTCCGTGAGCGTGGCTCGAAACTCGGTACCCAACGCATTGGTAAGTGGCTTTTCGTGTTTAATCGTTGCGGCAATCAAGGCTTGGCGTAAATCATCTGTGAGGTTTGTACACACACCGCGCGGTAGTTCAACTTTTTGCATCTCAATCATCGTTCGAAACTCGCTATGTGCTTCGGGATAAAACTCGCTCATCGCATTAAGTACGACACAGTTGGCCACACAATGATGCATACCAAAGACAACACTCAACGCTGCTGAAAATGGGTGGATGACCCCGACATAACTCGTGGCGATTGCACACCCACCCAAATAACTGGCGACCATCAAATCACTTCGTCGAGCATCAGCCATCATGTCATTACTTAAAAAAATATTTCGACAAAGATTTACGGTTTCTCGAGAATATGCATCACCAATTGCGTTGCGATATGAACCAGCAAGTGCTTCGATGCAATGGATATAGGCGTCCATCCCTGTATAAAAATATTGATTGCGCGGAACTGTGCTAGTCAAACTTGGATCCAAAATAATGTGATCAAAAACTGTGTAGTCACTATTCATTCCTAATTTGAGACCGGTTTCGAGATTCGTCATCACACACGTGCGTGTTGCTTCAGCACCAGTGCCAGAAATTGTCGGTATACCTATTTTGTGAATTCCAGGTACACGCACTAAATCCCAACCTTGATAGTCGGCTGCCTTGCCGCCATTTGTCAATAAGTTTGCTACAGCTTTTGCTGTATCAAGAGTGATCCCGCCGCCAATCCCCACAATTGTTGCCGGTTGGTTGTGACCCGACGATTGAAGTGCGACAACAAGATCATCTATTCCTTGAGTAGTCGGTTCTTTTGCGGTTTTAATAAAATGTTTCGCATCACCAGCAATCATTCCTAGCGAGTTAAGAACATCATTACTGTTTTCAAAAAACTCATCAATTAAATAGACCGCATTAGGTGAATCTTTTGTGCGTTGCGAATTTACTAAATCTGCCACTCCTGAAAGCGAACCATCACCAATCGTGAATCTTCCTACATTGCGGACATTTTTGACACCTGTATCAAGACTCGTCATCACAGCCCACGCACCGCATCAAACATTGATACTGAAGCATCAAATTTGCCGTTGCTTGCAACCACGGTGCACGGCTCGCTGAAGACTCGCTCAGGCAAGTCAACTCCTTCGATTTCAAATGTTCCACCCGCGCCATTAACGATTGCTAAGCCAGCGGCGACATCCCAAAACATAATGTTGTGTTCGGCATAAACATCGGCTGCGCCAGTTGCAACAAGCCACAATGACGCCGCTGCTGCGCCGATCATCCGAATCTTTCCGAACGAACGCATTGTTGTTGCGAAGGCTTCAACTGCACGCGGATCATCAATTGGAAACCGACTTGGAAACCCGGTGCAAAGAGTTGCTTGACCACGTTCTTCACGATCAGATACGTGTACAACAACTTTTTCAACGTATGCGCCGATTTTTGGTCCACCAAAACTCAGTTGCTTTGTAACCAAATTAAACAGCACACCGAGCACAGGCTCATTACCTTGCCACAATGCCAACGAAATCATCGAAGGTCCGAGCCCTCTGCTGAAGTTGTAACTGCCATCTAACGGGTCAATTACCCAGAGCAAGTTCTTGAAGTTATTTGAGTCAATAAACCCAGTCTCTTCGCTAAGGATAGGAAAGCCGAAACTGCTTAAACCTTTAATCAGTTGCTTTTCTAAAATTTTGTCGGCGGCAAGTTTGATTTCACGTCCGCCCACTTGAAGATCAACTACTTCTTTAGCTTCTTGACTATTTGTGCGAATAAATTTTTTACCGACATTGCGCACAAGTTCTGTCGTCGCAATCACGAGACCCTGAATATCGTTAACTGTCAGATCGGTCATTGACAGGTCGGTCGTTGTAGTATCGCTCATTGGGGTACCTCAGGGTTTTCAATATTAAATTTGTCACGCCAAATTGGATCGGCGTAATAAATTTTATAGACAAGTTTCATCGTTTCGAAGGCATCGTGTGAAGTGCCATTTTGAACGGGTTGATTATGAAGAATACTTTGCGTAAACGCCGCAATTTCAGAATCCCAAGATGGGTCGTCTTTGTATTCAAAGAGCTCTTCCTTCGGGTCACCATTATCTCGATCTGGGTCGGCAGTTACCAAAGTCATTGTCTCGTTTCCATAACTTTTCGAACCAGTCAAAATGCCTCGCAAAATTACTCCGCCACGTTGCATGTTGATGTCGAGACTAAATTGATGCCGCCATTGAGTCGCAGATGAATTGAGCATCGCTACGACCCCATCGCTAGTTCGCATCAACGCATATGCGTTATCTTCAACGTTGTATCCCCAATGACCATTCGAAATAAAACTCTGCACATCAACGAATTCGCCGGCGATTAACCGCATTAGATCAACCATGTGGATGCCTTGATCTAGAAGTACTCCACCACCAGCGATTTCTCTTTTGGCTCGCCAGTCAGCTTGATTAAAAGTGATTAACTTCGACTTTCCATAAACGCCGCGCATATTGATTATGTTGCCGAAGCGTCCAGAACGAATAATTTTCAGCGCATCTTGAACCGAATCGTGATAACGGTGGTTAAACCCATACATTAATCGACAATCTGGATTTTTCTTTTCAGTTTCAATTACGCGAGTGATATCAGCAATGTCTCGCCCTGGTGGTTTCTCGCAAAAAACATGCAAACCTAGATTTAGCCCCGCTTGCGTAACTTCTGCGGCGATGTCATTTGTAACACAAACAATCAAGACGTCTAGTTTTTGTTCTAAAAGTTGCTGGTATGTACGAAAGTGTTTTACACCGTTTGGTAATGTCCCGTCGTCTTTGAATACGCGATCGCAAACCGCAACGAGTTCAAGATTTGGATGACGGTCGACGCAATCACCACGACGCTTACCGACCACGCCATAACCAGCGATACCGACTTTTAAAACTTTTGCACTCATATCGTGAAGTTTAAATACCTAGTTACTGTGCAAATTTTGATCGCTGGGCAAATTTCAATCACTGTGGCGCAGTCGCACCCAGGTTTAGAAATACTGTATCGACGCCGTAGGCAATGAATGTGTAGCCTTCACGAATTCGTTGATCTAGCATTTTTTTATCAGGTTGCACTACGTGAATACCACAAGGCATTTTATGTTTGGCGCATACTTTAAGAATTTGAGCGAGCGTTTCAAGATATTTTTTATTTTCAAAGTCGCCAGTTATGCCGAGTGATGCTGATAAGTCATAGGGGCCAACCATGATCGCGTCTAAACCATTCACGACAACAATTGATTCAAGATTGTTAACAGCATCAACATGTTCAATTTGGGCAACTACAAGAGCTTCTTGCGACTCTTCTAGATACGAATCAAAGAACTTACCGAAAACATTTGCGCGCTGAAAACCCACTCCGCGTCGACCACGAGGTGGCCAGTGACATTCATTAATAATCGCCTCGAGTTGAGAAGCCGAAGAAATCATCGGAATCACCACTCCACCAGCACCCTGGTCTAGCGCTTGTCGACAATTAATTGGCAATGGGCTTGCGACACGTGCCAACGGAAGTGTGCCCCCGAGTTCAAGTGCGCGAAAAATATCTGGCAGCTGACTAACCGAAACGGGCCCATGCTCCATGTCGATTGCAACCCATTGATAACCGGCGCGACCCATGATTTCTGCAATATTTGAATCAGGAAGTTGCATCCAACTTCCGACGACCGCCGAGCCGCCGTTCAGTGCTTTGCGAATTGTTCGCACTCGTTCAAGCCTGTTCATGGATACCTCAATTTGCGAAAGTGACTCATTGCAACTTACTGAGAATTGGTGGCGGGGGTAGGATTTGAACCTACGACCTTTGGGTTATGAGCCCAACGAGCTACCGGACTGCTCCACCCCGCGTCGTACCACTCAGACTACCATCGGCGTGCCATAATCACAGGTGCGATGGCACTCTTCACCCGAACTCCAAAAGCCTCACAGTCTGACTTAGAAACCCTGAAGACAGAACTCGTTGCACTGCGTGAAGAATTAACTAAACGAACAAATGCCCTCTCGCTCGTGACAGCATTGACTAATGGTTTCGATCAAAAAATTTCAATCATCGATCAAAGAGTAACTGAGATGACTACAGAACTTTCAAATCAGATTCATGAACTTGGATCAGAAATCGAGTCATTGAATAAGGCTTCTCAAGACAATGCGTCTCGAGAGGCATTAGAACAACTTCGTGTTAGTCAAATAAGAATTGCCAATGAACAAGCTCGATACGAAATCGCTTTCAGACAAGACCTTGCCGAACTAGTTGAACAAATTCGTCGAACCCAATAATTCTAAAACTAGTTCTTAAAAAATTCTCAGCCGCCAATTTGAGAAATTGCTTGGCTGATTAAACTTCTAGCTTCAGCGAGTTTCTGCTGATATAAGGCAAAGTCTGGTGGAGTACTACCAAGTGCCGCATCTGCTTGTGCGAATAACTCTTCAGCTTTTGCAAGCAATGCGTTCGGAGTATCCAATGTTGTATCGCCGCCAGTATTTGAAGGCAAAGTTTTATCAGTTGTGCCAGCTGTGTCAGTTGTGGCGGTGCCATCAGTTGATTCACTACCAGTTGCAGTGTCATCAGTTGGCGCAGCTGAACCGTCATTAATTCTGTCGCCAAGATTATCTTTAAAACCCGGAAACAATTTGGCAATTGCTGAAGTTAGATCGTCAGCGAGAACCACTTTATTGTTGTATGACGCAAGAAATTTTCTGACAAATATTTGTTTTGCCGATGGATCGTCGGGCCGAACAAATAACGGGCGAACATAGACAAGGCCTTTCCCAAGACTGACAATTTGTAAGTCTCCAAAAATCACTCGAGAGCCTCTTTGGTCAAGCAAAGTGATCTGCTGAGAAACCGCAGGGTCACTGCCAATTTCTGCGGCGACTGTTGCCGGTCCTTCTGGTAGCGGATTATCTATTTTAAATACTGTCAGCTGACCATAAGTAGTGGGGTCGCTTGAGACAACCATAAATGCACGCAATTCTTTTCTTGCGTTATCTGCCGAGAACGGCACAAACGGACGCAACATTGAAAATACACCTGTTTTTTGAGCACTATCCGGTGCATGAAACATCGTGTAATACGGTTCGAATCGCGCCACACTTGCGTCACGTACGTCACCAGTGTTCAGTGAATTTAAGTCATCAACGACTCCACCAGATACGGCGCCACTTACTCCTTCTGGTTCAATTGGAGGAGCTTGAGCGACACTCCATGCAGCATTGCGATTAAAAAACATTGTTGCGTCATCAAACTGGTATCGACCATAAATATTTGTTTGCACTCTGAATAAATCTTCTGGATATCTAAAGTGTTCGACAAGTTGCTTGGGCGCAAGTGCCACTGAAGTGAATAATTTTGGATAGACAGATTGCCAAGTAGAGATAATTGGATCTTTTTGATCTACGACATAAAACTTCATCGAACCGTTATAGGCATCAACGACAACTTTCACACTGTTGCGGACGTAATTAAAGTTTGTGTTTAGTCCGCTACCACCACTCAATTGGTCAATATTCGCTCGTTGCGCATACGGATAACGATCAGTTGTTGTAAATGCATCCAACACCCACATGACTTTTCCGTCGACAACGACCGGATACGGATCAGAGTCCATTTTTAGGAATGGTGCAATTTTTTCTGCTCGCTCACGAATATTTCGAAACAACATAATCTGCGATTGCGATGTGATCAAACCTGATCCGACGAGGTTGAACTCGCCTAAATGTACGGCGAATACTGCTCGGCGAACGAACGACGAAAGTTGCACACCACCGACCCCAGAAAATGCACTTGTTTTGCCATCAGCACACGACTGTTCTACTTCGCGACTGTTTACCAATGCATACGAATCAAGGCCTTCACCGAAATACAACTCAGGTTGCTTCACATCAAGCTTTGTATAAATTGGTCGGCCGTCAATTGTGACTTTGCTTGCCGGTGCAACAACGAGTCCGCAGCCGTGCGTATAAAGGAGATGTCGTGAAACCCACGTACGGTTTGGAATACCGTCAGTATTTAATTCTCGGGCACCAACTAATACTTGTTGAATTCGACCATCAATCGCATAGCGGTCAACATCTAGATCACGAATCGCATAGTAAGAAGTCTGTCCTTCGTCCAAAACAAACCGATCGCGCATTTGTAACGGGTCAAGTTGCCGAACATCCCACAAAGGTTCAGCATCTGCAGAAACATCTGCTGCGGTTATCGAGCCATATTTGACATCAACTTGTTTGACATCACTAACACCCATTGCGTTCTTTGTTGCGATCAAGTTGCGTTCAATGTATGGAAGCTCTTTTGTGCTGACGTTGGGCTGCACAGAAAAACGCTGAACAAGCGAGGGGTAAATTGTGCCGGCCACAAGTGCGACAACAACCCAAAGCATTGTTGCCAAAACGGGAATTCGCCATCCTTTTTGCAAAACATTCCATAAAAACAAAGCTGCTACCGCGAGCGAAACAAGAATCATCAAACTAGTTGCCGGTAGTTGTGCAGTGACATCTGTATAAGTTGCACCCTGAACAACGCCACGAGTTGATCGTGTTAATTCAAAGCGACCAAGCCAATATGACGCTGCTCGTGACAACGCGATAAGGGCGAACAATACCGAGAGGTGGGCTTTTGCTTGCGGCGTAACGCGACTACCTTGTACTTGCATCTGAATCGAACCATTTAGATAATGAACCATTGTCGTTACAAGTGTGATTAAAACGAGTGCAGCTAACGACCAACCAACTAAAAATTCAAAAAATGGCAGACGGAAAATATAGAAGCTTAAATCGCGCGAAAACAGTGGGTCTTGTATGCCGAACTGTTGCGCGTTACGAAACAATTGCCAATCTTGCCACTGTGCAGTGGCTGGCAGTCCAACAAGAAGTCCAAGCACAACTGAAACCACGATGCGAACAAGCCATTGACGTTTTGCGACTAATTGTCGATACCCATCGAGTGCTCGTTGCTCGGCAGACACCGGCACATTTTCTGGCGCAAGACGGTCAGCAAGCCACAGATTAATCAACATGGCAACTGCGAAAATCGCTATAAATATTGCGGCCAGAGAAATCTTTGTTGCGATTACCCCCCAGAAAATATCCGTGCGACCCAACACATCGTGCCACAGGAAGTCAACATAAAAACCAGAGATACTTCGAGCCGTAATTCCACCGACTACAAATACCGCGAATACAACGGTCCAAATTGCTCGACCTTTTTTAAACACGTTGAAACCAAAGCCTCCTGTCGAATTACGACGAGGAAACGGAGATCTTGGTAAGTCGGAGGGGTTCCTCACCGAACAAATACTACCTCTGAGATGGAACTACGAGACAGCGACATCCTGAGTGAACAACAGGATGTTCGTGCCCCGTAGGAAAATTTTCTCCTAGTGCAATTGTGCCAGCAAGCGAATTATCTTCAGCATCTGAACATGCCGGACCATTCGGGTCAACCATCCAGCAGACTTTTGTTCCCGCATCAAGAACTAGATATGCACCTCGACTGTAAGCGAGACGCGCAATATCGCTGACAAGTTTATCTATCTGCTGCATTTTCCATTCGCGGTAAACGGTGCGAATCAAACTTGACATTTCACTAGTGTCACCGGCACTTTTTTCGACGCATTTCTGAATTCGTGTTCGCAATGGAAGCACAATTGCATCGGCAAGTTTTTTGGACATAACTTGCATCACGGTCGTGTTACTAATCTTTTTTCGAAGATCGGCTTTAAGACTTTTTGAAAGTGATTGCGCACCAGCCATCGCGGCTTCAATCAAATCTTTGCTGGTGGCTTCGACAAATGATTGAACTTGACTATCAAAACTCGGCAGAACTGTTTCTAATGCAACTTGAGCTTTTTTGTTTTGCAGGTAGTTGAGCACTGAGTTCTCTTCGTCGGCGAGAACACGCTTAAGTTTTTTAGCCAGTGCTTCGACTATTGGGTCTATTGCTTCATCGCGCTTGGTAAAAATTTGTGGATCTGGCCTCACCGAAACTGGTGCTTGATTGGTTGACTGCGTTGTGTTGGTTGTACTAGTTGTCGTATTTGACACGCCAGGCTTAACGACTTTTTTCTCAACTGGCTCGACTTGTTTAATCGAACTTGCTACAGAGCTCGCACCTGCCTCCCGTAATTTCGCAAAGAGATCGTCCACATTTGACTTTTTTGGCACAAGCACTGCAGGCTTTTGCTCCGACTTGGTATTCGTTTCGAGCACTTGGGCAGCTGGGTTTACTTCTGGCTCTTCAGATACTTGAGATGGCGGTACATCAGTTGATGGGTGCAAGCGGCGTGAAGTTCTGCCAAATAGTTGAATGACATTTGCTCTGTGTCCTTCATCTGGTTCTGGCTTTATTTCTCGTTTTGTTTCTGGCTGAACTTCTAGTTGAACTTCTAGTTTTACCGCCGGTTTTACTTCCGGCATCACTTCGGGTTGCGCTATTACTAGTTCTTGCAATAAATCAGCTTCGACTTGCGACTCGACTGGCGACTCGACTGGCGATTCAGCTGACAATGTCAGAAAAGGTTCTTCGGCAGTAAAAGTTAACTCTTTGTCATTTGTAGTGAACAAAATTTGTTCAACCAGATGCACAGACTCAAAGTCAGGCGACTTTGCAACTTCTGGACGCAGATTATCTAAAGTGTCATCTTCAAATTTTTCTCGATCAAAAAGAACTACGTTGTGTAATGTTTGGTCAACTACCCCATCAGGGATGGCTTGACTTAAATCTCCAGCTGCTTCGTCAAACTCAGTTAAATCTCCCATCACATCATTTGCTGCCAACCGCGCGCGTTCAAAAGCCGACATCAATCGATCACGATCGCGAACTAATTGTTCTATTTGTTGTTTCGCAAGTTCGCGACGCCGTGCGAGTTCAGACAACATTTTCTCTTTATACGCGCGAGCTTCATTTATCATTTCACGACCTTGCTGTTTAGCAAGTTCTATTTCAGATTCGCTGTCATCTAGTGCATCACTTCGTCGACGCTCATTTTCAATTTCAGCTTCTTCGCGTAATCTTGCAACTTCAGAAGTTGCTTCTCGCACCAATCTCTCGGCTGTTTCTGCGCCACGCATTCGCATCTGTTGTGCTGCTTCTCGAGCAACAGATAAAACACGCGCAGTCTCTTCGCCGAGTAGCGTCGTTACCGTTGCTTCGTCAAGCACACCAGGGTCAGACAAGCCACGAGTTTGCATCGCGCGCATTTCGCTTTCTAAAAATCTTTCTCGCTCTTGAAGTCTGGCCAACTCGGCCGAGACCATCCTCAAAAAGTCGCGAACTTCACCTTGGTCATAACCGCGCCTTGCGATATTGAATTGCGCGGACCCGACCGCGCCAGGGGAAGAAGGGTCAGGGCGCGAGAATGTAATCGCCATATATATAAGGTTAAACCTTGCCTAGAGCTCTATCGCGTCATTAGATATGTCGCTGCCCCCCATCTCTCTGAGGATTGCCAATGCTTCACCAAGATTTGCAACAGGTGCGATTCGAAGTTTTGATCCTGCGACTCTCCTTGCGGCCTCAAGTTCTTCAGCTGATTGAGAACTCGGCACAAAAAATACTTTGGCGCCAGCAGCCTTAACCGCAACTGTTTTCTGGCGTAACGCACCAATTGCGCCAACTGTTTCGTCGCCGTCAATCGTGCCGGTCGCGGCTACTTTTACTCCACCCGTTAGTTCTCCAGGTGTTAATTCGTCTAACACAGCGAGAGTGAAAGCTAGACCGGCTGATGGTCCACCGATCTGATCTGTATCGATATCAATCTCGAACGGCAATCTAACAATTCGTGTGTCTGCGGGCCACACACCGATTATCGTGCGATTTTGGTCATCTGGACTGGCGATCAATTCAACTTCTTTTGTTATTGACTCATTAGATTTCTGCGGTGTGATTTTTAATTTAACGACATCGCCTGGAGAATAATTTTTCATAAGTGGCAGCAAGTCAGCCAGAGTTGGAATCTCAATACCATCAAATGAGGTAATCGCGTCGCCGACCGCAAGTTGTAAACACGCGCTAAGTGGCCGCGGTTCGGCCTCGCAGACAAATCGATCAATGATTAATTCTCCATAGCTAATTGACGCCTCATATCCCAGCCGTCGCAACGCAACATATTCTGCAATTTGCTTCGCCGTGATCATTGCCTTGAACCCGACAGTGGTTTGTTGATCAGGAGTTGCCGTACCGAATTTTTGAACGCGATTTAGGACATCTACGTCTGGATCAAGCGTGCCGAGCAAAGCATCAAGGGCAGAAAGTTTTGATCCATATGCAGTTACAAATAAAACTGGTGACTTCGGCCGAAACCGATCGGCGAGTTGAAGAGCATCATTGTCAAGTGAAAGTCTCGGGCTAACTTGCTCGGCTGAACCAGGTGCAACTTCCCAATAGTCAACGCGAACCAACGAAGAAATAATTATCGCACCAGTTATCAACCAAACAATTGTGAACATTGGTATTGCCCACCACATGTTTCTCTGGCGTGGCGCAATAACTACTTGATTATCGTCTTTATGCTCTTCAGACACCTCTGGCGATACGCTGAAAGAAGTCGTGGTTGTGTCGATACTCATGTCACTCACCGTCCTTGATGTTACGGTCAGGTCTCTTGAGGTCATCGTGCTGAGCCTGATTACGTTGTGGTTGATCACAAGAAACCGCAGTTCCGATACAACTAAATCGCAGGCTTTTCGAGTAGTGAATCAAGATTCCAATTTAACCTCACCGACGACAGATTCTTGGAATATCCGATCAGTAGGCGCCGTCGCCATCACTAGCATCTTCTCTGGAGTCGTGATAGCAGTTTTTACTTCAGTGATATTGGCAGTTTTGATCTCCAAACTGACCGGATCAATAGGTCGATAGCAAATGAAAATTCTTGTAACTGGCGCAGATGGTTTTATCGGTTCGCATTTAGTAGAAGCACTTATTAAACGCGGACATCAAGTGAGAGCATTCGTCCTTTATAACTCATTTAATTCTTGGGGATGGCTTGACGCTGTAAACCAGTCAGTTCGTGACAACCTTGATGTATTCGCTGGAGATATACGCGATCCGCACGGCGTTGATGCTGCAGTATCTGGTCAAGAAGTAATTTTAAACCTCGCAGCACTAATTGCAATTCCATATTCGTATCACTCGCCCGACACGTATATCGATACAAATATCAAGGGCACATTGAATATTTTGCAGGCGGCGCGGCGACATAACGTTTCACGTGTTGTACAAACCTCAACAAGCGAGGTTTACGGCACAGCGCAATATATACCGATTGACGAGAAGCACCCGTTGCATCCGCAGTCGCCATATGCGGCATCAAAAGTTGGTGCTGATCAACTTGCGTTAAGTTTTCATGCTTCGTTTGATTTACCCGTCGGAATTCTTCGACCTTTTAATACATACGGGCCAAGACAATCCGCGCGGGCGGTTATCCCAACAATTATTAGTCAACTCGCAACAAACCGAGAAGTAAAACTTGGAGCACTTTCGCCAACGCGCGACTTCACATTTGTCGAAGACACGGCATCTGGATTCATCGCTGCTGCCGAAAGCGACGCAATTATTGGCGAAACAATAAATTTAGGAAGTGGTTTTGAAATCTCTGTTGAAGATACTGCCAAAACAATCGCCAAACTTATGGGTGTTGATCTAAAAATCGCTAACGATAAACAACGCGATCGACCCAAAAATTCTGAAGTTGAAAGATTACACGCTTCAATTGAAAAAGCCGAAAAACTTCTCAAGTGGAAGCCATCTCTTGATGGTGCTGAAGGTTTTAAAATCGGATTACAACGAACGATTGATTGGTTCTTGGACCCGAATAATTTGTCACGTTACAAGGCAGATCGGTACAACATTTAATTAGATGACAACTCACGACCTACCGACACAAGAATTTCTTGAGGTGCTAACTTCCGTACTAGGGCCAGTTGAAAACTCAACAATCGCTCTGCACGAGCCAAACATTGGTCCTCATGAGCACAAAATGGTTGCCGAGTGCTTGTCATCTGGTTGGGTTTCATCAGTTGGTGAGTTCATCACTCGTTTCGAAAATCAACTTTCGAAAATTACCGGCGCCACACATGTAATCGCCATTGTTAACGGCACTTGTGCACTTCATCTTGCGTTGCACTCGGTGGGCACCAAACCTGGTGACGAAGTGATTATCCCGTCACTAAGTTTTGTTGCAACAGCTAATGCGGTTGCACATTGTGGCGCAACTCCACATTTTGCCGACAGTGACCCGGTGACACTTGGGTTAGATCCAATTGCTTTGCGAAAACACCTTGCGACGGAGACAACTAAACAAGGCGATGATTTGATTAACACAAAAACGGGTCGGCGAATCGGCGCAATTGTGCCGATGCACACGTTTGGGCACCCAATGCAGATTGAAGAACTAATTTTGGTCGCCAAAGAATTCGGTTTGCCAATAGTTGAAGACGCAGCCGAGTCGCTTGGAAGTTACGTTGGCAAAAAACACACTGGCACATTCGGTCGCTGTGGAATTTTAAGTTTTAACGGCAACAAGACCATAACGACTGGCGGTGGTGGTGCAATTCTTACAGACGACGAATCGCTCGCTACAAAAATCCGCCATCTTGCCACAACTGCGAAACTCGCACATGAATGGGAGTTCATGCATGACAAAACTGCATGGAACTATCGCATGCCAAATTTAAATGCTGCCCTTGGCTGCGCTCAACTTGATCGATTAGACGAATTTTTACGCAACAAACGAAATCTTGCCAATAAATACGACATCGCGCTGAAAAGTTCAGACTCTCTCGAATTTGTTAGCGAACCAAAAGAGACAACATCAAATTATTGGCTAAATACTGTTCGGCTAAAGAAACCAAACTTGCAGATTCGAAATGAGTTGCTCACAGCTTCACGAGCAAAAGGGTATTTGTGTCGCCCCGCATGGAACTTACTGCATCAGTTGCCAATGTATGACAACTCGCCCCGCGCAGAATTACCAGTCGCGCAAATGCTTCTGAGTTCTTTAATCAATGTGCCAAGTAGCGCAAACTTAGGACTATGAGTTTGAACCGAAAAATTTGCATAGTTACCGGAACTCGAGCTGAGTATGGCCTGCTCGCGCCATTAATGACTTTACTTAAGCAAGATCCACAAATTGATTTTCAACTTGTCGTCACTGGTGCACATTTATCTGAACAGCACGGTTCAACAATCAAGTTCATTGAACAAGATGGGTTCATCGCCGATGCGTTAGTTGATCTTGAACTTTCTGATGATTCGGTTCTTGAGATAGCTCATGCGCTGGGTCGGGCTACATCGCAACTTGCCGATGCCTTTGCAAAACTAAAACCAGACCTTGTCGTCGTATTAGGCGACAGATACGAAATTCTTGGTGCAGCCCAAGCAGCACTAATTTTAGGTGTTCCGATTGCACATATTCATGGTGGAGAAGTTACCACCGGTGCATTTGACGACAGCATCAGACATGCAATCACAAAAATGTCGAACCTTCATTTTTGTGCGGCAGAAGATTATCAACGCAGGTTGATTCAACTTGGTGAATCGCCGAACACAGTATTTAATGTTGGAGCACTCGGAGTTGACGTCTTACTGAATCTTGAAAAAATGACTCGAGACGAATTGGCATCCGTAATCGGTATTGAACTTCGACAAGAATTGTTGCTCGTAACAGTTCATCCGACGACACGAAGCGAAAAGTCTGTGATTATTGAAATCAGCGAATTGCTCACCGCGCTTGATCATTTTGCTCAAGCGACGATCGTGTTCACTGGTGTTAATGCCGACCCTGGATACAAATATGTGAATGATGAGATAACCAAATTTGTATTACGCGAGCCAAAGCGACGAGTTATGCACAATTCACTGGGTCAGAAAAATTATCTCAACTTAATGAGAGTTGCCGATGTTGTTATCGGAAACTCTTCGAGCGGAATAATTGAAGCACCTGCACTTCATGTGCCAACTGTCAATATTGGCACGCGTCAAGATGGTCGGCTTCGCGCTGATTCGATCATTGACTGCATATTCGGTCATAACGAAATTCGCACCGCAATTGAGGCAGCACTTTCGCCCTCATGGAAGGCCCGTTGTCTTACAACTACAAGCAAATACGGCTCAGGCGATACGGCAAATAGCATCGCCGATACGCTAAAAAATACGAAGTTGACTACACAAAAAATATTCTTTGACAATTTTTGATGACAAATAGACCAAACACATTTATTATTGCCGAAGCTGGAGTGAACCATAACGGTTCAATTAGTCTTGCACGAAAACTTGTTGATGCAGCGGTCGCTGCCAAAGCAGACGCAGTTAAATTTCAGTCGTTTGTAGCCAGTTCAA
>CALACK010000009.1 GCA_937890395.1 uncultured Acidimicrobiaceae bacterium | reverse complement strand
GTACGAGGGCGCGAGTGATTGCGGCGGCGAGCGCGGCACGCTCGCCCATTTTTGAAACTTTGATGTACTCGGTGTCGGCATGTGCACCGCCGCCGCACGCACCAAGCCCGTCAAGAGTGGGCACGCCAATTGCTGCCGTGAAGTTGCCATCAGATCCGCCACCAACTGCGATGCCCTGCAAATCGGTGATGCCAATACCTTGAGCAACACTTTGCGCCACAGCGTAAAGCGTCGTAGAAGACGACTCATGCATCGGCGGACGATTGATTAATCCACTCACGCTGATCGTTGCACCAGCCACAGTTGGTTGCAATGCACCAAACGCAGATTCAACTCGGGCTTTTTCAGAAAGCACATTGACGCGAACGTCAACTGTGATCTGGGCGGCCGCTGGCACTACATTTTCTGTTGTGCCAGCTGTGGCAATCGTTGGTGTTACTGTCGTGCCGATCTCGGGCTGAGCAATTGCCACAATTTTTTGAACTTGCGCTGCGAGTTCGATTAACGCATTGATACCTTTTTCTGGTTCAAGGCCAGCGTGTGATGCTCGGCCGGCAATGTCAACTCGAAAAGTGCCAACACCTTTGCGAGCGATCTTGAGGGCATCACCGTTTCCGCTTGGTTCAAAGACCAATACGTTGCCAGTTGCCTTGGCACGCTCTTCAATTAATGCGCGCGAAGCATACGAACCAATTTCTTCATCGGATGTAATCAATATTTCCGCGTGGTACGCCTCGCGAATCTCGCTCAATCCATAAATTGCTTGAATGATTCCAGCTTTCATGTCAAAGATGCCGGGGCCACGAGCGATGTCGCCGTCGATGCTGAAACCGCGCTTGGCTACGGTGCCCTTCGGAAACACAGTGTCGTGATGACCAACGATTAAAACCTTCGTATCGTCGCTGCCCTTCCAGTGCACGTGCGGGCCTTTGTCGCTCGCAATAAGTTCTGGGGCTTTGCCAAGTACTTCGGTCATCACCTTGGCCAAAAACTCGGCGCTGCGCTGCAAATGTTCTGGCTCGTTTGATGGCGACTCAATATTCACGAACTGCTTAACATGTTCAAGCATCTGCACAGTTCGCGCATCAAGGTTCGCGCGCAATTCTTTAGGTGTTGGTATCCCGTTCGGCAAACTCACCTACCTATAGTGCCACGCCAGACCACTTAAATCTTGCTAGAAAAAATTAGTGTGCCCGGGATCGGACTCGAACCGATACAGCTATTTCTAGCCAGGGGGGTTTAAGCCCCCCGCGTCTACCATTCCGCCACCTGGGCAACTCTCTCAGGCTACGCGCGTTTGGGGCTCATCGCTAACTAATAACGATTCGACACTGCTCCATAAAAAGGTTCTTGCATTTTCGGCATTTCGACCTGTCAATTCATTGGCCACCACAACCCCCTCAATCATGTCGCTGAGCACTGCTACAAACGGCCGCCCACGCAACAACACAGAAACAACAACTCGGTTATTGAAACGACGCAGACTGCGATCAACGCCAACAATGCGTGGTGGGCTACGAAAACCAGGTGGACATAGACCATGCCGATGCGCTTGACTCGCAAGAATTCTTGCCGCACCAGCAAATTGGGCATAACGAACGGTAACGATCGCAGGGCCACGTGTTGCGACGCGACTTGAAGCGTGAGTTGCAGTGCTCGTCATGACGCAAATTATGACAGACGGGTATCGCACAGTAATCCGGTCAAAAACATCCTCAAACACCCCATCTGTAATGTGGTTATGTCATGTCAAACAAAGAACTAAACCCGATGCAACAAAGTGTCGTCGAAGTTCTCGGCAAACCTGCTGGCTGGGCACCACTACCACTCACCGTTGTAGCAGCCGTGCGCGAACAACTTGAAACCGCACTCGCGCCACTCGCTGCAAAATTATCCCCCGATCAGCCACTATTCATTAGTAAGGGAAGTTTGAACACTGTGCACGGCTGTGAAGCACATTTCATGGCGTCACTTAATTCTTTCGAATGGACAATCAGCAACTTGCGTGGCACGGTAATGCACAAGGCTGTCGAACTTTCAATTAATTGGCGCGGACCAGTTGAGCCTGCAGATCTTGTCGACGAAGCACTCACCCGTTTAGAGGATGAAGAGAGTCGCGGCCCGAGCGATTTCATTGCAAAATTATCGCCTGGCGAACGAGCGCAACTGCGCAGTTATGCAGTCGATCTTTACACGAAGTTTGAAGAAAGTTTTCCGCCACTTAAGGCATCGTGGCGTCCAGTTACAGAAAGTTCGGCACGAGTTGGTCTACTAGATGGTCGAATTTTTTTATCAACACGAGTAGACCTAACTCTCGGTGGCGCTGGTAGCAAAGTAATCATCGACCTAAAAAGTGGCCGAATCTATTCGAATCATCGAGAAGACTTGCGGTTCTATGCACTAGTCGAGTCGTTGCGCTCTGGTCAGCCACCACGACGACTGGCGACTTATTCACTTGAGTCGGCGAGGGCCGATGTCGAAGAAGTCAGTGAAGGTGTCTTGCAATCTGCCGTGCGACGAGTCGCCGACGGAGCAAAATTAATTTACGAATTAACTAGCGAAAATCGTGAACCGAAGTTTAACCCTGGGCCACAATGCCGTTGGTGCCCACTAAAAGATAATTGCGACACAGGCAAGCAATTCTTAGAACGCGGTTTTGAAGACGACTAGCAAATACTTCAACTAGCTGAAAAACTCGCTAATTTACTAGCTAACTAACTAGCCCCGACCCATGTTTGGACGCTTGCCGTGGTTGGCTTTAGAACGACGCATACGAGCTTTTTTCTTTTTTGTTTTCTTAGACATGCACTTATTCTAGTTGGCTAATTTACGCCATCGGGCTCGATTGCCAGAATACGGGGTGCCACCGGCACTTGTTTTTGAGCAAATATAAACCAAAGACTTATACGAACCGAGCCCATCAACTGGGGCGCAATATGCGCCAGGGCTGATGTCTTTGGCTTCAGCCGACGCTGGTGCCGTGCTAGTTGAACTAGTAGTAG
>CALACK010000008.1 GCA_937890395.1 uncultured Acidimicrobiaceae bacterium | reverse complement strand
TTTATTCGTCTTTTATTCGTCTGGCTGTTCGTTGAGTCCGTCATTGAGGCCTCGGTACATTTCGTAAATCTCTTTACATGCCTGACACATCGGCAATTGTTTCGGGTCGCGTGACGGCACCCAAACATGGCCACATAATGCTTCAATCGGTGTGCCATTTATTCGGGCTTCTAAAACTTTGGCTGCGGCCGACTCGTCGCGTTCTGTTTTAACAATATGGGCAACCAATGGTTTGCCAGTTTGTAAAACATGTTCTGTTAGACGATCAATGACCGTGCTTGGCGAAGTCTCAATTGAAGACAACGGTGCTGACATCACAGTCAATTTTACGGGTGAGTGCACGATTCATTAAACCATGTTTGCTCGCATCTAGACTGCGACCATGCCCGTATACGAGTTTCGATGCCGAACATGTGATCAAACTTTTGAAGAACGACGTTCAATGTCGCAGGCCAACGAGCCAGCCAAATGTTCGCAAGGTCACGAAAATTCTGTGCGGTTGCTATCTGTATTTGCTTCAGTTGGTGGCGGATCTAGTGCCAGTGCTGCGCCGTCAATGCCAGCCCCGAAAATGGGTGGTTGCGGCTCTGGTTGTGGCTGCCACTAGCCGGCTGCAATTAGCTAATTAGCAACCCAGTTATCTCAACCCGGTTAGTTGAGAATCTGAACGTCGCCGTGGGCGACCAACAACCAGTCAGTAAGTGTGATTCCGGCGTTCTGGCAACGATTTTTGGCAATAGTAAATTGTGAGTTATCGGTTGCCAGTTGACTGTCTCCGGAACGAGAAGTGCATAACGAAATTGTTGCTACAGATTCGATTTTGATTGCCGAACCGATTATTCGGTCAATGATTTTGGTCAGTTTGAGTTTTGTATCAAAAGCAAAAATGCCAACACCTCGTTGGGATGAATCACAACATAAAACAATGGTTTCGTGACGAAGTGGTCGCATTAACGCTAATGAAAACACCGCCAATTTTTCAGACAGAGTAGTGATTGGATCTAAATTTGCGCGGGGTACGTCGATAGGTGGTGTAATAGTTTCAAGCATTGCCAAACAGTAGCGAAAGGGTGTTACGCGTTAACAAAATTAACGGCAAAATAAATTAACGCCGAGCTAAGTAAGCACGGCACCACAATGCCTAGCCACTTCGGTAATCGCCAGCTATTCGGCGCGAGCACAACGGCACCGCAGATGGCTCCAGCGATGGCGCCACCAAAATGACCGCCAATTGAAATCCCTGGAATTGTGAGTGTGATCACCAAGTTGATTGCAAAAGTTATGCCAAGACCACTTTGTAATGGGTTGAGTCCTTCGTGTCGCATACCGACTATTGCTGCCGCCATTAACCCAAACACGGCTCCTGATGCACCGCCCGTTACCGCATCAGGGCTCATTACAAGCGCTCCGACTGATCCACCTAAAAGTGATGCGAAATAAAGCAATCCAAAACGCAATGAGCCGATTCTTGGTTCAAACATTTGGCCAAGTTGATAGGCGAGCATCATGTTCATTGCAACATGAAATAAACCAAAGTGCACAAACCCGCAACTAATTAATCGATACCACTCACCTTGCTCAAGAAAATATCTTGAAATTACAAAATTGTTTGAAGTCACACCAAAATTCGTAACCGACATCCATAAATACAAGCCAACATTGATTGAGACAATTGCATTAGTGAAACTAGTTTGACTATTTCGTGCGCTTCCTCGTGCGCTTCCTCGTGTTCTTTGACGCCGCGATTTTTTAAATACCGGCCTTGGATTCTTCACCTTGTTTGAAGAGTTCTTCTCGCGCGGTGGCTCAGTACTTTTTGGTGCTGACTGACTGGCACGCGGTAGCGGTGGTGGAACTTGCGGTGGAGGAAAAGTCACAACAATTACGACGGTAGAAGTAACGCTTCTTCGCGGTTGGCGATAAACCATTTAACCGTTTCGCGCAAACCATCTTCGAAATCCATTGTTGCGTGCCATCCGAGTTCGCGTTCGGCTCGAGATGCATCAACTCGTCGGCGCGGTTGGCCGTCGGGTCGAGATGAATCCCAAACAAGTTCGCCGTTAAAGCCAACAATACGTGCAATTGTTTCGGCAGTTTCGCGGATTGTGATCTCGCGGTTGTTGCCAAGGTTTAATGGCTCACTCGAATCATGAAGTTCGCCAGCCAACAAAATCGCACGAGCGGCATCTTTTACATATAAATAGTCTCGACTTGCCGAACCGGTTCCCCAAACATCGATCTTGTCAAGATTTTGTTCTTTGGCTTCAACACATTTCTTAATTAGCGCAGGAATGACATGCGATATGTCTGGATGGAACTTGTCGCCTGGCCCAAAAAGATTTGTCGGAATCAAAAATGCAAAACGTTGACCGTATTGTTGAGCGTTGACCTGTGCATGAATCAACAATGCTTTTTTGGCGATGCCGTACGGAGCATTGGTCTCTTCGGGGTATCCATCCCAGATTGATTCTTCACGAAATGGCACAGGCGTAAATTTCGGATAACTACAAACGGTGCCGAGCAAAATTGTTTTTTCAACGCCAACTGCCCGAGCAGCCTCGATCGTATGCGTGCCCATCATTAAATTGTCGAGATAAAGCGGAGCAGGTGCAATTTGGTTATAGCCGATGCCGCCAACTCGCGCCGCAAGATGTACGACGTGACTTGGCTTGTGTTTTGTAAATAACTCAAGGGCAACACCTGGTTGCGTTAAATCTGCTTCACGACGCCGCGGCGCGACTACTTTTGCGCCAGCCTGACTGAAAGCATCAACGACATTTCGTCCGAGAAACCCGTTGCCACCGGTTATTACTACGACACGGTCTTTCCAAAATTTCGGTGATGAAGACTTTTCACTCATACAGGTACCTTCATCGTACGACCCAAATTACTGTGCTTATCAGTATCGGCTGTTCACCCGATACGAAGCCAAGACGGGCAGAATAGAAGGCGTGCATGTGGCTTACTCATTAGAGCAATGTTGGCACCGAGTGCCAGGTGGCACCGCCACATCGGCGATTGAAATTGCCAAGGCAATGTCGGTAGCGCGACCCGATGTACAACTCATTGGTGTAGCAGGAAACAATAAAGGTGAGCCAGCCTCTTCGTATTTGCCGCCAATAAATGTTCGGCAACTTAGATTACATGGCGCTGCGCTTTACGAAGCGTCACTGCGATTTCGTGCTCCACAAGTAGAACGTGCGACTGGCGAAGTTGATCTTTTGCATTGCACATCGATTATTCCGTTTGCATCTCGCGCAAAAATGGTCGCGACGGTTCATGATTTGGCATTTTTGAAGTATCCAGAATTCTTCAGCCGTCGTGGTAACTCAGTATTTCGGCGAAGTTTGAAAGTTTTGTTGAAGCGCGCTGAACTCTTGTTGTGTTCGTCGCAAGCGACGCTACAAGACTGTCTTGAGTTTGGTTTTTCGGCTGATCGTTTATGTCATGTTCCGCTCGGGGTAAATGCGCCGGTCGTTGCACCGAATGCAGCGCAAGTTCTTGATCGTTTGGGTTTATCGGGCGAGTATCTTTTGTTTGTCGGCACCTTGGAGCCAAGAAAAAACCTCTCTCGGCTGGTGGCCGCACTCGAAACTCTTGGTGAGTCAGTGCCGCAATTAGTTGTCGTTGGCGCTACTGGTTGGGGAGATTTAAAACTTGATTCAATAATAAAAAATCAATCGAAAATTTCAACTCGCATTAAGTTCCTTGGTTTCGTCGCATCTAGTGATTTGGGGGTTCTATATTCAAACGCGAGTGCATTTTGTTACCCATCTCTTATGGAAGGTTTTGGTTTGCCAATTCTTGAAGCGATGAGTTGCGGTGTGCCAGTTGTGACTAGTAGTGGTTCGTCAACCCAAGAAGTTGCGGGTGATGCCGCGGTGCTTGTTGATCCACTTGATTTATTAAGCATTGCCAACGGTGTTGTAACTGCTTTGAGCCAAAGAAATACACTGGTTCAACTTGGCTATAAGCGCGCTGCCGAAATGACTTGGACCCAGTCTGCGTTACGCACCGCGTCTATTTATGATCGGGTCATTGGATGAAGAAAAAACAGATCGCTGTCAACTTATTGTGGTTGCGCACAGGGCAAGTTGGTGGGTCGCAAGAATATTTAATTCGTCAGTTGATGGGAGTGTCATTAAACGAAGAAGCAAAAAATGACTATCAAATAACATTGTTTGTGCAGAAAGGTTTTGCTCGACATCACCCCGAACTTGCAGAAATTTATAAGTGTGTTGAGGCCCCAGCACATCGCGGCGCTCGGTTGGCACGAATTGCTCTTGAACAAACTTGGCTAGCGATTAAGACTCGCAAATTTGACGCAATTCATCACGGCGGTGGAACAATGCCAAGATTTGGTTTGCGAAACACAATTTTGACGATGCACGATGTGCAGTATCTTTCGTTTCCTGAGAATTTCAGTCGACTCAAGTTGGCTTATCTGAGCAGGGTTGTGCCGAGTTCACTAAATCGAGCCACAGTAATTACAACCCCAAGTAGTTATGTGCGCGATCGATTGATTAGTCAGTTCAAACTGTCAGAAAATAAAGTCAAAGTAGTTAGACATGGTGTGGATTCTGCGATTGGTAAAGACTCAACTAACGAGGCAGAGTTGCGCCAACGATTTAGGCTCGAATTGAAAAAAGTAATTTTTTTACCGGCGATCACTCATCCGCATAAAAATCATAAGTTTTTGCTTCAGCTTATGAAGTTGCACTGGACCGAAAAAGACTTGGTATTGGTGTGTGCCGGAGGCAAGGGAGGTGCTGAAGAAGAGTTCATGCGTGAAGTTCGCCGACTAAACCTTGACGACCGAGTTATGCGTTTAGGCCGTGTCAGCGATAGCGATCGCGATGGATTGATGAAACTTTCGCTTGCACTGGTGTTTCCGAGTTTGTATGAAGGCTTCGGTGCACCAGTGATCGAAGCAATGATTCTCGGTACGCCAGTAATTGCTAGCAACTGTGCATCGTTGCCTGAAGTTATTGGTGACGCTGGTTTGGTTTTGCCTCTTGAATTAGATGCGTGGTCAAGTGCACTTCAAATCGTTCAGGCGCAGCGAGAAAAATTTGTTAGTGCTGGCAAACTTCGTGCGACGCATTATTCGATTAGAAACTCAGGCAACGATTTAGTTGAAGCCTATTCGGCAGTCGTGATATGAGCGCGAATACCAGCCCGAATATGAGCCCGAAATCATGAGTTCGCGAAAATTGCGTCTGGTTGTTTTGTGTCCACATTTTGAGCCCGATATGGCACCAACTGGTGTGGTGATGACGCGAATTGTTCATGAACTTGCAAACCGAGGACACGAACTTCATGTAGTGACTTCGTTGCCGTGGTATCGCAAACATCAAGTTGAGCAAGGCTGGTCAGGCAAACTATGGCGTGTAGAAAAGACAAATTGGGGTTCGATCACGCGAGTTCAGCCATTTGCTGGCAAGACTAAATTAAATTTATTGCGACGTGCAGTCGGATTTATTTTGTTCAGCGCAATTGTTGGTCTGCGCAGTCTGGTTGCTGGTGGGTTTCCGCGTCGCGTAGATGGAGTTTTAGCAATGTCTCCACCGCTTACGCTTGGTCTTACAGGGTGGTTTACGAAAATATTTCGTGGCGGAAAACTTGTTTTCAATATTCAAGATATTTTCCCTGATGCGGCGGTTGAGACAGGCGCGATTTCGAATCAACGAATTATTAAAGCTGCAAAGTGGCTAGAACGAGTTAGCTATCAAAAATCTGACTTAGTTGTGTTGCTATCAGATGATCTTGCAGTCAATGTTAAGCAAAAACTCGATCAGAGATTTCACAAGCGTGTTTGTGTGATCCCAAACTTTGTTGACACACTTGCAATTACTCCGATGTCGCGGATGACAAAATATCGCACCGAACTCGGCATCGCTGAAGAGATAGTCGTGATGTACGCCGGCAACGTTGGGTTTTCGCAATCACTTGAGATGTTGATTGCCGCAGCGAGAGAGTTAACACAATTAGTTTTTGTGATCAACGGCGAAGGTGCTGCTCGTGAATCGTTGAGGGCCGCTGCGCGCGGGCTTGACAACATTCGTTTTGGTGATTACCAAGATATTTCGCGACTTAGTGAAGTTTTAGCGACAGGCGATATTCATGTAGTGCCGCTAAAGCGAGGTCTCGGTTCGGTGAGTGTCCCATCAAAAACTTATTCAGTTCTTGCGGCAGGTCGACCGGTTTGCGCTGCAGTTGATTTAGATACAGAAGTGCCGCGAATCTTGGCAGCTGCTAAGGCCGGGGTTTGCGTTGAACCAGATAACACCTCTACGTTCATCTCAGCACTTAGGGCAATGACGCAAGACCCTAAAACGCTTAGCGAAATGGGTGAGCGAGGACGAATTTGGGTTGAAGGTCATGCCTCTGCAGGCTCGGTTGCGCAACGATACGAAGCCTTGTACGCGCCGTAAGGCGGTAGCATTTCTTCTTCGTGGGTACCTCATCTTCTGCTAAAAAAATAGCCAAACTCGCCGCCGTAAGCAAAAACAACAAAGGTCGCAAGATTCGAATGCAAGGTGGAACATTGTTTCCGACCATGATCTTCGTGATCTGTATTCTCGGTGTCGCGCTAATTACTTATGCTCGCCAGAGCCAAGAGCAAGTGAGTGCTTTAGACACCGCAAAACAGAACTATTACACAGCATTTGGCATTTACAAGTGTGACCAATTTATTGAGACCTTGCCAGCAGGCCAAGATGTTGGCGCAGATGCGGCCACTCTTAAGGCTGGCGCCTACATTGAGTCAGCAGGCGTAATTCGTTGGGAGCCGCAAGTTCTTTCTGGTGAGCGTCGAGCAAATCTGCAGACAATTTTTGATTTGTACGGGATAAAAGTGACAAACGATTCAATTAAGTTTCCACCGACTATTAATAATGGTGAAACAATTTCTGAAACTGATACAAAATGTGGAGACAAAGATGCGTCGGTGCAAGTTTCAGTTTGGGATTCAAATATTTCATCATCAAAGATTTCAATCGCAGACCTCGGAAAAGTTCGTCTGACTGGCAATGGCATGGCGATAACTCTTGCATTTGTGCCTAAAGATGTTGAGGCACCGCAACCAAATTCAACATCAGATCTAGAACTACTGACCCTTAACTCATAGGAAGATCTGACATGCACGCAGTTGTGCTAGTCGGTGGTTTTGGTACGAGGCTTCGCCCACTGACTTTTGGGATTCCTAAACCGTTGTTGCCAGTGTGCAATATTCCACTTTTAGAAAGACTTATGACTTCACTTGCGCATGGTGGAGTAACACATGCAGTGTTGGCACTTGGCTTTAAGCCCGAGCCGTTTTTGAAAGCGTTTCCGAATAATCGTTGCGCTGATGTCGAACTGAGTTATGCAGTCGAAGATCGCCCACTAGACACCTCTGGCGCAATCGGGTTTGCGGCGCGCGAGGCCAAAATTTATGAACGTGGCGAAACTTTTATTGTCGCTAATGGTGACATCCTTACTGATTTAGATGTCGCAAAACTTGTTTCGTTTCATCATTCGGTAAAAGCTGAGGGCACAATTCATCTGACACCAGTTGCTGATCCTTCTCAATACGGTGTTGTAGAAACTGATTCAAATGGCAAAGTAATTCGTTTTGTAGAAAAACCTAAAGCTGGCGAAACTGTTTCGCGGCACGTTAATGGTGGAACATATATTTTTGAAACTTCTGCACTCGAGCGAATGCCCGGAACAGCGCCACTTTCGATTGAGCGTGAAACGTTTCCTGAAATGGTTCGTGATGGTGTTTTGTATGCGTTGGCAACTGACGACTACTGGATCGATGCGGGTCGCCCTGATACCTATATCCGTAGCAACATTGAACTTCTCTCGAGAAAAAGTATTTATAAGGTAACTCCGATTGACGCCGGTGCCAAGGTCGATCCGACTGCGGTGATTACTCAAAGCGCAATCGGTGCGAATTGTGTAGTCGGAGAAAATGTACAAATCGTGCGCAGTGTGCTGATGAACGGGGCGATAGTTGACGCCAATGCAGTCGTGATTGACAGTGCAGTTATGGGACATGTCGGTGCGTTCGCGCAGGTGACATCGTGCTTGGTAGGTGCGCAAGGTGAGGTAAAATCTGGTGCCGTAATGAGAGATACCAAAGTTCCAGATCCGGCTTGCTAGACATTACTTAGATGACAAGCAAATCAATCATCAAGAGTTAAATGATGCAATACAGTGCACTTGTTTGCGGTGGCGCTGGTTTTATTGGCTCGCATTTAGTTGATCGACTATTGGCTGATGGTCACAATGTTGAAGTTGTTGACGATCTATCTGTTGGGTCTTTGGCTAATCTCAGTGAGGCTCGAGCAAATGGAAGTGGATTACGATTTCACCACTTAGATATTTTGGCTCCAGAGTTTTCAGAGTTGATTTCAATTCGCCAACCGTCTGTTATTTATCACTTGGCTCTGCTGCCACCAAGCCAAACTACAAATAGTGAGTTCTTGGCTTCGGTAAATCTGCTACTGGCAGTTCTTGAAGCGGCGCAGAAACACAAAGTAAAAAAAGTTGTTGTGGCGCTACCCGCAAATTTGATCTACGGAGAAGTTCATGCGCGACAATTACCTGTAAAAGAAGGTCACAAGCCCGAACCTATGGGCGTTGCTTATGTAATGGCGAACGCTCTCGTAGATCTCATGACCGTATATCGCGAAAGTTACGATGTTGAGTTCACCGCTTTGGCCATGACGAACGTTTACGGCAGGCGTCAACGCCCGCGCGACGGAGTTGTTGCAGCCTTTGCTAACTCGATGCTAAAAAATATTTCTCCTGTGATCTACGGAAACGGTCGGCAAACAAGAGATTTTTTATTCATTGATGACGCAGTCGATGCTCTTTCTCGCGCAATGACGAAGGGTGGAGGATTGGTAATTAATATCGGGACCGGAGTTCAAACTTCAGTTCAGGATTTATGGAAGTTGATAGGTGCATCTACAACATTGAGAGAAAGATTCGAACCCGCGCGACATGGAGATTTACAACGCAACTCGGTCAATGCAACTCGGGCGCGAATTCAACTTGGTTGGGCACACTGGACGTCAGTAAAAGCAGGTATTGCAGAATTGCTAGGCGATTTAAATTAGCCAATCAGCGAAAGAGATCTTCTTGTGGAGGTCTGACCAGCTCGCTGATACCCGAATTGCGAAACCAAGATTCGTCAACACCGCGAACTACGGCAACTGGTACACCTGAAGACTTTCCCATGACGAGTTCTGCAGCGCCGGCTAATTCGTCGGCAACTGCGACTTCTGTTACTTGCATAATTCTTCCAAGTGAATCTGGCGTTCCACGTAGGTCTACGACACCGGCGATACCGGCTACACCAATTGCGACATCCGTTAATCCTTTTCTCCAAGGTCGACCAAAAGTGTCACTGATAATTACGCCGATACTTACACCAAGAGTTGCGCCAACGATGTCACGAATTCGTCGCGCAGATTTATCGCTGTCGATTGGTAGTAACGCTGCGTAACCGCGTTCGACATTTGATAAGTCGATTCCGCTGTTGGCGCACACAAAACCGTGCTTGGTTTCGGTGATAATTAGATCTCCGCGACGGCGCACAATTCGTACCGCCTCGTCTTCGACTAGTTGCTTATGGCTAAGTGGGTCGGTTGCGTCTATCGGTACAAGTCGACCTTCGGCTTTTGAAACAATTTTTTGAGTGACGACTAAGACATCGTTATTTTGCAACGGTCCATTTGGCTCTTGGTGACAGGCATCTGAGATGATTTTTCCGAGTTGATCTTGTGGCGTGATTTCGCCAATTCCTTCGACACCCCAAATCATTAGTCGACTCATGAGTTAAAGTGCAATGCTGTCAAGAGTTGTTTGGGCAAGTGCACTAGAAATTTTTGGGTCTGACATCACAGTATTCGTCACGATGCAGCGCATTCCTTCTCGCTCAATGGCGTCTTTGAGATCTGCATCCACAGTGTCAATAATAATTGTTGAAGCAACAGTTTTGTATAGTCGCGCCACGCCGAGAGCAGATGATTCATGCCCCAGTTCGGTAAGCATTCGATCGGCTGGTCCTTTGAGAGCATGGCCACCAATGATTGGCGAGATTGCAACTACTTTGTCACGATTAGCTGTCAGCAAATCATTAATACCCGCAAGTGCGCGAATTGGGCCGATCGAAACAATCGGATTAGATGGTGCGATCACGATGACGTCGGCCTGATTCAATTCTTCAATGCAGTTTGGTTTGGCAGTTTCCGCACCTTGAAAATAGATCGCTCGCACAGCAACACTATGTTGATACTTAACGAAATATTCTTGAAAACTAATTTGTGTTCCAGCTTTACCGGCTTGACAATCTTGCGCGAGTTCAACCAAAGTTGAAACATCGCTATTGGTCATTGGCACAATTCGTTGATCAACCTTCCATGCGCGCGCAATCTCACTGGTGATTTGTGACGCGTCAGCTCCTTCACTTCTTCTCGCGGTGCGATAAAAATGTGTCGCAAGATCTTTGTCTCCAAGATTGAACCACTCCGGTGCAGCGATTGAGCCGGTTGGCCGCACATCGACGTATCGCTTGAGCGACTCCATTGCGTGCCATGTTTCATTTGAAAGTCCCCAGCCGCGCTGCGCATCAATCGCCTCGCTAAGTGTGTAAATCACAGTGTCGATATCGGGCGAGATATTTAATCCGTGCAGAATCGTGTCGTCACCAGTGTTGACCAATGCAGTTGTCGCCTGTTGATTGTGTACTAACGCCAGTCCGCGAAGAAATCGTGCAGCACCGACCCCGCCAGCGAGAACCACTACTGAATTGATCTTTGAATCAACAACCATGGTCTTTGAGCGTACGGCTCAGGTAGATTAATAGTTCGTTATGACACGCGCACTTATTACTGGCATTACTGGTCAAGACGGTCGGCACCTGGCTGAATTTCTAAATAGTAAGGGATACGAAGTTTTTGGGTTAGTTAAAGGACAGAATAACCCCAAGGCAGAGTCAATTCGCGATGAGTTTCCGTTTGTACAACTTGTACCTGGCGACCTTGCTGATTTTTCTAGTCTCGTTAGTGCACTAGAAATGGCACAACCAGATGAAGTTTATAATTTGGGTGCAATTTCATTTGTGGCAATGTCATTTAATCAGGCCGAACTCACGGGCAATATTACGGGGCTCGGTGTGCTGCGATTGCTTGAAGCAATTCGTTTGGTGGGTGGAGCAAGAAAAAATCCGATTCGATTTTACCAAGCCTCGTCTTCTGAGATGTTCGGTAAGGTCCGTGAGACCCCGCAAACAGAAATGACTCCGTTTCATCCGCGATCTCCTTACGGAGTTGCAAAAGTTTTTGCTCATGACATCACGGTGAACTATCGAGAGAGCTACGACATGTTTGCTTGCTCAGGTATTTTGTTTAATCACGAGGGACCAAGGCGAGGACTCGAATTCGTAACGCGAAAAATCACAAACTCAGTCGCCCGAATAAAACTAGGTTTGCAAAGCGAGCTCGTGCTCGGAAATCTTGAGGCTAAGCGAGATTGGGGTTTCGCTGGTGATTATGTAGAAGCGATGTGGATGATGTTGCAACAACCAACACCTGATGATTTCGTGATTGCCACAGGTATAGCGCATTCAATAGAGCAGTTGCTCGAAGTCGCATTTAGTACTGCCGATCTGGGTGACTGGCGAAAATTTGTGCGTCAAGATCAGAGATTCTTTCGCCCGGCAGAAGTTGACTTATTGATAGGCGATGCGACAAAAGCAAAAACAAAACTCGGTTGGCAACCAAAAGTTGGCTTTGAGACTCTGATTCAGATGATGGTTACAAACGACTTAGATTATGAGTCAAAGCGTCGGCGATAGCGAACGCAGTTTCGTGCGCAGACTTGTCGCAAACGAAATTAATCCGACTACAGAACTTGAAACGAGTGCAATCTCAACGCGCAAAAATAAATCGTCGCTGACGAGCCAGGCTGTGAGAATGTAGGCAAGAAACGCCAGTGACCAGCCGATTGCAACATGCTTGTGTCCATTGAGAGCGATAACTGCTTGGGCAATTGCCAAAGCCATCATGTAGATACCGCTTGCAAGTGCGAGCAGTGTGATAGTTCTGCGATCGATTCTTCCACCATAAACAAGGTCAAGAACATTTGGACCGATCGCAAATGCACTGACTGTACCAACTACACCAACACCAAAAACTAAAATTACTAACTGATTGAATCCTGATCGAAATTCTTTAATGTCACCACGGGCGGCGAGTCTGGTGAGTCTCGGTAAGAGTGCTGCCTGAACTGCTTGAAACAAAAACAATGGCACACGAGTTAACAGCACTGCATTGCCAAAAAGCGTGATGTGCTCGTCAGGGGAAGTCTCGCCAAGTAACGCCACTGTGATTGGCCCAGCATTCACTAGAGCCGCAGCAAAGATTGAACCGCCTAGCAATAGCCCGAGATTTGGCGTGATCTCAGACCAAGTCGCTGGTGGGCCGTCTTCGATTTTTAATTGACCTGAAAACAATATTGTTAAAACGCCGACGAGCGGTGTGAGCACGACCACCAGGGCGTATGGGCCAAGTTGGGTTACTCCAGCAATTAATAAAATCAAACAAACTACAACGCGGACTGCTCCGTCGGCGCCAACAATAAACCCGTATGAATTGAATTTTCCGAGTCCCGAACACAAACCCTTGACGATGTAGAAGACGCCATATACGGCAATAGAGATTGCCAAACT
Source organism: uncultured Acidimicrobiaceae bacterium (assembly GCA_937890395.1). GTDB lineage: Bacteria > Actinomycetota > Acidimicrobiia > Acidimicrobiales > Ilumatobacteraceae > BACL27. The sequence goes on along the minus strand of CALACK010000008.1, from coordinate 14,769 downwards.
CGCGGTGACGATGCCGTGGCCTTCAAATAAATTGTCATTTACGAACGGTGCGAGTGCGACGATCGCGGCGATTAGTCCGACAACGATTACAGAACAAAGGATCAAAACTTTTCTTACGACTGGTCGAGCACCTTGGCCAAGTGCACGTCGATGGGCGATGGCCCGACTGATCTCTTGTTCAACTGGCAAAAAGAAACCTGGTGCGAGCGCAAACATAACGAACCAAAGTGAAACCAGTGGCTTAAATCCGTCTTGACCGAGTGCCTGCTGACCTATCTTGAAAAATGCATAGATAGTTAAGCCTGCAATTATTAAGCCAATTGAAATTGCAATTGTGCCTTCAGGCAGATCAACGCGCTTTTTTTTGGTAGCGAGCAACGAACTCGATGAACTCTCGTTTTGTAGCGACACTAATTAAATGAGGTATTTAAAATTGTTTTGCAATTTGATCTTGCAACTTTGACATCGCTTCGCGACGACAAACTTGCGCTTTCTGAAATGTCAATATTCCGAGTCCTACGGCAATATATGTAGCGTCTTTCGTTAATCGCAACAAACTTTGCGCCTTGATTGGCCCTAGTCGCAGATCGTCTAAATTGATGTCTCGCATGGTGTCTCCAATCTGCGTTTAGTTTATAGAGCGATAGACATCAAATCGGCACAAGTAGCCGCAAGTAGTCTTATAAAGCATGAATCGGGTCAGGTTTGGATCAAGTAGATCAGGGGAGAATTCTGCGCCACGTGTGGTGACTGCGATGGTTGTTCACCAACCGGGCCCATGGTTTGATGAAGTACTTCAATCACTAGCGAATCAAGACTATTCGGCGCTAAGCCACGTATTTTTTTTAACTTCCCAAGTTGTTAATGAGAAGGCTGATACTGCTGCATCGCAATTGTTGATGAAAAAGATTCAAACTGTGTTGCCTGAATCTATCGTTCGAATCGTTGAAGGAAACCCTGGATTTGGTGCCCTAATAAATGAAACACAGCGCATCATCGAAGGCAATCGAGGTTTATTTTGCGTGATGCATGACGATGTGTTGTTGCAACCATCAACAATCAGCCAGTTGGTGCACGAGATGATTGTGTCAAATGCTTCGGTTGTTGGCCCAAAACTTGTGCAATGGGATAATCCAACTATCTTAAAGTCGGTTGGTCTGTTTATTGATCGATGCGGTGAGGTTGACCCATTGATTGAGGTAAATGAGCGTGACCAAGAGCAACATGATTCGGTAAAAGATGTTTTTTTTATTAGTTCGGCGTGCATGCTTATCAGGGCTGACACATTTCGAGAATTAGATGGCTTCTGTCGAGAAATTTCGTTTTTTGGCGAAGATCTTGAGTTTTGTTGGCGCGCACATTTAAGTGGGGCAAGAGTAATAGTTGCGCCTTCAGCAGTTGTGCGACATCGCGAAATGTTTACTCAGCGAGCGCCAGAACTTTCAAGAGATGCATTGAGCGCTCGCCATCGTGTGCGAACAGTTACAACATTGACGTGGAGACTTGATCTTCCGCTCGTATGGCTGCAGATGCTTTTTACCTCAGTTATAGAAACCATCTTCGGGGTCTTCAGGGGCAACTTCAGGGGCTCTTTGGCGAATTTACGGGCAACCGTGTCGGTGTTCGTCGACTTTGCATACGTTTGGGGTCGCCGTCGCGAAGTGCGAAAAGTTCGGCGAGTACCAGCAAGTGATATCAGCAAAATGCAGGTCAGGGGTTCGGCGAGAATTACAAAATTTATCCGACATCGGCGTGCTCTCGAATCATCTTCAATTGCGTCGGCGGCGAAATCAAAAAAACTCTGGCGACAAAGCTCAACGAGAGAAGCCGGATTTGCTCTCCTCATTATATTTTCATTAATCATTATTGGTAGTCGCGGAATCATCCTTAACGGAAGCCGAACCGTCGGCGAATTTTTGCCATTTGAAGGTGGTGCCAATACCGCAGGTTCATTGATGCAGATGTTTCGATCGGGTTGGTGGTCGAGTGGTTTTGGCGAAGCAGCGGCAAACCCAACTGGTCTTGGGGTACTCGCGCTTGGCGGGTTTTTTGTTTTTGGAAACCTTGCATTGCTCGAAACTTTGATGATCGTTGGTTCGTTGTTTGTTGGTTTCTTTGGAATGTGGCGACTGTGTGGCTCGTTGTATAACACCCGCGCCCGACTAGTGGGGGCAACCGTCTATGTGGCTTTACCGCTTTCTTATGATGCAATCGCTCGCGGTCGTTTTTCGGCGTTGTTGATTGTTGCTGCATTGCCTTGGGTGTTTGACCTTTTGCGAAGAGCAGGTGGACTACAACCCAATGAACGAATCGATGGTTCAACGAATGTGCTTTTGCCTAATTCAGAGAAGTCAACTGATGTCGGCATCTCTCGTTTAACTCAACTAATCAGTGCTCTTGTCTTGATTCTCGGTTTAGTAACTGCTTTTGCGCCCCCAATTTTAGTGATCGCGCTTATCGGAGTTGTTTTATGGTGTGCCGCATCTTTTTTTGGTGCAACCTCAGTGCGCAGTATTGGCACAATGTTGTCGGTCGGGGTAGTCGGCGTGATTGGCTCACTTTTTATTAATTTGCCTTGGTCGATTCATTTTGTTTCAGGCAATTGGTGGGAGTTGCTAACGAATGACCAATCAATAGGCGAGCGAAACTTAGGGCTAGTTGCTTTAGCCAGTTTAAATCTTGGCAACATTACTGGCGGCACATTAGTACTTGCGTCATATTTTTGTGTCGCATGTTCGCTTTTAGTTGCTAATAGTTGGCGTTTTGTTTGGGCTTTACGCTCATCATTTCTAGTTGTGGGAGGGCTGCTATTAGCAGTCTTAGATGATAAAGGTTTATTGCCGTTTCAGTTGCCAGAACCAGTAATTATTTTGTCACTTGTAGCCTGCGGTTTGGCTCTGGCAAGTGCGACTTGTGCGAGTGTATTTTCTGAAACTTCGGCAAAGAAATCTTCTGACTGGCGACGGTCAGTTGGTTTGTTAGTTCCTGTTGCGATGTCGGTAGCGATCTTGCCGACTCTTCTAGGCGTGGTTGACGGGCGATGGCACCAACCAGATGTAACTGTGTCGCAACTTTTTGCGCAGATGCCTGATAATCCTGCAGACGGAAACTACCGAACGTTATTTGTTGGTGATAACGAATTGCTTCCAATATCGACAAATGCAGTTACGAACAAAGTCTCATACGGAGTTTCTGATGACGGACCGGTAAATATAATTTCGCATTGGGCGCCACAACACACAGCGATGAACGCACTTGCAGATCATGCTTTAACCGCTCTAATTAATCGACAAACTGTTCGGATTGGACGTTTGATGTCTCCACTGGCAATTCGATATATCGTTGTGCCGATTGGTGATCAGCCGAGTCAGTCATCACGCTTGTTAATTGATTCACTCTCTAATCAAATTGATTTGCGCCGTTTGTACTTCGCTAAAGACCTTGTAATTTTTGAGAACTCGGCCTGGTTACCGATAGTAAGTTTGCTCGATGAAGAATCGGCAGTAGCGAGTGAAAAAGTTAGTGAATCAGCGCTGATCGTTCGCGAACTACGCTCAATGCGCCCTTTATTTATTGATGATCAGAGCGTCTCAAATAAAACTGTGTCTGATTCATTTGACGGCGGAACAGTGCACCTTGCGGTGCCATTTAATAAAAATTGGCAACTCACCGTTGATAGCGCGCGGCTTAAACCTCGAGTTGCTTTTGGTGCATCGACAGCGTTTGATGCTCCAATTAAGGGTGTAGCAAAGTTGAGTTTTCGAACCTCAAAATTTCGAGATATCTTTTTATTAGTGCAAGCCTTGATTTGGTTTGGTTTATTGATTCTGGCTGCAAATTTTTCTCGGTTTCGCCGTCAAGTGCGTGCTGTAACGGGTGAAAGTGTCAGATTAGTTGCTGACGATTCACAAAAAATAATAAAACTCGATCGATTCTCGAAATGAATACCACAAACGTATTAGGGAAAATTCGAAAACCATTAGTTATTTTATTGCTTATGGCGAGCGTCGTCGGAACGATTTTTGTTGGCAAGGTTTATTCGCCTGAAACCGTGAGCATGCCCATCGTCGAATTAGATTCAAAATTCTTGATGCCAAGCGTTGTTGGTGATTCTCTATCCTCGACTTGGTTTTGTCCAGGTGTGCCAGCCCGCGATGCAAAAGTAAAAAGCGAAATTGTTGTAGCCAACCCAACCCAAACGCCAATAACAGGAACAATTACTTTACTTTCAAGTGAAGAGCCAGCAACTTCTTCGACATTGATCGTCGCTCCCTTCTCTCGTGGGGTTTTTGACGCAACTGGTGGGCATAAGAGTCAGTTCATCAGTGCGATCATTGAACTTGATAGTGGGCAAGCCAGCGTTGAGCAGCGAATTATCCACCTTGCTGGCGACTCGGTTGCATTGTGCGCCAATGAAACTTCGGATCGTTGGTTTTTTGCTGATGGTTTCACTGGGGCAGAAAGCGAATTTGATATTTTGCTCACAAATCCGTTTCCTGACTCGACCGTTGTCGACTTGAGTTTTGTTACAACAGACGGAAAGCGCCAACCAGCGCTTCTTAAGGGCATTGTCTTGCGAGGACAAAGTGTTACCGGAATCTCGATGGGTGAACAAGGTGCGCGAAATGAATCAGTGTTGGCTGTAAGTGTGCGCGCAACTTCAGGTCGTTTCGTCGCAGGAAAATTGCAACACTTTTTAGGGCGTGGTCGGCTTGGCTTCACCTCTGCGCTAGGTGCACCGACCACAAGTGGCCAGTGGTGGTTTGCTTCTGGAGAAAAAGGCACCGGAGTAGACGAAAACTTAGTTGTGTTTAATCCCACCGAGATTGATCAATCGGTAAGCATTGCATTTTTGACAGGCTCTGCTGAAGCGCTTTTGCGTGAGCCACTGATCTTGACTGTGCCTGCCGGGCGAGTGACGACTCTGTCAACTTCTAGTTTGCCTGCGATTGCCAACGGTCGTTATGGCATTCTCGTCTCAAGCGTTACTGGCGACTTCATTAGTTCAAATGACGACATGGCCACCGAATTTGTCGTGGTCGAACAAGTAGTTAGTCGTACTCGTGAAAACAAAACGGGTACATCAGTAATTTTAGGTGCACCTTCGGGTTCGCCTTCACTCGTCTGGACATCGCCGAGCGGCTTGACGGTAGGCGAAGTTGGTTCGATAGTTGTCGCAAATACGACTTCCCTCGACACAACAGTTCGGGTTTCTACTATCGGTCCTGCAGGTGCGGCTCCGATTGTCGGGCTTGAGCAAGTTGTGCTCAAAGCAGCATCTGTGATTTCAATTGAGATTCCGCCATCTATTGCTCAGTTGCAAATTTTGATTGAATCCGAAACCGAAGTAATTGTTCAACGCGAGTTCTCGCGCGGACATCAGCTTTATGGATTAAGTGGAGTTCTTGCGTTGCCTTATCGTTCGCAACAAGTTGTAAATAGTAAATAATGCAAAAAATCATTGCTTCGGTAATTCTGGTATTTGCAGCATCACTCAGTTTCTTTTTCCGTAGGCGCAAACCAGATGCTCCGTCGCAAACTTCTCACACTGTGCCGCAACAACTTAGTCGAGACGATTTTTTCTCCATAGAAAAACCGTGGTTACTTGCCGTGTTTACTTCATCAACATGTGATGCATGTCAAGATGTTGCAACTAAAGCAAAAGTTCTCGCCAGTCAAGATGTCGCAGTTCAAATTATTGACTTTCAAGAAATGTCAGATTTGCACGCGCGTTATTCAATTGATGCAGTACCGACAACGGTTATCGCCGATAATCGCGGAGTGGTGCAATATGGGGTACTCGGGCCGGTAACTGCAACAGATTTATGGGCAGCGATGGCTCGTTGTCGTGACCCGAAAAGTTCAACAGAACTTTGCTAACTAATTAAAAACAGTTGTTAATCTAGTTCTGTTCTGGTTTTTCGCTTGACTTGATTGCTCCTGGTGATGGCTCAACGATTTGTGGTCTACCCAAGCCCTGCTGCACGAGTTTTGCAACTGCTGCTCCGTCTATTGTCTCTTGTTCAAGCAGTGCTTGTGCAACAAGGTCTAATCCAGAGCGGTTTTTTTCAATGAGTACTCTTGCCCGACTTTCTTGTTCGCGCAGAATCAGACCAATTTCAGAATCGATCATTCGTGCAGTTTCGTCTGAGTACTCACGACCACTGGTCATTAAGTCTTCACCGAGAAACACTTGTTGCTGACCACTCCAGGCCATCGGACCAACCGCATCGCTCATTCCCCATTCGCGCACCATGCGTCGCGCAATTGAAGTTGCTTGTTCAAGATCGTTGGCGGCCCCGCTATTGAGATGGCCAAACACGATCATCTCGGCAACTCGACCTCCCATTGCTTTGCAGATCATGTCTCGAAAGTATTCACGCGAATAAGTGTGACGTTCTTCCGGCAGTGTCCATGTGATTCCGAGAGCCATTCCACGCGGCAAAATAGTTACTTTATGCAGTGGATCACTATTTGGCAAAACAGTAGCCAATACGGCATGCCCGCCTTCGTGATATGCAGTCGCACGCTTTTCTTCGGCATTGAGAATCAGACTCTCTCGGCGTGCTCCCATGATCACACGATCACGAGCATTTTCGAAATCGATATGCTCGATTATTTTTGAACCTCGGCGCACAGCAAGCAGCGCGGCTTCATTGATTAGGTTTGCAAGATCTGCGCCACTCATGCCGGGTGTTGCCTTGGCCATCGTTTCTAGAACGACGTCGGTTCCCATACGTTTTCCTTTTGAATGAACATTGAGAATCGCTAAACGCTCTTCGTATTCTGGCAATGGCATTGTTACTTGGCGATCAAATCGACCAGGGCGAAGTAGCGCCGCATCTAAAATGTCAGGACGGTTAGTTGCCGCCATCACGATTACACCTTCGGTTGTTTCAAAACCATCCATCTCGGCAAGCAACTGATTAAGTGTTTGCTCTCGCTCGTCATGACCGCCACCCAGACCTGCGCCACGCTTGCGACCGATTGAATCGATCTCGTCAACGAAAATAATTGCTCGCCCCATTTTGCGCGCCTGCTGAAAAAGGTCGCGCACGCGGCTTGCGCCAACGCCAACGAACATCTCCATGAAGTCTGAACCAGTGACAGACAAAAAGCCAACACCGGCTTCGCCAGCAACTGCTCGGGCAAACAGAGTTTTACCGGTGCCTGGAGGGCCAACTAATAGCACGCCCTTTGGTACTCGTGCGCCGATTTCTTTGAAACTTTCGGGCATCTTTAAGAAATCTACGACTTCTTTAATTTCTTGCTTCACACCGTCGTACCCAGCGACGTCAGCAAAAGTTGTCGCTGGTTTGTCTGCGTTGTAATTTTTTGCGCGACTGCGACCAATTGACATGATGCTGCCCGCTTGACCCATTGCGCGTCGTTGCATCCAAAAGAAAAAGCCCATTATTAGGATGAATGGCAGTAACAGCGGAATCAAATTCGTGAAAAAGTTGCCCTGGGGAGTTGAATAGTCGTAATCAACACCCTTTTCTTTTAACAAAGTTTCGTCGCTGGCCGAAAGGGCGACTGCACCAGTCGTCGTGAATTCGCCTCCGCCTTTAAGCTTTCCACTGATCACGTTTGAAAGGTTGTTGATCTCAATACTTGAGACTTGGTTTTCTTTAACTCGATCTAAGAACTCGGTATAACTGAGTTTGGCTGCTTGCGAAGCTGGCCAAATTCGAGGACCTGCAATAAGTAGAACAACAACGGCGACTATCGCCCACGTCGCCCAGCGCGGCATACCTGGCTTCTCGCCGTCTTTTTTTGGGCCAGTCGAATTTGGTACTTTGTTGTTCGAATTTTTGCTAGAGCCAAAGCCGACGAACGAACCAAATTTGTTTTTAGATTTTTTCTGCGACGGATTTGGACGCTTTGAAGAAGATGGCTTTGCTGGAGGTGGCGGCGGGGGAAGTTTGGTCACGGATTTAATGATACGACCAGCCTGTATCACCGAGCACAGCCAAGTCACTATTAGACAGTTAGTTTCGCGTTGTGTTTCGTGGTGTGTTTCGCAGTGTGTCAGAAAACTCGCTGTCGCAAGGTAATCCACCGTGACTGCACGTCAATGAATTACCGTATAGATATATGGCTCGACGATGTTCTCGATCTACTTGTAACGAAGTCGCCACAATTACATTGACTTATCAATACAGTCGTGCCTTGATTTGGGTTGATGATTTGACAGAAGATCGTGACCCGCATGCTTACGACCTGTGTGAACGGCACGGAGCACGACTGAGCGCACCATCTGGTTGGCGTCTTGAAGATCGTCGAAGTCGCTTTCAAGTTGCTACACCAAATCGCCTAGCGGGATGAGCCAGTCTCCATGGGCTCCGCCCTATGGGCAAGAGCCGATGAGTGGGCAAAATCAACAAGATCAGATTGATCAACAAAGTCAACTAGTTACAAAAAAATTCTCGGTCCGCGCAATTCTTGGCATTTGGACCGCAAGTTATGCGATTGCAATTCTTCTGACAACACTTGCTTTAGCATCGTCTGGCAACCTTGCTAACAAAGTTGGTGAGAAAATTGCTGAACCGAAATGGTTCCTCGGTGTGTCTGCGGTTTTGTTATGGGGGCCGTTCATTTTGGGTTTGAGCATTGCTTCGCGACGCATTGGTAGTGGCAATTTTGTCAAAGATTATTTTTTGAGTTTTCGATTAGTTGATCTACTCGGCATTCCGATAGGTGTATTAAGTCAAGTGTTTCTCGTCGGAATAGTGACCTGGCCATTTCATGTTTTGTTTCCAGAAAAATTTGATCCGAAAAATATTGAGAAGCGGGCTCGTGATCTTTTTGACAATGCTCATGGCATCTGGCTGGTTGTACTTGTGGTTGTCGTTGTGGTCGGTGCACCGATCGTCGAAGAATTGGTTTATCGGGGATTAATTCAGGGACACTTGCGTGGGTCAATCAATGAAATCGCAGCGCTATTCGTAACTGCAGTTTGGTTTGCTGGTATCCATTTGCAAATTGTTGAGTTTCCTGGATTATTTGCATTTGCAATTGTGCTCGGCAGTTGTTTTCATTTTACAAAACGGCTGGGGATGTCAGTTGCTGCGCACATCGCTTTTAATGCAACAGGGTTAATTCTCGTCGCATTGCTTTAAAAACTAGTGCTTTAAATAAATAGTAGAGTTTTTAAGTAATGAAAATTAAAAGCATCACTAGCTGGAGCCCGCAGCAAGTTATTTCTGCACTAATCGTCGTCGGTTCGACTTTGATGCTGTTCTTGACATTGCAGCCAGAATTAATTTTCGCAAACAATACACCAACAGGTGGTGACATGGGTGCCCATGTCTATGGACCCGCATTTTTGCGAGATTTCATGTTGCCGCACTTTCGTCTAAATGGATGGAGCAACGATTGGTATGCGGGCTTTCCGATGTATCGGTTCTACATGTTGATCCCGGCTTTATTGGTATTGGTCGTTGATTTGATCGCACCGTATGGCATTGCTCTGAAAATGATTGCGGTAATCGGCATTTTGACTTTGCCTGTCTGTACATGGCTATTCGGAAAGTTTTCGCGGTTGCTATTTCCAATCCCGGAGATTCTGACACTGGCTTCGGTCGTTTTTTTATATGACGAAAGTTTTACGATCTATGGCGGAAACATTGCGTCAACTATGGCTGGCGAATTTTCTTTCTCGATAGCGCTATCACTCGCGGTACTGACATTTGGATTATTTATTCGATCGATGAACGAAGGTCGTGGTCACATGATCACGGCTTGCATGCTCGCGCTAAGCGCTCTATCTCACGGAATCGTTTTGCTGTTTGTTTTTGGTGGCGTCGCACTGATTGCAATTTTGTGGCGGGTTCTAAATAGTGGTCGACGAATTTTGAATTCGGCAAGCTTAATTATTGGTACGGCTATTTTGTTGTCTGCTTTTTGGGTTGTCCCATTTCTGACGAGTCATGCGTTTATGACAGATATGAAATACGAACCTCGTCCGAGTGGCACCGCCGACTCGTTTTGGAAGATGTTTTTTCCATTGCCGCTTTACTGGAATATTTTCATCACATTGTTTGCAGTCGTCGGATTCGTCGCTTGCATATTGCGACGCAATCGAGTTGGTATCTGGATGGGTGTTTATTGCACAGTCCTTGTAGTTGGCGTTTTTATAAGTCGTGGCGGTCTACCGATAATCGGAATGCTATGGAACCCAAGACTGTTGCCGTTTCTTTTTTTGCTTCGCTACATGCTGATGATGATCGGACTGTATGAACTAATTGTTGGTCTATGGCGTGTGTTTGGGTTACTGCAGGTTGCAAAAAATGCTCTGGCTAAAGAAAGTTACGAATCAGTGATGCCAGTTGTCTCGCTACGAAATATTGCTCAGTTCAATATGTGGTGGGCAACCGCAATGGCGATATTAGTAGTCGGTGTAATTGGCTTTAGATTTCAAGAACTTCCGTTCGGAAAAATTGTTGCAGATTCTGCTGGGGCAGTGCAATACAAGTGGGGACCGATATCGACTAATGCGTCAAACGATGGTTTTGTCGACGGCTGGGCACGATGGAACTTCACTGGCTACGAAGGCAAGACCGCCTACGCCGAGTACCACGATCTTGTTGAAACGATGAAGTCACTAGGCAACGACCCTGCGCAGGGTTGTGGTCGTGCACTTTGGGAGAGCAGTGGAGAACTAAATAAATATGGCACGACGATGTCGTTGATGTTGTTGCCACATTGGACAAAAGGTTGTATCGGCTCGATGGAAGGTTTGAATTTTGAAGCATCGGGGACGACCCCGTATCACTTCATTACTTCGGCAGCGATGTCAAAACAAAGCAGTAACCCAGTTCGTGAGTTGCGATACGACAATAATGACGCTGGTCTTGGTGTTCGATATATGCAAGAACTTGGAGTCAAATATTTTTTGGCATTTACAAAAGAAGCGATAGCTCAAGCCAACCTGCAAGCTGCACTTGTTGAAGTGAAACGAAGTGGCCCGTGGGTGATTTATCAAGTTGGCAATAGCGAGTTAGTTGTGCCACTCAAAGTTCAACCAGTGATCGTCAATAGTAGAGCTGGTGATGTAAAAGAACGTTGGTTAGAAATTGGTACAAGTTGGTTTCAGCATCCTGAAGATTGGTCAGCGGTGCCAGTCGAAAAAGGATTAGATACTTGGCAACGAGTTGATGTGGCTATTGATCTGAGTCGCCGTGACGGCGCACCGGGTGTATCAAGTCGGCGAGTTGATATTGTCACTCCGACTCAAGCAATAGATATAGTCGAAACAAAACCAACAAAAGTTACAAAAATTGTGCTTGAAGATTCGGCGATTTCATTTAGCGTTGACCAGATCGGTCAACCAATTCTTGTGCGGATGAGTTACTTTCCGAATTGGAAAGTTTCTGGCGCGCAAGGCCCATTTCGTGTTGCGCCCAACATGATGGTGGTAGTGCCAACGCAGAAAGATGTTCGTTTATATTATGGCTACACGAAGTTAGATATTTTTGCCTACTTATTAACAGCAATAGGACTCGCAGTTTTATTCATGCGATGGCGTCGTCGATTTAACACACGAATTATTGAGGCTGAAATCAACTAGCATTGCGAGGCGTGCCAAACTTAGAAGCAATCGTCAAGGCCTATGACATCAGGGGTACAGTGCCCGACCAACTTGATGCAACTTTGACTCACGCTCTCGGCGTGGCGTTCGCAAAATTCTCTGAAGCGAAGATAATCGTCGTCGCACACGACATGCGCCCGAGTGGCCCAGATCTTGTTGAAGCATTTCAAAGAGGGTTAACCGAGCAAGGCGTTGATGTAATCAATCTTGGTCTGGCAAGTACTGACTTGCTGTATTTCGCCTCAGGAAAACTCGGTACACCTGGCGCGATGTTTACCGCCTCACATAATCCTGCGCAATATAACGGCATCAAGTGTTGCCTTTCAGGTGCGAGATCTATTGGTATTGATAATGGTCTGCGCGAGATGAAAGTGATCGCTCAAGATGTATTAGACGGCAAAGGGCCAGCAAGTGCAAAAAAACTCGGTGAAGTGACCCATAAAAATATGCTTGCAGAATTCGTTGATCATGTCGTGAGTTTTATCGACACGAGTTCACTACGAAAATTAAAAATTGTCGCAGATACCGCCAATGGAATGGGTGGTCTTGTTGCCCCGGCGGTATTTGATCGCCTCAGCGAATTTGAACTCGAGGTGATGTATGGCGAACTTGACGGCACATTTCCGAATCATCCTGCCGACCCAATCCAGCCTGCTAACCAGCGCGACCTTCAGGCGAGGGTGATCTCAGGAAAGTTTGATGTGGGTTTGGCATTTGACGGCGATGCCGACCGTGTTTTTTTGGTCGATGAATTGGGCAGAAGCGTTTCGGGTAGCACGACAACAGCGTTGCTGGCATCGGTTTTTTTACGTGAAAACCCAAATGTAACAATTTTGTACAACTTGATTTGTTCGCGAATCGTGCCCGAGACGATTACCGCGATGGGCGGCAAACCGATTCGCACCAAAAATGGTCACAGTTATATGAAGCAAGTGATGGCGCAAACGGGCGCAGTTTTTGCGGGTGAGCATTCAGGTCATTATTACTTTGCTGATAACTATCGAGCCGACAGCGGTCTGATTGCGACAATGGTCGTACTTGGCGAAATGGGTCGAACAGGTAAGACGCTTTCAGAGTTGCGAGCGCCATTCGAGAAGTACGCGGGTAGCGGTGAAATCAATACGCAAGTCAAAGATATTTCGGTAGTTATAGAACGCGTGGCTAAGCAGTTCGCGTCTTATCCACAAGATCATCTCGATGGGCTGACGGTTGATTGTGGATCGTGGTGGTTTAACGTTCGGCCTTCAAACACGGAGCCGTTATTGCGATTGAATCTTGAGGCTGCGACACGTGAAGAGTGTGACGAGCATGTCGCCGAGTTATTGATGTTGATCACGGCATAAGTGCCGTAAGTGTTATCGTCTTAGCCGTGAGTATCAGTGAATTTTCGTTGAACCCTCGGTTGCTTGAGATTTTGGCATGCCCAAAAGATAAGGGAAGTTTGATCTATTACGAGGATGAACAGTTTCTCTACAATCCTCGTTTGCAGATGCGTTACGAAATCCATAATGGCATTCCAGTGATGCTGATTGATCAAGCAAACACAGTGAATCAACTTGAACATGAGCGGCTTGCCGACAAGGCTAAGCAACTTGGTCTTAAGCCAACTTTTTAATCAATACAAATTAAAAACAACAATAACTAACTACAAAATAAAACAAAATAAACTGGAGTAAAAATGTCATCGTCAAGTTTTGCTGAACGAAAAGATTACCGCGTTGCCGATCTATCAATGGCACCGTTTGGTCGAAAAGAAATTCATCTCGCTGAGCATGAGATGCCTGGCTTGCGTGCATTGCGTAAAGAGTTCGGTGTGTCAAAGCCACTCAAGGGTGCGCGCATTTCTGGCTCGTTGCATATGACGATTCAAACTGCTGTTTTGATCGAAACGCTTGTTCATCTCGGTGCAGAAGTGCGTTGGGCAAGTTGCAATATTTTCTCGACACAAGATCATGCAGCTGCGGCAGTTGTAGTTGGCCCAAATGGAACCGCAGAAAACCCGCAGGGCGTTCCGGTGTACGCATGGAAGGGTGAGACCCTTGAAGAATATTGGTGGGCGACTGATCAGATGATGACATGGCCCGACGGCGATGGTCCGAACATGATTCTTGATGATGGTGGTGATGCAACGATGCTGTTGCACAAGGGTGTTGAATACGAAAAAGCTGGTGCGGTTCCTGATCCAACGACGGCATCTAATCCTGAACTCGCAATCGTTCTTGGATTGTTGCAACGTGGTTTAAAAACCAGCCCATCGCGTTGGACGAAGATGTCGAAACTCATTAAAGGCGTCACCGAAGAAACAACAACCGGTGTCAAACGTCTTTACAAAATGGCTCAAGACAATGAACTTTTGTTTCCGGCGATCAATGTCAATGACAGCGTCACGAAAAGTAAGTTTGACAATCTTTATGGTTGCCGACACTCATTGATTGATGCACTTAATCGAGCGACCGATGTGATGATCGCCGGCAAGATGGCTGTTGTTTGTGGATACGGCGACGTCGGCAAGGGATGTGCGCAAAGCCTTCGTGGTCAAGGTGCACGAGTTGTAGTAACCGAGATTGATCCGATTAACGCATTACAGGCGGCGATGGAGGGTTACATAGTTAACACTCTTGAAAATGTTGTTGGTGTTGCCGATATTTTTGTGACAGCAACCGGCAACGAAGCGATCGTTACCGCACAGCACATGGCAAAAATGAAGCACAATGCAATTGTTTGCAACATTGGTCACTTCGATAACGAAATTGATATGGCGGGTTTGTCACGCAGTGGCGCAACTCGCGACGAGCTAAAGGCTGGCACAGATCTTTGGACATTTGCTGATGGACACGCTGTGATTGTTCTTGCCGAAGGACGACTTGTAAACCTTGGGTGTGCAACTGGACACCCGAGTTTTGTGATGAGTTGCTCGTTTACAAATCAAGTTATTGCACAGATTGAGTTGTTTAACAACACTAAAAATTATCCACTTGGTGTTTATGTGTTGCCAAAACATCTCGACGAGAAAGTTGCCGCGTTGCATTTAGATGCACTTGGTGCAATTTTGACAAAACTTTCAGACGAGCAGTCAGAATACTTGGGTATTGAGCCAAGTGGCCCGTTTAAAGCTGAGCGATACCGCTACTAGTTAACGAGCGTTACCGCTATTAGCTAAACAGCATTTTTTCTTA
>CALACK010000007.1 GCA_937890395.1 uncultured Acidimicrobiaceae bacterium | reverse complement strand
CCAAACCAGCTTGGTTCTGACTTTGGGGTTGTCTGCGGAAGAATAAAGAACTCTTCGTATTTTTTGAGACTTTGATATAAGCGATTAAAATTTTTCCGACGTGCTGCGATGAACTCTGGGAGTTTCTTAAGTTGCGCAACACCGACTGCAGCTTGCATGTCCGTCAGTTTCAAGTTGTAGCCAATGTGTGAGTACGTATATTTGTGGTCGTAACCATATGGCAAGCCACCGAGTTGCCAATCAAATCTTCGACCACATGTATCATCATGGCCAGTTGGACACCAGCAATCACGGCCCCAGTCACGTAGTGACTCGACGATTTTGCGCATGCTCGCAGTTTTTGCTTGAACACACCCGCCTTCACCCATTGTCACATGATGTGCCGGATAAAAACTCGCAGTTGATAAATCGCCGAATGAACCAACTGGCTTGCCGTCATACATTGCACCAACGGCATCGCATGAATCTTCAATTACGAAAAGATTATTTTCTTTAGCTATTTGCATCACTGCGTCTAAATTAAACGGATTACCGAGTGTGTGTGCCATGACTATCGCCCGAGACTTTGGCGAAATCGCTGCCTGCATCTTTTCGGCTGTCGCGTCGTAGGTTCCGAGTTCGCAATCAATAAAAACTGGAATCAATCGGTTTTGAACTATTGGGTTAACTGTTGTTGGAAACCCGGCAGCCAAAGTTATTACTTCGTCACCATCTACTAACGCACGCTTGCCCAGTCGGTCTGATTTAAGTGCTGAAACTGCTAGCAAGTTTGCCGATGAACCTGAGTTGCAAAGCATTGCGTGTTTGACACCCATCACTTTTGCAAATTCTTCTTCAAACTCGTGCGCAAATCTGCCAGAAGTCAGCCAAAAGTCAAGCGACGAGTCAACGAGATTCGTGAGTTCTGATTCGTCGAAAACTTTGCCGGATACTGGAATCTGCGAAATGCCGCCCAAAAATGGTTTCTTTGGAAACGCCACATCGTAATATTGTGCAGTTAAATCGAGAATTTGCTGCCGCAGTGCGTCTTTTTTCAAGTTACTTTTGTGCTCAGCCATGATCTCCAAATCTAACGGATCAGGGTGTCGGCTTCGTGACCAGATTGCACAAGACGCAGGTTGCCAGCTGCGTCGCGCTCAAGCACTGTGATACTGCAATTGTCGAGACTACGAATCACTAGACGATCATCATTGGTTAGTGCCCCAATCACAGCGTTGATCGCAATGAAGTGAGAAAAAATAACCGTATCGCGCTCAATTGCACTAATGAATTCAATTATTTGATTTTTGAAATCAACATAATTCTGGTCAAGGTCAGACCACTTGCCCTGCATCACTTCACGCAACCAAACAACACGCTCTGCCATACCTAAACCGCTGGGCGATGGAATTTCAGTTACATCGGCACATACCCGCACAGGCAGTGCTCGTAATTTTACAAACGCATCCGCAGTCTGTTGACAACGCAATAACGGACTCGAAATAATTTCAACTTCTTTACCAACGAAAATTTGATCAAGTTTGTTAGCCACATCTCGCGCCTGGCTACGCCCGAGATCGTCTAATTCTGGGTCTAGAGCAGTATCCCATCCGCCAGATGCACGACCGTGTCGAACCAACGCAATTTGAATCGGTTGCAAATCTTCTCGCGTTATTCGAACAGCCAGCGATCGCGCGCTGGCCCAGTCTCGCCTTGTTTAATAAACCACTCTGTTCCGAACGCAAGTCTAAAAATATCGTCTGTCATATTTAAGAAAAATGATGAATCTGTGATTTGACTTTTATGGCAGGCGATCGCCAACTTCTTTTGATCACAAAATTTCTGAACATCGACACGATGTGATATCGCGCTCTCGGGTTCGCCCATTGGATTACCGTCATCTGCCGGACCATCTGGATCAAAATCACCGATGCCTTCTGTCTCGCTAAGAATCTCTGGATTACTTAAAGCCATTTCACGCATCCGTCGAAAGGCATCTCTATTTGTTGTCATCTCGAACACATTTTTGACACCAGCAAGGCTCGCGGCACGATTACCGATTTTATGAACAGCAATATGATCTGGATGCCCGTAGTTGCCATGCCAGTCATAAATCGTCAATGCATCAGTGTTTTCTTCACGCAAAATCGCTGCAAGACGATTTGCAACAACTTCAATGTCGGCATTTATGAATGCCAATGGGTCTGCATTTTGCGGCCAACCGGTCATTCCAGAGTCTTTGTATCCGAACATCTCGAGACGCGATATACCTAAAACTTCGGCCGACGCTGTGACTTCTTTAAATCTGCGATCAACGAGAGTTTCACCAGGTTGCAAATCACTCGGCACCTCACCGTAAGCACCGTCAGTTGCTACAACTAGCACAACACGGTGACCTTCTGCGCTCGCGCGGGCGATTGTGCCACCAGTTGCCAAACATTCGTCGTCAGGGTGCGCGTGAAAGCAAACAAGTGTTGACATTAAAACTAAACCTAACTGGATAATTCTTTGACAACGCCCCGTGCCAGTAAATCATCAATATTTATGATTCCCCATTTCGTTAACACTTCACGAGAGTGCGAACCTGCATGCGCCGGAGCATCTGGCATCGGCACAGTCGTACGAGAAAATCGTGGTGCTGGTGCCGGTTGCACCGCGCCAGCAATTTCAATAAAAGTATTTCGCGCCACATTGTGCGGATGCTCTGCTGCCTCGCTCATTGTCAACACTGGCGCAAAACATACATCAGTACCTTCCATGATTGTGCACCATTCATCGCGAGATTTAGTCAAAAATATTTCGGCTAACCGCGCCTTGAGTTTTGGCCACATTGTTTTGTCTAGTTGTGCCGAAAAATCTGAGTCTCCGGTCAAACCAGTTAGACGCAATAGTTCTGCGTAAAACTGAGGCTCAATTGAACCGATTGAAATATATTTCCCATCTTTGCATTCGTAGACGTCGTAGAAATGAGCTCCGGTGTCAAGTAAGTTCGTGCCTCGCGAGTTTTCATCATGCATACCGATATTTTTCAAGCCCCAAAACATCGACATCAAAATAGCCGAGCCGTCAACCATCGCTGCATCAACTACTTGCCCGATACCACTGCGCCGAGTCTCAAGCAAAGCACAAACCACGCCAAACGCCAGAAGCATTCCACCGCCACCAAAATCGCCCACCATATTTAGAGGTGGTACAGGAGCCTGCCCTGCTCGACCAAAATGTGCCAACGCTCCAGCCAGTGCAATGTAATTAATATCGTGACCCGCCGAATTTGCATATGGCCCGTCTTGACCCCAACCAGTCATGCGACCAAACACAAGTTTTTTATTTCGTGCCAAACAAACTTCAGGCCCAATGCCAAGGCGCTCCATTACACCTGGGCGAAAGCCTTCAATAAGAGCGTCGGCACTTTCGACTAATTTCAAAAGCGTTTCAACGCCGTCCGGGTGTTTCAAATCAATTGCGATATTTTTGCGACCTCGCAACATCACATCCCAGTGCGCACTGCTAACCGGAACATCGCGTACTGCCTGTACTCGTTCAACGCGAACGACTTCGGCGCCCATATCACTGAGCATCATTGCCGCAAATGGTCCTGGGCCAATGCCAGCAATCTCAATTATTTTGTAGCCAGCCAACGGGCCACGCGATGCGCCAGAGTTAGCCATCAGTGTTTTGCCACGAAATCAGAAATTAACTCAACCAAAAATCCCCAAAGTGGTTTTGGCATGTCGTGCCCCATGTCTTCAACTAAAACAAACTTTGCATTTGGGATAAGTTCGGCCGTTCGCTCACCACCCGATGGCGAAATCAAAGTGTCGTCTTTACCATGAATCACGAGCGTCGGAGTTTTGATCGCCCGAAGTTGCTCGGTGCGCCGACCTGATGCGTAAACAGCAGCCAGTTGTCGGTTTGACCCCTGCGGATAATACATTCGGTCGAAATCGCGCGCTGCCGACGTTTTTGAAAATTCATCGCTGCGATATTTCTTCGAATGATAAACCTGATACACAATAGAGTGTTCAATGTAACCCACTCGATCAGATGGGCTCTCAGACAACAATGCTCCGATTGCTTCAGGAGTTGACTGACCATATTCTGGTTCACCAGTCATTGACATCACTGAAATCAGCGATCGCACTCGCGTCGGGTGCTCAATCGTCAACACTTGGGCAATCATCCCACCTAGTGACACTCCAAAAATATGTGCCCGATCAATTTTTAAGAAGTCAAGCAACCCAACAACATCGCTAGCCATATCAGAAAGTGTGTATGGCACAGGCGGCACAGTTTC
>CALACK010000006.1 GCA_937890395.1 uncultured Acidimicrobiaceae bacterium | reverse complement strand
GTTCGAGCAACCCCGATGCCACCACGAATAGGGTTTGGGCCAGAAGAAGAAAAAGAACTTATGAAGTGCATCGCGCACTATCGCAATCTCGATTCCGATCCTCCATATATTGGGCTATGGAACAAACGTTTCTCTGAAGGATTCGCCGAATACCAAGGTGGCGGCTTTTCATTGCCAGTAAGTTCAGGCACTGGCGCAATTTATGTTTCTCTAGCATCTTTAGGTTTGCCAAAAGGATCGACTGTTCTCACTTCTCCTGTGACATGCAGCGGAGTTCTTGGCAGTATTCAGGCGCTCGGGTTCGTTCCTAAAGTTGTTGACTCTGCACCACGAAGTTTTAATGTCGACGCCGAACAAGTTAAAGCGCGAATGAGCAAAGATGTTCGGTGTCTATTGGTAACTCATGCAGCTGGTGAACCTGTTGATGTGCCTGCGATTAGAGAAGCTATCAATGATGATTCAATTATGATCCTTGAAGACTGTAGTCAAGCGACCGGTGCTTCAATTCGTGGCGAGAAGGTCGGCACTTGGGGAGAAATAGCCGCTTTCTCGACCATGTATCGAAAGAATCTTGCTGCTGGCGCAAGCAGTGGACTCATCTTTACAAAAGATTTCGAGACTTATCGAACCGCGCTGAGTTACTCAGACCGCGGTAAACCAGTTTGGCGACTTGACTTGAACCTTCGAGATCCCCAATATGCGTCTTTCCCAGCTTTGAACTGGAACTCAAGCGAGATGTCAAATGCGATCGGATTAGCGAGCCTTCGTCGCCTTGATCACACCAACGAACTAAGGCGAATATTCTTACGACGGTTATTCATCGTGCTCGCTGAGGCCGAAACAGTCTGCTCGCCATATACATTTCACGATGGTTTTGCACCGTTTTATTTTCCTATTTTTGTTGATCAAGAAAAAATAAAAGTCAGTGTTGAGCAATTCGCGACCGCCGTTGAAGCAGAAGGAATACCCCTTGGTGCCAAATACGGATGCTTAGTCAACACCTGGCCGTGGATCACCGAACATCTTTCAGATACTTTTGTTGCGCGAAATGCGTTGTTAACTCGAAATGCGTCGTTCAACCTGCATCTCAACGAAAATTACGGTGAACGCGAAGTCAAAGACATTGTTGAAGCATTCGCAAAAGTCTCAGCGTCTTACTCTCGATAGCCAACTTTGATTTGGAGATAGTGCGACGGGTAAATTAACAAGATAAAAAGCAACTAGCGTTGGGCGCGTGAATAAATACCGAGAGCAGTGGAGTCTTGATCCGCAAGTTGCGTATTTGAATCATGGATCGTTTGGCGCAGTGCC
>CALACK010000005.1 GCA_937890395.1 uncultured Acidimicrobiaceae bacterium | reverse complement strand
AATCGGGTCGCCGGACACCAGGAATGGTCATGGGTCATGAATCCAGTGGATGGGTTTGTGACGTTGGTTCAAATTCAAAGAAGTCTTTTATCAGTGAGCGCGTAACTTTTAATCCAGCCATTTCGTGTCTCGGCAGTTGTGGGCACGGAATTGAAAACCATTGCCAAGAACTCAAGGTCATCGGAGTAGATCCAAAAATACAAGGTGCTTTCGCCGATTATATATCAGTTCCATCAAACAGACTTGTTGCTCTTAATGGAATCAGTTTTTAACTAGGCGCATGCATAGAACCAATGGCTGTGGCCGTGCAAGCAGTCCGACGCTCTGAGTTACAACCTGGAGAATCAATTCTGATCAGCGGTGGCGGAATGATTGGCCAATGCATCGCACAAGTTGCCCGCGCAGAAGGTTGTGCGAGCGTAACAATTTCTGAGTCAATGAGCTCGCGACGTGACTTTGCCGGATCTCTTGGTTTTAATACAACGACTCCAGAAAGAGTCTCTGAGTTACCTAAATTCGATAAGGCTTTTGACGCAGTAGGTATTGATGCAACTGCAGCAGCAACGATATCTGCGATAAAAAAAGGTGGAACAGTTTGTTTTGTTGGTCTCGGACTCCCATCAATTTCTGTTCCACTGTTTGAAATTGTCGTTGCTGAAAGAAATATTATTGGATCATTTGCGTACACCGATGAAGCATTTGAGCGCGCTAGAGATTTAATTCTTGACAATAAGTTAACGGTTCAAGAATTGATCGGACAAGGTACCGACTTTGAGGGAGTTGCCACAGCCTTCAGTGATCTCGCAAGCAGTAAACGAACAGATCTTAAAGTTTTGATGAGCACTGGAGAGCATGAGCAAAATTAAACTGCCGATAGAACGACTTTGCATTTATTGACAATCTTTGCCACACTCGGCAAATAGGCATCTTCTAATGGTGGACTAAAAGGAACAGGAGTTGCGGCACTGTTGACTCGCCCAATCGGCGCTAATAAATGTCCGAACAGTAATTCACTAATTGATGCAGCAATATCTGCCGAGACAGAACACCGTGGTGGACTTTCCTCGACTATGACTAACCGTTGTGTTTCACTTACACACGCAACAAGTCCGTCAAGATCAAGAGGCTGAAGAGTTCTGAGACTAATTACTTCAGCATCTATCCCTTCTATCGCCAATATTTCGGCCGCCTCAATACCCAAAAGTGCTGCTTGACCAACGCAAGCGATTGTTAAATCAGTTCCGGGCCGTAAAACTCCTAACTTTCCTAAACTCATTGCTTCATGGTTTACTGGCACCAATCCTGTCGTTCGATAAAGCGCCATATGCTCTAAAAAAACAACTGGGTTGTCATCATTAATTGATGCGATCAGTAATCCGCTCGCCTCAGCTGGTGTAGCGGGTACTACAACTTTTAGGCCAGGAAGATGCGTAAATAATGGGTAAAGCGTGTCTGAATGTTGAGCAGCGGCACGCAAGCCGCCACCGACCGCCATCCGAATCACTAAAGGAATTTTTGCTTGACCGCCGCTCATAAACCGCAGTTTCGCTGCTTGATTTAAAATTTGATCGAAACAATTCGGTGCGAAGCTAGCCCACATTAAATCTAAAACTGGCCGCAATCCTGCCATTGCAGCGCCAACCGTTGCTGCGGTTATGCCAGCCTCCGAAATCGGCGTATCCCTCACCCTGTCTTTACCGAATTCTTCTAGAAGACCTTTTGTCACTCCAAAGGTTCCACCCATCGAACCCTCAAGCGGCGTGCCTTGTCCGGCACCACCTGCAATATCTTCACCCAACACAATCACCCGGAAGTCATTGCGCATAGAAAATGCAATTGCATCGTTCAACGCTTGTAAAAACGACTTCTCAACCATTTGATCGCTAACTGCTGTAGACATACTTCTCCAACTCGTCTGTGCTTGGCCATTTACCTTGCCGAGCTGCATCAAATGCTGAATCTAATTCTTTAATAATAAGATTTTCTGTCTCACTGACAATTGAGATCACATCGACGCCTCGAGACTCAAGAGCAAGCCGAGTTTTCGCGATGACGTCAGAATCTCGAGCGTTTTTACGCTCATCACGGTTTCGATATGCCTCTCCATCACCAACATAGTGACCAACCTGACGGGGGAACTTTGCTTCAATGAATGTCGGACCATCACCAACTCGGGCTCTTGAAATTGCTTGCTCTGCGGCAATATGCATTGCACCGTAATCGGTGGCGTCTACAGCAACTCCGGGAATTGAATATCCAGCTGCACGAGTTGCTATATCTGAAACCGAAGTCGAATAACTTGCGGGTGTTGATTCTGCCCACCCATTGTTTTCACAAACAAAAACAACTGGTAGTTTCCAAATCGAGGCTAAATTCATCGACTCATGGAGAACTCCCTGATTGGACGCTCCATCCCCGAAAAAAGTAACAGCGATTCTTCCATCTTTTAAAGTCTGAGCAGCGAGAGCCGCTCCAACCGCCAAGCCAATACCACCGCCAACGATTGCGTTGGCTCCAAGTACTCCTTTAGAAAAATCAGCTATATGCATTGATCCTCCACGCCCATGGCACAATCCAGACTCACGGCCATACAGTTCGGCGACCATTGGCGCGATTTCAACGCCTTTGGCCAAACAGTGACCATGCCCTCGATGCGTGCTCGTAATCATGTCTGTTTTTTCTAACTGACTGCAGACCGCAACTGCAATCGCCTCTGCACCAACATACACGTGAACAAAACCGGGCATGTCGCCTTTGCCAAACTCTCGACGAACTCGTTCTTCAAATAAGCGAATTCGCAACATTTCACGAAATGACTGCTCAAGGGTCTTAATCGAAATCATAAATCTATTTGTTTGCTTTAATCTGATCGTATTCTGAGCGAGTGGTAACTAAGTAGCCGATAACAGTTCCCACCGCTGCCACAAATCCATCATCCTGAGATTGCACCAATATTCCTGCATCTTCGGCCTCAATATCTATCTCAACTTTTTCATTTTCCATCGTGAACAACACATCGCCCACCAAGACATCGGTGCCATCGGGTATCAGCCATCTAATCAAAGTGACATCACCTTCATACATTCCCTGCTTTGGCATTATGACTTCAAGCATCATTGTGTTTACCTCTTTCGAAATTAATTGGTATAACCTTCCAATGGCTGAGATGAAATTCCGCCGTCAACTGGCAAAAGTATTCCAGTGATAGAAGCAGCCATAGGCGAAACTAAAAACAGCACTGCTAGTGCCACATCGTCAGGACTAATTAAACGCCCCATAGGAGTGCGCTTGGCAATGCCAGCCCATTGTTCTTTTATATCTATCCCATCTGGGGCACCAGCCTGAACAAGTTCAATTGCACCTTCAGTTAACGCAGCGCCAGGACAAACCGCGCAGACACGCATTCCTTTTGGTGCAAGTTCCACAGACAAGCCTTTTGTCAATCCCGCAACTGCGTGCTTAGAAGACGTGTAATGAACCTGCCCGACGCACGACGGATTCAATGCATCCACTGATGCGATGTTAATGATCACTTTTCCATTTGCGCTTCTTTGATTAATTCTTGCAAACTCTTTAGAGCACAAAAATGCTCCTTTGATGTTTACGCGAAGAATACGATCAAACTCGTCGGATGATAAGTTTTCTAATACAAAATTTGAGAATACACCTGCATTGTTTATTAAATAATCTATTTTCGAATATTTTGCGAAAATTTCAGTAACTTGAGTTTCGTTTCCGACATCTAGTTCACAAGATTCAACCGCGACAGAAAATTCATCACTAATTTTTTTCGCAGCTTGTTGTGCATTTTCTAATTTTATGTCAGTAACCACAACTCGTGATCCAGCCTCAGCCAGCCTGCGGGCTATCGCAAAGCCAAAACCGCGGGCAGCACCAGTCACTATCGAAGATGAATTGCTGAGATTTAATAAATTTTGGTTTGTCATCTTCTAATCTTTTTTGCGGTAATAAATTTCATGGGTATAAACACGAGTTCTTTCAAAAAGATGTGGCTTACGTTCTAGGCCAACAGAATCCTGTTCAACAAACTTTCCAGACTTCATGATTTTGTAAATATTCTTAGAGTTACTCAAAATCTTGACATCTAGATCCGGCTTTCCGTCGACAATAAGAGCATCGGCATATTTACCTGGGCTGAGTGTTCCAACCAAATTTCCAAAACGCGGCATAGCCCAAGCAGCATCTCGGGTCATTGCAAGTAGTGCTTCATGATTGCTGAAATTCAAAAACTCAACAAATAGCTCCATCTCTCGAGAATGCCATTGCCCATAAGGCGTCATAGAAAAACCAGTTTCAGACCCAGCAATCAATCTCGCTCCATTTACACGGGCCATTGAAAGAATTTTGACCGCAGCATCTAGCTCACGCTTTATCGCATCCAACGTGCTGGTGGGCTGAACTCCTTTTCCTGCCTCTAGCGAATTAACAAGCAACGTCATCGCTGGCACAATCGGAATCTTCTTTTGAATAAGCGACTCCAATGTCGGCTCATCCATGTAAGAAGCATGCATTATCCAATCAAATCCAGCACTAACGGCATCGGCAACCGACTGTCGACTTCGAGCATGAATAGCAATGGGAAGATCAAGTCGATGAGCTTCAGATACGGCAACTTCTAATTCGCCAAGCGTAAATGAGCCAAACTCTCTTGTCCCAATTCCGGATCCCGCTATTTTGATTAGGTCAACTCCGTCTTTTAATTCATTTCGTATCTCTTGCAGAATTTCATCACGCGAACGAACGAGCGCACCAATTGAAGTCGGTAGGTCTCCCAAAGGAGACGGAAGCGTGTCTCCGATTCCCTGCTGGGTGGTAATTTGCGGACCAGCAGCAGCCATTCTTGGACCAACAACCAGTCCAGCAGAAATAGCATCACGAACAGCTGTCGCAATTCCACGAGGCCCGCCTGGGTCACAAGCACTTGTCACTCCAGCGAGAATAACTTTCTTCGCATCTACACTCGCTCTGATTGCTCGATACGCAGATGGCGTATGAATTGAAAGTTCCTCTTCACTAGCGGCCTCGCCAAAACTAATATGCATATGCGCGTCAACAAGTCCAGGCATGAGTGTCCGCTGGTTTGCATCTACAACTTGGTCAATATCTCGAAACTCCTCAGGAATTTCAGAGGTCAGGCCTAACCATGCAATGCGATCATCAACTACAACAAGAGATCCATTTTCAATAACGCTCGTATCCTCGCAGGGTACGATGCGCGCATTCTCTATTCGAAGTTGTCTAGCCGGAATCAAATTATTTCCATCTTCTTAATTTTCGGGAAGTAAACACCACCGATGGGATCGCCAAGTTTTAATCCGGCTTCGCTAGAACTGTAGTTATATGCGTAGCGCTCCTCGCCAAGCCAAATTGTTCCGTCGGCAACGTATCGACATACTGCGGCTCTTCGCGAAGTTTTCGTGATATTTGGCCCTGACGCATGCCATGTCAATGAATGATGAAATGTTGCCTCGCCGGCTTTCATTGTTAATACTTCCGTATCCAATCCAATCGACTGTGGCTCAACAATTGGCATGACAGTTTTTGGGCGACGGTCTCTGAAATAAGATGCCCCGGTGCCAAAAACAGTCGGTAATCTTTCGCCTAGCAAGTGACTACCTAAAGCCATGTGCATCGCACCATTATCAAGTGTGACGTCATCAAGTGCAATCCAAAGAGTTACAGCATTTGGTTGGGCTAATGGCCAATACGAAAAATCTTGATGCCATTTCAATTCGCCGCCTGAGAGCGCATCTTTGGAAAGCGCATTATCTTCCAAAACACGCACATCACGACATCCAAGTAACTGAGTCGACCACAGTGCAAACCTTTCGTCCATCAACAGTGACTTATAAATATCGCTCGTCAACCAGAGGTTAAAAAAGAACGAAACTGTCTTTCCAGGTTCCTGCGGAACTCCGCCAACACCGAGTTCCCATTGAGACGGATCAAGTAGATCAATCTCCGTTTTAGTCTTTCGAAAATTTTCTACTTCTAGGCGAACTTGTTCCAACCTCTCGTCGTTTAAAACGCGACCCACGCGAAGAAATCCGTTCTGAGAGAACTGGAGAATCTCTTTGCCGCTAAGTGCTCCGTTACGAATTGCTTTTGGCCGCGCGATATCTTCGGCGGTCGTCACTCGATGCTCTTTTTTAACGCAGAAATTTGACTCACAACGTAAAACTATATATTATTATATTGCTTGCGTCAATATGTAGGCAAAAATATACCCAGGTCAAGAA
Source organism: uncultured Acidimicrobiaceae bacterium (assembly GCA_937890395.1). Taxonomy (GTDB): domain Bacteria; phylum Actinomycetota; class Acidimicrobiia; order Acidimicrobiales; family Ilumatobacteraceae; genus BACL27. The sequence continues at coordinate 10,238 of CALACK010000005.1, read as the reverse complement.
GGACGAAAATGGTTGATTACGTAGTAAACCCAAAAACAACACATCCTTCCGACCTGACAGGAACCGCATTCTCACATCTTGACGTGCGATGGCTAGTGAACGACATACGCCAAGGGGCTGAATTAGTTGGAGTCGGACAAACTATTTACCCCGCACGCGGTGGCACACACGAGCACCATCTCCATCCCGATGCAGAAGAAGTCGTCATCGTGATGTCTGGCTATGGCTGGCACAGAGTAGGTGAGAAAATTTACAATATTTTTCCTGGAGATGTAGTTTTTGTACCAAAAAATACCCCCCATTCAGCATGTTGCACCAGTGAAGAAGACATGGTCATACTTTGGGTTCTAGGTGGCGTCTCCTCACTCGAACGCGCTGGTTATCAATCTGTTGCGGAAGTACTGCCCTGAACCACTCGGACCAAATTTCAAAAATAATCCAAGAGGTTCTTGAGAATATCCATTTGCATAATTTAAAATTTGGAGCGTTTGTCGATGTCTTAGACGCACGTGCAGAAAACGAAGCGCATCAACTTGATCTAGACCTTGCAAACGGTTCTCAACCAGGTTTACTTGCAGGAGTTGCCGTTGGGGTTAAAGAATTATTTGATGTAGAAGGTGCAGATAACTCATACGGATCGCTTACCCGAAAAGATTTGACTGCAAAAAAAGATGCCGAAGTCGTAAATCGGCTTCGGAAATCTGGCGCGATAATTATCGGCACCACCAGGTCACACGAATTCGGTTGGGGAATTACGACACAACACCAAACTCGAGGGTCAACTTTGAATCCGTGGAATCTTTCCAAAGTTCCAGGCGGATCAAGCGGTGGCTCAGCCGCTGCAGTATCTGCAGGTTTAGTTCAACTTGCCGTCGGCAGCGACACCGGAGGATCAATACGAATACCTGCAGCCTTTTGTGGAGTGCTCGGCTTAAAAACAACATGGGGACGAATCAGTCGAGCTGGAGGCGTTTCGCTTGCTCCATCATTTGATACACCAGGATTTCTCGCGAAATCAACAAAACTTCTTACGGCAGCATTTCTGGCGACCGCCGGCGCAGATCAGAATGACATCGCAACAATATCAACACCCAAAGTCATAGCAAGTCAAGGTGGAGATTTTGATTTTGCAAAACTTCGAATTGGAGTTTCTGATAGCGAAAGTTCAATCTCGCTAAATCAGCAAAGAAAACTGGCCCTCAATAATCTTTGTGAAGAATTAAAGGTTATAGGTGCAAAAGTTTTTGAAATTTCTGCGCCAGACCCAACCGCGTCTTTCAAAGCGTTTGTGCCGCATCAAATGGCTGAAGCATTTCACGTACATACACGAATACTGAAGACATATCCAGAAAAAGCGAGTCTTTATGGAAGTGACGTCCGAGCCCGAATGGAAGTAGCAGCCAAAGTTACAGCAAGCGAATATATTGACGCTCGACGAACAGCATCCGAAATTCATTCTCATTTCCTTCGATTATTTGAAACGGCCGATGTACTAATAACTGTTGTAGGAAGCACTGGTCCGAGTTCGGTTTCTGATCCCGACTTTGTGCTGCTAAACGGTGAACGCACGGCGTTAAGAGATTCGATGATGCCAAGTACCGTGCCTCAAAATCTTGCTGGACTTCCATCAATAACTTTTCCATTTGGCTTTGACGACGATTTACCAATTGGATTCCAAATGACCGGACCACCATTTAGCGAAATCCTTCTGTTGAATATTGCTAACGCTATGGAGAAGGCAGGAATTATTTCAGTGCCAAGTCCACCTACGTATATCGGCAATTTAAATTGACTATAAGGAGATAACAATGGGTAAAGTTTCTATAACTTCAACACTTTCGCTCTATTACGAAGAGTTCGGCGAACGCAGTAATCCAACAATTGTTTTAATTAGAGGGACTGGTGCCGATTCAAGTCGTTGGATGCCGCAAGTCAATATCTATAAACAAGATTTTAATGTGATTATTTTTGATAACCGTGGCGCAGGTAAGAGCGACACTCCACAGGGCCCGTACACCGTCCAACAAATGGCAGACGATACTGTGCGACTCCTTGACAAACTAGAAATTGAAAAATGTCACCTTTCCGGATCATCGCTTGGTGGAGCAATTGCACTTCATGCGGCTCTCCAACATCCTGACCGTATCGGCTCACTCCAAATGCACTCAAGCTGGTTGAAGACTCACGGCTATATGGAGTTCTCACTTAATTTACTCAAGCAATATTTAGTGCGTGGTGGGGTTGATTTCTATTACGAAGCGGCACTTCCTTTATTGTTTACGCCTAAATTTCTTAGCAGTGACTATGAACGGCTCAAGTCAATTTTGGCTCATATGCGTGCAAATGCTGCAACACCAGAAGGTTTGATGGGTCAAATTGAAGCAAATTTATCGCACGACCTATTAGATGCTGCTAAAAATCTAAGGATTCCAACACTTGTGACCGTTGGAGAGTCAGACTACCTATTACCTGTTTCGGCATCACAAGAAATTGTTGACACGATTCCTGGCGCAAAACTAGTCGTTTTCGAAAATGGTCCACACCTGGTGACAATGGAATCTCCTGAAGAATTCAATGCAGTAACTCTCAGCTGGATGCAAGAAAACTGTAAAAACTGATCAGATCAGTTACTTGATAAATTCTCTCACAACGTTTTCCATAATCTGAGAAATATTGTTTTCGTAATTGTGGTACGAAAGACTTCCAGATGCACCCATTGCAGGAATTGAAAACACCGCCGATCCGTTGTCACCTTCAAAGTAAACAATGTCTGATCTCACGTTTTGATTGTTTGTGCCATCAACATTTTTATCTGTGACATACAAATCTTCGTGAACCACCAAGTAAAACGAACTCTGTAATCCTTTTGATGTTGCAAGATACATCGCGTGCGTTGGTGTACCGAGACTGTAGTCAAGTCGATCAATTTCATCCCCAGATGCACCGTTCATGACAAGTCCAAAATCGCCAATTAGTTCGTCGTCAACTCCATCAAATATAAACGCAGCACGCGGATCATAACTGTCGGGTAATCTCTTGTAGCCGGGCGCTTTCTTAGACCAACCTTGAGCAGCAAACCCAACACCGACTAACTCATTCGGAGACCGCCCGCGAAAGCGCCATATTCCGCCCTTTTCCCCAGTTGAAGCCAAGTGCAACTCAGCAGGATGACTTGTCCACGTGCGACTGCTTGCATACCCGCGCCGTACCTCAATCAAATGTGGTTGCTCTGGATTAACAGCTGTAACCCAATAGAAACCATTTCCGCCCAAGTAAATTAATTTTCCACCGTTTGCCAAGTAGTTTTCTATCGCGTCTTGCATTGGCTCAGTCCAATATTCCGGATGGCTTCCCGTAATCACAACTTTGTATGCCGAAATTGCCGATAAACCATCTTGATGCAAATCGTGATCAGTCACGATGTCATGTTCTAATTCTTTAGCCTCAAGCCAATCAGTGACATACAGATCAGCCGCAAAGTGACGCGGAGCGCCCGTCACCCAATATCTATGCTTTGGACGCATATTTAAAATCGGACGCTTCCAACTTGAATAATTGATTCCAGATCCATCAGAGTGTTTGTCATAAATTGAGTAGCCAAGTTCGGGATGGTCCCACACATATGTGTCATATAAATCTGGAACTATTTCGATGTCGGTCATCGCACTCCAGTCGGTATCAAGCGAAGTTGCTAAAACACTTTCATTCGCATAAGCCTGATAAGTAACTGTCGGGATCAGATAGCAAATATCTGCAGTCTTGGCACCCTTCTTTGGTCTGACAAAAAATGGAATGTGATCCTCGGTGTCTCCTGCTCGCAATCTGACCGCATAAATCCCACTTTTTAGGTCAACTGGAACATCTAATTCAATACTTTTTTCCCATGCGCAATCTGCATTATCGTCTTCGTGAAACTCAATAGACGAATACATTGAGGGATTTAAACGGAAATCAAAAACTTTTCTGTCCCAAGTGTGTCCTAAAAGTGCGCGGGTCGGATAATTTACGCATGTTCCATCGGCTCGATTCATGGACAGATCTTTGACCGTACTTGATTCAAAATTATCCGAAAAATCCCAGTCAGCCAAGACTGAACCGATACTTTTGGGGTCAGCATTTTTGCTCAGTTGCTCGAGCTCACCAGTGTCTAACAGTCTTGAAAACAGGCGCGGCTTCTCTATCCTTCCGTTAAAGTGGGCTTGCGTTGAAATATTTCCACGTGGACTCTTTACTTGCGATTTCGCTCCAATTAGTAAATTAGCTTTGCAATTGATTTTGAATTCTTTCGAAATTGTTTTTTCGGTAGTCATATTTGAATCTTGAAGCGGCCAACCCGGAGTCGAGTGAACCGCGATTGTTAATTTTTTTGTCCTATTGTCAAATCCGCCAGCGACAAAATACCAAACCCCGGCACGTAACGAATGAGCCGAGGTGACTCTTTCGGTTGCACCTTTCGATCCAACTTCGACATACGCCTTACCAAAAGAATCCAAGCCGACACTGAACCCATCCCCTTCAATAGTCCAAGATGAGACAATTCCTTGGTCTGTTTTCGACGATGGCTTAAATGGCTTTATCCAAGTTTGTACCGTAAATGATTGGATCGAATTAATGACTGGTGCATTTTTTACTTCAATATGCGAACCAACGTGTGTTTCTTGACGGTGTCCCGGATAAACACCATTAATTAGAGAATCGATCTCAATCTCTTTAAAGCCCGGCCCTGCTGGGTTTGTATCACCGTGAATAAGCCGCACCAGGTTGGCTTGATAGTTTTCAAACTCGGAGCTAACCATAAACTGAATTCGCTCGCCACCGCAGGTATTTGGTCGGTCAGAATAACCAAGTAATTCTTTGCGGTCTGAGTCTGGTCGTTTAACCGCCATATTCCCCCTCATTTAATTGGTAGTGTTTATCATATTATATTCTTTTAGTAATTATAATAGCAATCCACTCACAGAAACCTTGGTTTTTTATGTCGCTTTTAAGTAACTCACAATCATTTACTGGTGTATTTCCAGTCTTTCAGACGCCATTTCTTGAGGATGAGTCAATTGACTTCGAAACTTTAGATAAAGAAATTTCTTGGCTGTACGACAACGGAGTTCAAGGAATAGTCATGGCTATGGTCTCCGAAGTGCTCAGATTGTCTTCTGAAGAGAGGGATAGTCTCACCTCGAACGCCTGTCGTCTTGGGTCAAAACGAGGACTCGTAATTATTAGTGTTGGAGCAGAGAGCTCACACACCGCAGTTCGATATGCCAAACATGCTGAAAGTGTCGGCGCGAATGCCGTCATGGCGATTCCTCCCACATCGACTTCGGCCAATGACGATGAACTATTGAAATACTACGAAAACCTCATTCGTGCAATCGACATACCAGTAATTGTTCAAGATGCAAGTGGTTATGTCGGAAAGCCAATGTCGTTAACCATGCAAGCATTGCTGCTCGAGAAATTTGGTGAGCGAGTGATGTATAAACCAGAAGCGACACCGATTGGGCCTCGATTAAGTGCACTGCGCGATCTTACGAATGGCCAAGCACATATTTTTGAAGGCAGTGGCGGAATAGCACTCGTAGATAGCCACCATCGAGGAGCAAAAGCGACAATGCCTGGTGCAGACATGTGTTGGGCCCTTGTCGCTCTCTGGCAAGCATTAGAAAAAGGTGACAGTGCCCGAATAGATGCAATTAATGGTCCTTTGACGGCAATGATTTCGTTACAAAACAGTCTTGACGCATTTCTCGCTGTCGAAAAACACTTGCTTGTGCGGCAACATATATTCAAAAATGAGATTATTCGCGGTCCTGTAAGTTACAGCTTGGATATTGAAACCAGAAAAGAAGTCGACAGGTTATTTGAACTTCTTAAATTTGCTGTGCAATGACCAGTGATTTTTATGAATTAACATGTTGCATCACAACTCGTTAGGGAATTACAAGTTTCTTCAAGGTATAGAGCCATATTCGTGTGGGGTAATTGCTGACGAAAATTTTGAACTTGTCCGCGTGACCATGCTCCAAAGCATCAAGTGGGATAATGGTTTTGATGAAATTTCTAAGTATCTAGCCAAAGAAAATCAGAGCATTCATGCTCTCGCTTCAATTGAACTTCGTTCACCATATGTGAGATCTATGACCGAATTTATCGAGTTCAATTCGAATTACATAAACGTGATGAGTGAGTTTGATTTGTTAATCAACGAGTTAAACCCGATAGCCCGAACAAACGTGGTGCCTGCTTCTAGCAGTGATACAGAAACCACCCTGCATGCATTTTCTTACACGCGCCAAATCGCAAACAGTTCTTTAAAGTCTTTTGTCGTTGCAGGAGCCGGTGAATTAAGTGGATCAGCCCTTGATTCTCAAGACATCATCAGATATCAGGACACGAGCCAAGATGGTTTATCTGAAAAAGTTAGATGTGTGCGCGATGTCATGACTGACCGACTAATCAAACTAGGTGTGGGATGGAATGATGTGACATCTACTTCTATCTACACGGTGCACGATGTTCAGTCAATAATTGATAAATCACTCTTGCCATATATTCACACTGCTAGTCGATTTGGTTTGCAATTTTTTCCGGCGAGACCACCCGTTATCGATATTGAGTTCGAGATGGATACCCGTGGTGTTCATGTTGAAATATTTTTATCTGGCAAGTAACCCACCATCAACTGCTATCGACTCCCCTGTAATAAATGAAGCATCATCAGATGCCAGAAAAGCAACGACTGCCGCAACTTCTGCAGGTTGACCTACCCGTCCTAATGGGTGCAAGTCAATGATCTGTCGCTTGACGTTCACTGAATTTTCATGATGGCTGGCGATATATGCACGCATCTGATCTGTTTCAATAAAGCCAGGGGCCACACAATTGACACGAACTCCGTCCTTGGCGTAATCCAATGCCATTTGACGTGTCAGTGCGTGAACTGCCCCTTTTGATGCACAATACGCAGCATCGTCAAGTAGACCAACACTCGCAGCGATTGAACCAATATTGATGATGCTTCCGCCTGAACCTTCGACCATCATCGGAATGGCGTATCGAGAAGTCAAAAAAATACTTTGCACATTGGTCGCCATTAAATCGACGAACTCCTGATCTGTTGTATTTACTACAGATTTCAAAAGCCCAACTGCTGCGTTGTTGCAAACGATGTCGAGTCGCTGATACTCGCTGCGTATAAAATCAAAAATCTCTTTGACTTCACTATCTGATCTGATATCAGCAGCCATAAATTTTACTTGAAACCCATTTGACTCGAGTTCAGATTCAAACTTTTGACCTTCTTCTTTAGTGCGCTGTGTGAAAACCACTGTCGCACCTTCATTAGCCAACCGTCTAACAACGGCCTGACCTATTCCGCGTGCTCCGCCAGTAACTAGGGCAACACGACCGGCAAGTCGATCGGCAAGTCGATTTTCCGATACTTGAGACACGGTTCGTTAAGAGACTTGTTTTCTGTATTTATACATATATATACAGATAGGCGCATAATTGTCGACATGATATTTCTTTAGATTTGTCACTGAAGGTTATATTATATATAATTTCACCATGAGTAAATACCGCATCGGAATCGACACGGGTGGCACTTTCACCGATCTAATCAGATTTGACATGAATACAGGCGAAATAACGTCGCTTAAAGTGCCGAGCACCCCTGGCAAACCACTTGAAGCCTTTGTTGGTGCACTCAAGCAATCTGAAGTTCCTTTGGACAGCGTTGATGGCCTAGTTCATGGAACTACCGTTGCCACAAATGCCCTAATTCAAAGAAATGGCGCAAAAGTTGGCTTCATATGCACCGCTGGATACGAAGATACCGCCTACATCCAACGCGTTAATCGCCAGTTTCTATACGACCTAACTTGGGATAAACCGGTGCCGTTACTGCAAAGTAGACGAAACTGCATCGGTGTAGCAGAACGAGTTAACGCCAAAGGTGAAATAGTTACAGCTCTTGAAGACTCAGAGATCGAACGCATCGTCAAACACGTCGAAATAAGCAACTATGAATCACTGGCAATCTGTCTACTTTTCTCATATTTAAACATTACCCATGAGAAACTTTTAGCTTCCAAACTTAGAGAAAAATTTCCAAAGATCCCGATCTCTGTTTCACATGAGATTGCACCAATATGGAGAGAATACGAGAGATCTAGTACGACGATCGCCGATGCGTTCATTAAACCGCTGATTCGTGACTATGTAACAAGTCTAAAAGATGGGCTTTCCGAAACAGGTTTTGCGCATCCATGGTCGATGATGAAGTCCAATGGTGGTTTGATGAATGCAGACGCGGCAGCGTTGCAACCTATCCACCTTGCAATGTCTGGCCCAGCAGGTGGAGCGGTCGCTAGCCAACGGATCTCGTCACTGCTTGGTCTTGAGAACTTAGTAACTATTGATGTTGGTGGTACTAGTGCTGATGTTGGAATGATTCTAGAAAGCCAGATCAGCTACACAACCGAATACGAAATTGAATGGGGAATTCCTGCTGCGATTCCATTAATTGACATCAAGACAGTTGGTGCCGGAGGTGGATCAATTGCGTCCGTAAACTCTGGTGGTTTTCTTCAAGTCGGACCAAAGAGTGCTGGTGCGGTGCCAGGTCCAATTTGCTATGGACAGGGTGGCAAGAACATCACGTTGACTGATGCAAATTTGATTCTTGGACGCCTAAACCCCGACTATTTTCTTGCAGGAAAATTAAAACTTGACACATCTTTAATTGATACCGAGATTCAAAAAATGTCGAAAATTCTTGGAATGAGCAGCCTTGAATTGTCTTTAGCCATAGTTGAAATCGCAAACGAGAACATGGCGAATGCAATTCGAATGGTCAGTATTGAGCGTGGACATGACCCACGGAATTTTGCGCTTTTAGCATTTGGTGGTGCTGGACCGCTTCATGGCTGTGCTATCGCTCGAAAGCTAGGAATTCCTACGGTTGTCATACCCCCATTTCCTGGAGGATTTTGTGCACTAGGTCTGCTCATGGGTGATTTACGTGTAGATAAGGTCTGGACACAATCGTTCAGATCAGACAGAGTTACTCCGAGCGAAGTCGTGGCAAGATTTGATCTAATCGCCGAAGCAGCATCATCCGAACTTCAGCAACAAGGTTTTTCCGGTGAACCAACGTATGAGTATTCAATAAATATGAGGTATCTCGGACAAAATTATGAAATGGAAGTCGTTGTACCTTCTTTACGAAGCACAAACAGCGAGTCAGCTAATGAGCAACTTAACAGAGCTTACGAATCATTTAATCGTAAACATATCGCGATGTATGAGTACAGCATGAACGAAGCCGTAATCGAAATGATTAGTTTTAAAGTCGCCGCAATTGGACTGATCCAACACCCAAAGCTCGCAACTATTTCTGAAACTGGAAAGCAGGTTACCGAAACTCGAAGTGTTCACTTTGCAGCAATTGGCACAGTTCCATGTGTAGTAATTCGGCGACAATCGATGCCGATTAACGTGACGCTTGATGGACCCATGATTATTGAAGAAGATGGGTCAACAACCCTTGTTGAGCCAGGCGCAAAAGTAACCCGTAACGAATATGACATTCTGACTTTAGAGGTACCTAAATGACAACGAAAGTTTCGCACTCAAATGATCTCAAAGTAGATCAGGTGACACTCACCGTGATTGATAATTACTTGGCTACAACATGTCGCGAGATGGGTATCGCGATGATGCGTACCGCGTATTCTCCAATGTTCAATGAGTCGCTTGACTTCTCTTGTGTTTTGTTTGATAAGTACGGTCGGATGATTTCGCAAGCCGAATTCTGCCCATCTCAAATTGGAACCATTAAATTCACAGTCGAATGGATGATTGACGAATTAGGGCCTGATGTTTACAAGCCAGGCGACGTGATAATAATGAACGACCCTTACCGCGGTAGCGGACACATTCCAGAGCACACTTTACTTAAAGCCGTATTCCACCAAGGCGAAATCGTTGCTTTCGTTGCCAATTGTGCCCACCTTGCAGAACCAGGCGCCAAAGCACCAGGAGGACTTTCAGGTGATGCGACGGATATTTTTCAGGAAGGTCTTCGCTTGCCTCCCCTTTGGCTACAACGGGAAGGAAAACCACAAGAAGATATCTGGAAGATTATTTTTGCCAACCATCGAACTCCGAAAACAACCTATGGAGATTTGATGGCAATGGTTGGATCGCTCAATGTCGCCGAACGACGAATTACT
>CALACK010000004.1 GCA_937890395.1 uncultured Acidimicrobiaceae bacterium | reverse complement strand
GCAAGACCGTTGCACTGATGGCGCTTGTCGGCTGGTGGCTGACTGAGATGCCTAAGTTGCGTGACGCTAAACAAACGGTGCTAACTACAGCGCACAGACTTGACCTTGCGGTGATGTTGTTTGATAATTTGTCGCCGATTCTAAAGAAATATTTTAATGCAGATTTGATGAAGTCGTACGGTCGTAATGCGGTGACTATGGCTGACGGTAGCAAATGGTTTGTTCGTGCTGCTAATCATTCTGTGGGTCACGGCATGTCGTGTGATCTGATTGTCGCTGATGAGATGTGGGATATTTCGCGTGAGGTAATTGACGGTGGTTTGTTGCCAGCGCAACGCGCTAAACAATCACCGCTGTTATCGCTGTGGTCTACTGCCGGGACTGAGGCAAGTACCGCGATGCTGAAATGGCGTGAGCAAGGTTTGCGTGCCATTGACACTAAACAGAATTCGAGTTTCTATTTCGCTGAATGGTCACCACCGCCAGACATGTCACCACTTGACCCTGAGTCGTGGCAATGGTCTAACCCTGCACTTGGTACGACGTTGACAATGAAAACTATTGAAGCAGAATCCGAAAACCCTGACCGAGCATCGTTCTTACGGGCATCGTGCAATTTATGGGTCGCGTCAGACAAGGCATGGATTCAACCCGGCATCTGGCCACAGTTGCTGTACACAGACCCGATACCAGACGGGGGGACAGTCGCCATCGAATGCTCACTTGACGACGCACGCTATTTCGGTGTGCGGTGTGTTGTGCTACCAGATCATCGGACAGCGGTCACAGTCGAATTTGTGGTCGACACATTTGACCAGGTGCTCGCCGAGGTTGACAGACTGTGCAGCACTGGCGGGGTACGGTTCGCAATTACGCCGACAATAGATTTGCACTGGCCGCTGAAACTTGAACAGAAACGAATCGTTGTCGGGTATGGCGAAATCCTAAAATTCACGCCACGCATTAAAGCGATGATTGGTGAGAAACTTATCGTGCACACTGGCGAGGAAATGTTGGCAGAGCATGTGCAGCGCGCGGTTGCGGTCAGGTCACAGAACAGCATCGCGCTCAGCAGTCAACGCAGTCCCGGACCGATCGAATTGGCTCGGTGCATGGTGTGGGCTGCAGCACTCGCAAGTCGCCCAACTTCAAGCGGTAAACCTATGATCGTGGTCGCGTCACGCTAATCTAATTGTGGGTGGCTGGGCGTTACCTGCTTTCTCGGTCTGTTGCGTCCAGCACCTATACACCATGAACGATTAGTGCGGTGGCATACTTGACGCATGGCCAAAACTTTGATTGAATTTATTGCAAGCAAAATTACTGCTAACGCGCAACCAGCATCGAAGGCGGCTGCTGCGGGCGGATATTATCAGTCGTCGAACAATGGTGGCGCTGGCATGATCGGTCAGTACTACTCATACATCGAGGGTGACGCACGCAATAAAGCAATGAGTGTGCCGACCGTTAGTCGAGCGCGTGATCTGATGGCAAGTGTTATCGGTTGCATGAATTTGAAAATGTATAACGAAATTTGGAACGGTAATGAGATGGAAAAATTACCTCTCGCGCCACGCACTTGGCTACGCAAAATTGACCCTGCAGTGACCAACAACTTCTGTTTGTCGTGGTTATTTGACGACCTTTTTTTTTATGGGCGGTCGTTCCTTTATGTAACCAGCAGAACGGCTGACGGATTCCCGGCATCGTTCACTCGACTACCAGCAGCGATGGTGCAAACACTCGACCAGTCAGGTCCGTGCTGGTTCGCGCCGAGTAAGCAAATAATCTTTCAAGGTGGCGAACTAGACCCGAACGATGTTGTGCAATTCTTATCACCAATTCAAGGCATCATTTACATGTCAACACAGTCGGTTGCTACTGCGTTAAAACTTGAAGCAGCGCGCTACCGCAACGCGAGCAGTGCAATACCTGCTGGCGTGCTACGTCAAACTGGCGGTGAACCTTTAAGCGGTCAAGAACTTGCAGACCTTGCAGCGTCGTTTAATCACGCTCGCGAAACTAACCAGACTGCGGCTCTTAACGAATTCGTCACTTATTCGGAGACCCTCACTTCTCCGGACAAGATGTTGCTAATCGACTCAAGCGAATACCAGTCAAAAGAGATGGCACGTTTGTGC
>CALACK010000003.1 GCA_937890395.1 uncultured Acidimicrobiaceae bacterium | reverse complement strand
TCATTTTGTACTGGGTAGTCATACTCCCACCACCACTGCTGACCTGTGACGTTGATTATCATTTCAGTGTCATCAGTTTTGGCAAGTTTAAAAATTGCACCAAACGTAAACACCGCGACAACAGCGAGAATTAACGCCGGGATAATCGTCAAAGTTATTTCAAGCGCTGGTTTGCCGTGAGTTTGTTCTGGGATTGGCTGGCCGCGGTCTTTGTATTTGATCACGACATAGACGATCACTGCAGCAACAATTACGCCGATAATTCCAGCCACTGCAAAAACTGGCTGTTGCAGATCATCAATGATTTTTGCGTTTGGGCCCTTGGGTTGCCACGTATCTTGCGGGGCATTCGCGGCGCAACTTGATGCAAACACTGAGGCCAATGCAACACCAGAAATTTTTCGATACTTTTTAACAACCACATGCGAAACGCTAGCCAATTGATTCTTTAAGTTGCGATGTCGTTGAGGGTGATTCACGGCACGACCAACTCAATACTCTGACCTTCAACACCTGGAACACTCAAAATATATGAAGTTCCAACAGGCGCTGGCTTGTTTATCTTGAGTACTAGTGATTGCTCAGAACCTTGAGCCGTTAACTGGGTACAGACTAGATTTTTTTCGGTAGCGCCTTCTGGCTCGGCAAGTTTTCTAGTACCAAGGTCTGCCACCAGTCGATACTCGTTGGAATCCATATTGTGAAATATCAAATTGGTTGATGTTGAGCGTCGAATTGTCACAGAATTCTGAGGTTGATTAAACCCAACAACCCTCGCTGTCAATTTACCGTCTACTAGTTCAATAGTTGCATCCACTGAACTGCGCAATGACAGAGTGCCTTCGGCCAGTTTGTCAAAATGCTCAGAGCGTTCTGCGCCACATTCTGGTAACTCGTGTGACTCTGCTTTTGCTGCAACTAGCTCTTCACGCACTCCAGTAGTTGCACTGATGATGCCCGCCACAAAAATACCGACGGCACCCAATAGACAAATCGTCACCACAAGCGAGCGCTTCAAATCGGGCTTAACTGCAAATAAAATTCCACCGATTAATACCAGTGAGCCAAAAATAATAAACAACGAAGCCCCTGTTGTTTTATTTACTGTGAGCATTATTCGTGAAAACGAATAAATAATTACACCTAGGCCGAGTGCTGCGAGAACCGGAAACTCAATTGGATTAAGCAATCGCTTGCGAGCGAGTGCATTGTAATTTGTATCTTTTGAGGCTCGTTCACTCCAAGACTGCACCATCCACTCGGCAAGAGCCGCCAACAAAACAACTACTCCGCTGAAAAAAACTACTGCTGATGTAACCAACCCGAGCGCCAATAACACCACACCAATGCTGGACACCAGTGGCCACATACTTTGAGTTACTAATTCTTTTGACGAGTCAGGGGTTGCTGTTGTTGTTTGTCCGTCTCGAGTAACAACAGCGATGCCAGCCAGAAGTGCAGTCACCGCGATCAACATGCTTATTGCGACCCCAGCAATTGCAAATTGATCTAATACAAACAACGACATGATCAATGCCGCGGTTGAAAGCAATGTCACGCCTAAGAAGTATTTGAAACCGGTCGAAAACATAATGCCTACTTTACTTTTGCACGTACACAACGAACCACATCGTTGCGAAAATCACAGCGAGTGAATACCAATAAACACTATGAGCCAGCACCAAATCGTGATCGCTATTGCGACTAGCGAAAGATCTAAACATCGTCATCAGTGTGAAACCCAAACCGATAACTATCAGCGCGGTCATCGTGGCTGTTACCGCGTAAAACATCATTGTGTAACTGCTGTCGCGAACACCAATATCCATTTGCATATAAACAGCAATCTGCGCATTAATTAGAGCAATCTCGGTCAGCAATGCAACCGTTAGTGCAAGTGTTGTGTGTTTTGAGTCTGCGCGGCGCGAAGAATAACTCGCCCACTGCACCATGACGCAAGTGATTGCAAACGTCAACATCATCGTGTTGGTGGCAACCTCTGGGATCTTGATATTTTCTGGCAACCAGTCACGCAACATCTTGCTGCCATCTGAAGACTCACGTAATGGTGAATTAGCCCTGAACTGCAACCAGATCGCGAGCATCGAACCGATCAACATTGCGCTGGCTGCCGACATTAAACCGCTTAAAACTAAAGCTTGACGGCGCATCACAATTTTTGGTCCTGAATTAAGTGCTGTTGCGTTAGTGCTCATAAATTAGTGCTCATAAGTTTGCCTGAACCGTTTCAAAAATTTCTTCATCTGCGATCTCACCAGAACGCGATGATTTAACAACAAGACCGACGAAAGCGATTATGAAAATCAAAAATATTGCTTGACCAATCGCTGCGACAGAGTTCCAGATTTGGCTGTTGTCGCCCAACTCGCCTGTCATACGGGCTGCTGGTTGATCAGTGAAGCCGGCGATGTAATAAGGCAAAGCTGCTAATACGACACCGAGTACACCGATCAGACCAAGGCCAATGACCGGCATGGTTGGCATTTTTCGACCCCAGATTCTTGGGCCAAAATAAGCAATTGCTCCGAACGAACTCAGCACAACTCCGTAGCCAATATAAATGAGTACCGCCTCTTCAAACACTGTGTTTGATAATTTCAAATCGTTGATCCGCAACAAAGCGTTTCCGAGCATGCCAGTTAGCACCATGCCGACACCAAAGAACGCAAGAACAAACGCCGCGCTGGGTTTTGCCTTTTCATTTTTCATCGCCAACAAACACAAACCGAGCACAATCAGTACACCGAGCATCGGGAGTGCATTGAACATCAAAAACGGCAACAGACTATTGGCAACATCGTTAAGGTTGCCGTCTAGTCGTAACGAATAAAAAGATTGTGTCACCGTGCCTATTAACGCTGTGCTCATTACACCGATACCAATAAACAAGCCTCCGCGTAGTGGTTGCTTACCTTTATTCATCGTTGCGACTACTTGTGCAAGTACGCCAAGAGTTGAAATTGCCAGCAAAAATATTTGTGGTGATGTGAGTGCCCAACCAATCCAAGCGTTAACTCCATCAGTCGCGCCAAATGTAGCCCGCTCGTAGGTGTGGTCAACTGCGACAAAAATTAGTGCTCCAGCCATAACTGGAAGTGTGAGAATAAGCGAAACGCTTGTCACGAGTGATGACCAAACAAAAATTGGCGCATCAATAATGGTCACGCCTGCACGACGCGATGTAAGAATTGTGGTTGCGATGCTTGCACTCACGAGTAGTAGCCCTGCGATTACAAGTCCTAAGCCAAGAATAAACAGATCGACCATTTGTGGGTCACCGCCGCCGGGACCACCATTGCCAAGATACGCGACACCGACAATGATCATTCCGAAAAACCATAGGTAAGCACCAAACGCGGCCGCTCTCGCAAAAGCAAGAACTTGACTGCCGATCTGCATTGGCACAATCGCCAGTGCAATACCAAGTGTCATTGGCGCAATTGAACCAAAAATTAAACCGACACGGAAAATTGAAAACAATTGTGTCGCACTTGTTGAATCGATTAAATTACTTGCCGAACTAATTCTTTCAACATCAAGAACTATTCCAACGAAGACAACAGCAAGAGTCCACAACAGAGAAACGGAAACCATCAGGCGACCAATTCGCTGATGACTTGTTGTTAGTAACCAACTCGAAATTTTGCTGAAAAAACTTACGCCAGAAACCGCGCCCGATTTGGTCATCGCAGAATTCATGTCAATGGCGGTCATAACTCAGTTAACGCTAACAGTTAAGCCCTTTGGCTTGGAAACTTCTTTATCGCACGAAGTCGGTGAATTACTTGATTAAATAGCAAGTTTTATACCAGGACATCGACCATCAACGCGCCAAAAAGCACAGTCACATATGTAATCGAAAAAGAGAAAACCTTCATTGACCAAGCTTCTGTTGGTTTGCGCCCGAGCATTGCCGTACCGACTGAAAAACCTAGCCCTACAACGATTGCGGTTCCACCATAAATCCAGCCAAGATTCGCAACTGGCATCAACACAAGTGTCGCTACCGCGAGAATCACCGTGTACCAAAACATCGTGCGAACCGTGCGTTCAAGTGAAACTACCACCGGCAACATCGGCACGTTTGCCGCACGGTATTCATCAGCGTGACGAATTGCAAGAGCCCAAAAATGCGGTGGAGTCCAAAGAAACATAATTATAAAGAGCCAAACCGCGGGCCAGCCAACAGAATTTGTAACTGCGGCCCAGCCAATGAGAGTTGGCATTGCTCCAGCGGCACCACCGATGACGATGTTTTGTTTACTCGTGCGCTTCAACCACAGCGAATAAATAAACACATAAAACGCTGTGGCGCTAAGAGCAAGGCAAGCAGATAGCAAGTTTGCGCCAGCCCACAAAATCGCAAATGCAAGAACTTCTAAAATCATCGCAAACACGAGCGCATTTTTTGGCGCGATCAACCCAGTGACTAGTGGTCGACTTTGAGTTCGCTTCATCAATTTGTCGATGTCACGATCGATATACATATTTATTGTGTTTGCACCTCCAGCGGCGAGAGTTCCGCCGAGCAAAGTTATTGCGATCAACGACCAAGCTGGCCATTTGCCGGCTGCCAAGACCATCGTCGGCACTGTCGTAACTAGTAATAGTTCAATGATTCGTGGTTTGGTCAAAGCGATGTATCCACCAACAACTGTTTTAGGCGAGCGCTTTGATTCGTGCGAGAATAACCGCGAAGGCACGACTGGACGAACATTGAGTGTCACGCGCCAATCGTACGATGCTTGAGCACCAAAGCCCAACCGATCTAGCCATCAAATTAAAATGTCGCGAATTCAGAATGTCACGAATAATCTCACGAATTCAGAATGTGAAATCAAAATCTACAAACCCGAAAACCTGAACAAAAGTCACACCGTCACGCCACAATAGAAAGGTGAGAAATATGGCAAGAGCCAGTGTTCAACCATCCCAGGTCTTAGAGCCAGATGTTGATGACACAACCAAATCAGACAAGCCGTGGATAGTCATCGTCTGGAACGACCCGATCAACCTGATGTCATATGTAACTTTTGTATTTCAAAAACTTTTTGGTTACAGCCTCGAAAAAGCCACTGAATTAATGCTCGACGTTCACCATAAAGGTCGGGCTGTCGTCTCTAATGGATCGCGAGAGCGCGCCGAGTTTGACGTTTATCGACTTCACGAGCATGGTTTATGGGCAACGATGGAGCACGAGACATTGTGAAAATTAACAAAGGACCAGTTGTGCGGACAAAACATGGCACATACAAACTGTCCTTACCTAAAGATCACTGTGAAGTATTGACACATCTAATTACCGAACTTCGCGACTCTTTATTAAATACAACTGACGACGCGTCGCTTCGGAGATTATTTCCAACGGCTTATCACAACGATGTAAAAAAAGACGCTGAGTATCAACGCTTAATGCGCGAAGAATTGCTTGCATCAAGACTTGCATCTATTGAGACTGCGCTAAAAGTGATCGGTGCGAGCAACGAACTATCCGAGTCTGAAATTGATGCCTTTGCACGAAGTATTAATTCGTTGCGACTCGTGATCGGCACATCCTTAGACATCGCTGAATCTGACTATTCTGAAGCCGAGCAAAATCAGCCAGATACGCAGCAGACCGAATTGGCAGAACAAAAATTGGTTCAACGCGATCTTTACGACTACCTGGGCTGGCTACTTGAATGGACAGTTGGCGCACAAAGCGAAGGGCTTTAAATCTTTTCTGAATTCTTTTCGCAAGTTCTTAGGTTTTTCGGCAACTAGCGGTGATAGATTTCAAGGGTTCTCAACGGATAGTAGGTCCCTGCCCCCATCGTCTAGTGGCCTAGGACACCACCCTTTCAAGGTGGCGGCACGGGT
>CALACK010000002.1 GCA_937890395.1 uncultured Acidimicrobiaceae bacterium | reverse complement strand
CCACAGTTGTTGGCTTATAAATATCAACACCGATGACTTTGCAGCCGTCTTGGCTCAGACGTTTTGCACATGCCAATCCGATTCCTTGAGATGCCCCGGTTATTAGAGCAGTTCTATTTTTCGAATCCATGACTAAGAAATCTAGCAAATATATATTATTTAATCCAAGCCGAAGCCAATGAAATCTAGGGGATTAGAACAGCCCGGCCAGTTATCTTTCCATTTAACAAGTCATGTAGTGCCTGATTGGCATCTTGGAGAGCATATTTCTGAACTCTAGGTTGAAGCTCGCCTGTGGTTGCAAGGTGTGTGACTTCTTGCAATTCGGAGTATGTGCCAACATAAATTCCTTCAATTCGCTTCTCGTTTTCAATTAGATCAAGCATTGTCGCGGTGACAGAACCTTCGGCACCAATTACGAAATAGGTCCCTCCAAAAGTTAGGCATTTGAGGGCATCGGCAGAAGTTGCACTGGTGCCCACGAAATCAAGCACAACTTTCGCCTGACCGTGATATCGACTCGTAAGTTCGTTTGCGCCACATGTGTGCTCAATGCCGAGAGTCTTTGCAAATGTGAGTGCCTCAGACTTATTGTCAACCGCAATAATTTTTGCAGGTGAGACACTTCGTAAAATCTGTAATGCTAAGTGGCCGAGCCCACCTATGCCGATAACAATTGCAGTGTCGCCAACTTCTAAAATTTTCGACGCGCGCTTGCATGCCCGATAAGCGGCAAGTCCCGCATCTGTCAGTGTCGCCAATTCACAAAGATCAGAATCGTCCGCGACTTTGATGAGTGCGCGTTCATTGGTCAACAAATATTCTGCGTATCCACCAGGCGCATTAATTCCGGGGGTGATACGGTTCGGCGCATTTGTGTCAAGACCTTGACGCTCTGTACGAGTGAGCCCATTACTAATAAATGGAAAGCAAATTACCGAATCGCCTTTTGACACCGTTGTGACGAGTGATCCGGTCTCTTCGACTATCCCAGCATTTTCATGTCCAAGTACGTGTGGTAATCCAACTGGAAGCAAGCCACTAATCAGATGTAGATCTGTTCGGCAAACTCCTGAGGCAGAAATTTTGATCACAACATCAAATGGGCCTGTCACTCGTGGTTTATCGACTTCATTAACTTCAACGAGTTCACCAGACAACTCAGAATTGAGTTTGCGCATTAACATTTGTCGCATGAAAGATTATAATATACCAACAGTCACCCAAATCAAAAACGAGGTATTGCATGTGTACAACTGGAGTTTTTCGCTTGGCATCTGGCGGGTATGCGCTCTTTAAGAATAAAGATTTCGGTAGAGCATATTTCGATGATCGAGTTGTTTTAGAACCAAATGTTTTTGGGGTCAGTGGCACTACTTCATGGGCCGGAGTTGACCCAAGTCTTGACCAATTTTCAGGATTCTCCGTCGGCGCAAATAGCAGTGGTTTATTGTGTTGTGATTCAAATGTTGTAACTCTCGACGGTCATGTTAATTACGACATTATGGTTGAAGTTGCATTACGTGAAGGAACGAATGTTGAATCTGCGATTTCTGCGGTGAAGAAAGAAGTCGCAAAAAGCCCAACCTCGTGGGGAAATATGGTGCTGATTGATCAAAACTCGTCGGCATCAATAGAGATACGTGGTACTGAAATTGTTGCTGTTCCGCTCATTGGGGCGAATGCACGTACAAACCATCATCTAAGTCTTGGCGATCATGAATTACAAGAAGACAAAACTACGACTGTTCTGAGATTTAATTCTGCGTCTAAGCGCCTTGCCGAAGTTAAATCTGTGAGCGACGTTTTTGCTTTGCTGAAGTCGCATGATGACGGAGATACGGGCGTATGCAACCATGCACTTCATACAACTGTGTATAGCTATGTGTTGGTGCGTGAAAATAACGAGACAACTTTGCATGTATCTCAAGGTCAGCCTTGTTTGAACAACAAAGTGATCGTTAACAAGATTCCGTTTGGTTCTGCGTTTAGCTCACAATCCGTCAACGAGTTCATTGCAAATTATCCGTCTGCTAACAAGGCCAATTTTGGAGTAGCTGTTTAGTTAATTACTCTGTCGATCGGCCAAGTTCCTTGAGCACAGTTTTTGTATGGAAGTTCGGAAAATCGATTTGATGCAGCACCGAGCACGTCTAGGTAGAGAGCACTATTGCCAGAGTCTGGAAAATTAGCTTTGAAGTCAGAGCAACTTCGAACTATTAAAAGCTCTGCATCAAATGCGTCTAAATGAGCGTGTCGCCATGTGGCTGGGTCTGCTGACCAGCAAGGTAATTCACTGATCAGAATTTTCATTGATCTGAAACTGACTACTGCAAATCGGCCCATCGTCGCTTTTAAACCTGAATAGCCAGCACCTGTGAGCTCATAATCGCCATCGCCCAAGTAATCAATACGAGCTTTAAGTGAGACCGGTCTAGTCCATCGTTGGTCAATGCTGCAGCCAAGCGTTAACGAAACTTCGTCACCGGGCTTTTGGGCATGGCATTTAGCCACGGCAGGTTGATCGGTGATTGGAATAAATGTTTTGAGGTCAGAGTTTGAACTCACGAATGCTTCAATCATGATTGGGCTGTCTCCAGATGCACCCGCAGTCGGGGCATCCGAAGATTCGGCAATTATGAAGGGCCGAATATTTGAGTTTTCTGCAATATTGATCGCTTGCAAAGGCGATGCCAAATTTGAGATCTTAAAGTCTTCTCGATGTTGCCAAACGGCGTCAACTATCGCTGATGAAAGCGCACGTGCCGCTGTCGGATCGTTATCCGAAATACATAGCGCACCAAAGCCAATGCCTTTGCTATCAAGCCATGGTTGGCATGGAAACACGCTCACATCAATTATCGAATCATCAATTTTCTCTAAATGCCGCCTGAGTATCTCTGCGAAGACTCCTTCAGACGTGTTCAACGCTTGGTCAGGAAAAATAGTCGGGCACTTGGCAAGGCTCATAGTTGGTCTAATCTCGCCGTCAATAGTTTTGGCCAGCAATCGCACCACACGGCGACCTGTTTCGTTCAAGTCAATGTGCGGGTTTGTTTTGTATCCGCTAATCACAGTTGCTAATTCGAGAAAATCTTCTGAGATATTCGCATGCAGGTCTAGTGATAACGCGATTGGTGTAGCGTCACCAACAAATTCTCTAATAAATCGTAAAATTTGTAAGTCAGCACTGTTGCTAGATTCGTCAATCATCGCACCGTGTAAACAGCAGACATACGCATCAATGGTCTGGTGAGTTTTTAGTTTTCGCTCCAAAAGCTCAATCAACGTCTTTAGGGATCCTTTGTCGATTGGCCCTGAAGGCAAAGCAAATGCATTGAAAATGGCAACGGCTGTTCCATCAAGGGCACTAATTTCGTTGAGAGCGCCTTCGAATTCTAAATTTGCACTAGGTTTTCGTAGCGCGAGTTCGTTAGTCGTGGCAATGTCAAAGTTATCTATACTCGTCTTCCTAGGCGAAAAGGAGTTGCTCTCTTGCATCAAAGAAATAACACCGATTTTTTGAGCGTGCTTGAATCTTGTCGCGCGATCGGCATCCTTAGAAACTGTCCGACTATTCATGTATTAAAAATGGTAGTTGCTGCAGCTGAAGTTGGTTTCAAGTTCATAGAAATTACTCTCGACTCGCCTGATGCATTAAAAATGATCGGTGATGTAGTCAGAGAATGTCCAGACTTGGTTGTAGGCGCCGGAACAGTGCACACACGAGATGAAGTTAAAAGAATCGCAGACGTTGGTGGGCAGTTTATTGTCGCTCCAGTAATTTCAGAATCGGTTTTGCGAACAGCTCACGAACTTGGATTGGCCACTTTTCCCGGTGCTGCGACTCCAACCGAAATTCAAACTGCGATTGATCTCGGTGCAACCGCAGTGAAAGTGTTTCCCGCGCAGCAATTGGGCGGGCCGGGATATTTAGAGGCAATTCGGGCGCCATTGAGAAAACCAAAGTTGATACCAACTGGGGGAGTTGATAGCTCAAACGCCAGGCAATATTTGAACGCCGGGGCAATCGCAGTTGGTGTTGGTGGTTCAATGTTTCCCAAATTGGCTTTAGACAACGGTGATGTTGATGCAGTCAAGAAGGCAGCAACCGAATTTCTAAAGGCGATCCAATGACCGTTGATGTAGTCACACTCGGTGAAGCGATGCTTCGTATTTGGACACAGGTTGGTGAGCGTCTAACAACCGCTGAGTCGTTTCGTGTGTCGGTTGGTGGCGCAGAGTCAAATGTCGCGGTTGCATTACGCCAAATAGGCAAATCTTCGTCTTGGATATCTCGATTGGCAGCTGACCCATTAGGTGAAAGGATCAGCCAAGAGATTGGTCGACACGGAGTTGACACATCAGGTATTACGTGGGATAGCAATTCGCGCACTGGCCTATATTTCGTTGAGTTAAGTGCGGCTCCGCGGCCAGTGATGGTTCATTATGACCGTGCTAATTCTGCTGCGTCAAAAATGTCAACTCAAAACACAGACCTATCTGTGGTTGATTCGGCAAAAGTGTTTCATATTTCAGGCATAACTCCTGCGTTAAGTGCGTCCTGTGCGGAGCTTTCACAGGCTGCAGTGATTTATGCAAAGTCTAAAAAAATTCAAGTGACTGTTGACATAAATTATCGTTCGCGGCTTTGGTCTGTGCAAGAAGCAAGACAAACGCTGTCGAAAATGTGTGAATCAGCAAGTTTGGTTATCTGCACTCGCGAAGATGCAAAAGATGTTTTTTCGATAAGTGGGGCGGCAGAAGATGTAGTTAAAGAATTATCGAATCAATTAAAAGTTGCGAATGTTGTTTTAACTGATGGCGCAGTCGGCGCTTATTCTTTGATTAACGGCAGAGTTAAACTTACGAGCTCAATTAAGACAGATACTGTTGATCGAGTTGGCGCCGGTGACGCATTCGCCGCTGGGGTAATTAGTGGTTTGATAGATCAAAATATTGAATTAGGTGTTTCTCGGGGTGTCGCAATGGCTGCACTAAAGCGCGGAATTTATGGTGATCAGCTCACGACTTCGCTGTTAGAAGTTGATCAGTTGATTGCAGGTTCGGGTCGCGAGGTCTCGCGCTAATTTATTCGAATTAAATTTTTAGAGTATTCCATGTCGTGCAAAAACTTCGCCGATGTCTTGACCGGCTGCTAACTCGTTTCGCACAATTGATTCACCCAATTGCTTTTCAGAAGCCAACTTAAAAACTTCGTCAACTAAGTGTTGAGGAATAAATACAACACCAAGTTCATCTGCGACAACCCAGTCTTTAGGGTTTACTTGCATTCGGCCACATCTAACTTGCGTTTGCATTTCTATTGCGATTTGGCGACCAGACGAATCAAGCGGTGAAGTGCCAGCGCAGAATACAGGAAACTTAAGGTCAGCGATTTCATTTTTATCCCGAACTAGTCCGTCGGTAACGACGCCGATTGATCCTCGTGCGATAGCCGCAACGCTTAATAACTCACCCCAGACACCTGAATCTTGTTCGCCCGCCTCGATCACGATTACTTCACCCGGTTGGATGACTTTAAATAAATCAAACAACCCCTGATATGGATTATCGACGATTTTGTCAGTAGGCACACACCTGAGAGTTGCGACTTGTCCAGACACTTTTGCGCCTGACCAAAGCTCGCTTATTTGAGGTCCGCAAAAAGAATCGCGCACGCCTAGCGTGTCAAGGACGTCGCTGATTAATGCAGAACTTAAATTATGCACGTATGTCTGTGTTGTATTTACTCATTGCAGAGCTGATAATCGAACGATCGTTAGTTGCAAAAAGTGAAACTCCACGATCAATATAAGACTTAGCTGTCTTGCCATCTCCGACTGGTATGCCAACTGAAAGGTTGTATTTTTTTGCTGCTGCAATAACTTTGTCAAGTGCTGCTTCGACGTCAGGGTGAGTCATTTGTCCTGGTACCCCAAGATCAACTGAAAGATCGGAAAGGCCAACAAACAAGCAGTCAATGCCGGGCACTGAAGCAATTGATTCCACGTTTTTTACGGCTTCACGGCTTTCGATTTGAATAATGCAAATCGCATTTTTATTCGCGGCTGGTATGTATTCGTCAAGACTCATAGTCAAACCGAAACCAAAGTTTCTTGTGCCAGCGACACCGCGATTGCCTAGTGGCGGGTAGTAGCAACCTCTCACCGCAGTCTCAGCTTCTTGGCGATTATTGATTTGCGGAACCATGATTCCACGGGCACCCGAGTCGAATGCTCGTGTGACAAGTTCTCGATTACCAGATGTAGTTCGAATTATCGGAGTCATGCCTGTGTAGAGAGCTGAAATTACCATCGCTGATATTTGTTCCCACCCGACAGGTGTGTGCTCTGTATCAATAAATACAAAATCGCAACCTGCGAGTCCACACATTTCAACTGTTTGCGCACCAGAGACCATCACGAAACAACCAACGACGGTAGTTTGGTTTGCAAGATTTTCTTTAAACGATTTATCAGTTCTGATATCGGACCATGTCATGTTGTTTATAGTAGTACTAGATGGATGTAAAAAGTTAATTTAATGGATCCAGCAAATGTTGATCGACGACGCGGGTTACTTGTCGGCATAAGCGATGCGTCACTGACGGTACGCAACATGGTGATTGCGGGAGTCACCGGAAAAGTCGAGCAGAAAATATTGTCTACGACGCTGCAAGGTGAGAGCACTCGATTAATTAAGGCCCCTGCGCAGTGGAGTACCGAGTCGCGCGGACATTTCACTGCTTCGTTTGATCTGCTGGTCATCTCTGGTGAACTTCATATAAATGGCAAAACAGTTAAGCCCTATACGTTGCTACGAGTTGATAAAGATTCGTTGATATTTGAATTTTCTTGTGTCACGCCGATTACTGCATTGCTTTGTGCAGAGGGCCCATTGAAATTCGAATCAGGAAATTTTGGGATTGATAAAGAAGTAATAATCGGAAATACTTTCGTTGACGACAACGATCTGAATTCAAATACTCTGTCGTCATACTGTCTGAGCCCGGTTAATTTGTCGCGTCAGTATTGGATCCAACGATGGGGAAGTGACACCGATATTCATGTCAGTGACTGGCAAAGTCGAACCACATCTGAAGAATGCTTTGTTCTAAGAGGTTGTATCGACATGGGCACATTAGTCAACGGCAATGAACAACGTTTCATTTACGACGTTGGGGGCTATTACTCGTTGCCTCCAAAAGTTTTTAAGCAAAGTTCAGAAATACGCAGCAAAGGCCCCACACTTACCGTTCATATTTGCCCGGCGAGTTCTCAACTTATTGAAAGCGCAACTGGTTAATTTTTATTTAAGAAATCCAGAATTGCATTAACTGATTCATCGGCGCATTCTGCGTAATGTCCATGACCGCTACCGTTAAATATTTTAAGTTCTGACCGCTTTATCGATTCAGCAACTTGTCTTGCGCCAACGCCATTTGGCCCAGAGTCGAGAGGTGTAAGTACATCTTCTGATCCGACCATGACCAGTGTCGGTGCTTCAATGTTTTTCAAGTCAGCACGTACATCAGCATCAATCATGACCTGGCAGGCATCAATGAACACGTCCGTGTCAGCGTTTCTCTTGGCTGTGTCGAGCATTAGTTCGATCAACTTTTCGCGACCTTGCAAGTCGATGTATTCACGAGAAAATGCCTTATTTACAAGCTCATCAGCAACTTCAATCGACCCGACGCCGTATGACTTTGCAAGGTATTGCCATACTTTGAAGTGCGAAACCCCCATGCCATCACATTTCGCAACGGCGCCAGCGCCGAGTAGCAGTTTGCCAACTCTCTTTGGAAACTTGATTGCGAATGCAATGGCAATAAAGCTGCCCATAGATCCACCGTGGATGTGCGCTTTGTCGATGTTTAATTCTGCGAGAAGTGCCTCTAGATCATCACACCAAGTTTGGATCGTGTACGTCTGTTTGGGACGATCGCTCAGTCCGTAACCTCTGTGGTCATAATTTAAGACAGTAAAGTGTTTTTCAATTTCGGGAGTAACAGTCTCGTAACCTTCGTGAGCGCTAACCGCTCCGCCGATCTGAACAACTACATCACCTGAGCCTGATAGTTCGTACCAAATCTTTGATCCATTAATGTTTGCAAAACTTGACGCCATAAATCCCCCTAAAACTTGATAATTGATTTTCTAAATTAACACTCTTAATGTGTTGTCCATCCACCATCTACGGCGAGAATTGAACCTGTTACATAACTAGATGCATCTGAAGCCAGAAAAATTAGTGGACCAATAATTTCATCTAATTCAGCCCATCGCTTGAGTGCGACTTCTTGATCAATAACTCTTAAAGCATGTTCAGAAAACTGAAACGGTATGTTCATGTCTGTCAAGAAAGGGCCCGGGGCAATGGCGTTTACATTTATTGGAATATTTGCCCACTCCATTGCGAGCGCTCTAGTCAGTTGATGCACTGCACCTTTCGCAGTTGTATAGGGCGTGCGGTTTGCTGCACCAACAACACCAAAAGTAGATCCCATATTTATTACCCTGGCGGCTTTTGATTTTTCTAGTAATCGCTTTGCGGATCTGCACATTAGCCATGACCCTGTCACGTTGATTGCAAGTGATTTTTCGAATTCATCTACAGTCAACTCCTCGATGCCACCTCTTAGATTTATGCCAGCGTTATTTATGAGAATATCTAATTGATTAAAAGTATTTTCTGCAATCTCGATGATCTTTTTACAATCGCTTTCGATTGAGACGTCACCTTTAATACCAACAACTTTTCGATTTGTCGCAAGTGAGATTGCCTCAGCGCGCGCCTTAATTTCAGTTTCGTTTGTGCTTGTAATAATCACAGAGGCGCCGGCATGTGCCAGCGCCTCGGCGATTATTGCCCCAAGTCCTCTAGACCCGCCAGTTACTAAAGCAACTCGATCGGTAATCTCGAAAAGACCAAAAGGTTTTGTGGTCAATTACGCTCCGGGTCTGCCGGCGGCGTGTACTTCTTCGTAGCTTGGTCCTTTGCCTGAGTCAACCCAATACTTTTTAGCCCAACCAACACCTTCCCAAGTTTTTAAAACTGTAGGTGTGAGTTTGAATAACCACCGTGGTTGACCGAGTGATGCTGAAATATATTCAGGTCCGTTTGGTCCGAGGTATCGAACCGCCATTGCGCTGGCATATTCAACCCATTTGCCACCCGTATTTGGTTTTTCAATTACTTCGGCACGACCTTGTGCCCAGACTTTTGGCATCTCGAAAAAACGATCGTTCGCCTCATCGGATACTGAGCCTTCATCGATAACGATCCCGACTTCTGGTCGACGTTCTAGAAGTTTGGCAATCTCGGCTCGTTCACGGAGTACGAAGAAGAATGCTTCGCCATCCCAGTGGTACCAAGCCGGCACGATGTGCGGCATACCAGCATCGTCAATTGCTGCAATTCTTACGTTTGCGTTTCCTTTTAGATAAAGATCCATACGGTCTTTAGTCATCGGACCAATTTTGCCGCGCCAATTCTCTGCCATGATTTCCCCTTCGTTGTTATATTATTTAATTAGACACTAACAATTCGATCGTTAAAATTCAAAATCCGCTCATCTAGTAAATAGCTGTGGCGGCGGAATAATTACGTGTTGTTTGGCGACCCAAAATGTCCCAGTCGTTTTTGCGTAGTTACTCACGTCGGCCCAAGCTGCTTGACCTGCTTCCGATTCAGTTGCTTCTGCGAGAGCTTGTTCATTTTCGAACCATTGCTCAACAAACGCATCTGTTTCAATCTCTCCGGCAATCTTTCTTACAACTTCAGATACTACGTAGCCCTTTATACCTGGTGCTTGTCTTGATATCGGTGCGTGAACGTTGAACCAATAATCAAAAAATTCATCTTTTGTGAAATCATCACGTCGGTACGCGGTGCCAATTGTTTTAATCATTTGAGTTTCCTTTACTGTTTAATTACTTGGATTTAATTTTCGGGTACGTCGTAAACCTGCGCGGTGAGTCCACCATCAACGATGAAGTTCGCTCCAGAAATATATTTGGCTTCATCAGATGCCAAAAATAGAAAAGTATTTGCGATGTCGTCGGTTGATGCGAGTCGATTGAGCGGTACGGCAGGAAAGCCTTGAGTTCGCCATTTATCCATCAATTCTTTGCCAGCAAGATCAACTGATTGTTGAGTATCGGCTGGTCCTGGGCTAACGCAGTTCGCTCGAATATTGAACGGAGCGCACTCAACGGCTATGGCTTTGGCCAACGCAACAAGCGCAGTTTTAGCAACTGCGTATGCAGTGAACCCGCGACCATGCCCCAGCGAACTGATTGAAGCAGTAAACAAAATCACGCCACCGCCCGTGTCTTTCATTGCTTTGGCTGCGCGTTGTGCAAGAACGAAATATGCGTCAAGATCAACTGAGAGTACATGTCTCCAAGACTCGTCTGTAATATCTAAAAAGTGTGTGTCGGCCCATGCGGCGGCATTGCTAATTAAAACATCAAGTTTTTTATCAACACTTAAAGCTTGCGCAACCACATCGGCACATTGCTTCATGTCACCAAGATCTGCACAGATTGTCACTGGGTTGGCGCCAAGTTCTCGAATCGCTTGAGCGCTTGCGTCAAGTCGATCTTGCAATCTGTCAACAAGGTAGATATTTTTGGCGCCTTCGCTTGCAAATAATTCTGCAGTTCGTCGCCCAAACCCACTACCAGCACCTGTTATTAATATATTTTTACCCTTGAACCGTTGCATAGCATCCCCCTTTTATTTTTTTAGTTATTTTGTACCTATTTTTGTAATTTCTAGTCGGCTTGGTTGATTTTGATCATGAAAAACAACCTGTGTAGCAGCAACAAATTCTGAAAAATGCTCTTGGTAATTGTGACTACCTGTTTGAGAGTTTCTGTCCCACTGAGGAAAGTCGCTTCCAGCAATCGCTACTCGCAACCTTGACCCGGGCGCCATTAAATAGCCGACTGGCCCAAGAGAAATTGTGTATTCGTTTACAGTGTTCGGCTCTACTGGGGTAGGGCTCACTAGCGAGTTGCGATATTTAGAACGGATGATGCCTTCTTGGATGTTTGTACTAACTCCATCTTCGGTGACTTCACAGAGTCGAGCCACGAAATCTGAATCAAGAGCCGAAGAACTGGCATAAAGAATGATTTTTGCGTCGCCAATCAGTAAATTCTCATTTTCAAATTTTTCACTTGTGTATACAAGAACCATTCTTGACGACTCGCTTACATGCTGATCGGCAGGGCCCATAGGGGTTATTGAGTCAAAGCAGCAACTATGACCACCGTTACTTTGAATTGGAATCGATGGATCTGCAATAAACAGGTCAACGTGCTCGTCAATTGCGACTTTGTTACTTAATTTTCCATCGCCAAATTTTGAGTTTGCCCGACCACCAGAGTGGAAGAACCATTTTTCTATTGGCGCATTCGATGTTGGCCAACTATCAAGATCTAGTCGCTCTCCGTTGACTGGGTATACAGTCACGGCGCTATCTAAAACGCCGGTCTTTTTGCCTTTCAATATTTCATCAAACCAGCGGATTGTCCAGTCATCAATTTCAGAGGTGCTCGGTTCTGCTTTGCCCGTATTACCAACCGGGCTCCATGGCATATGAGTCCATGGGCCGATTAGAAGTTTTTGTTGCGCGCGAGTTTTTGAAGAACCACCGTCTTTTGAAATACCACTAAAATTTTTAACGGATCCAGTAAGAAAGATGTCATACCAGCCGGCGATATGCAACGACGGAACATCAATACGCGAATAGTCTTCATCGATACTCCAGCGCTTCCAATAATCGTCATATGTTGGATGTTCAAGCCAGTCAAAAAAATACTTAGCCGGTTTATTTGTAAGTGGTGGATAACTTTTCAGTGGCGTTGACCAAAACCAATTGCTCGCTGAGCCAAGACTTGACGACAAATCTTCAAGATCTGTGATGTTTCCATTTTTGTGAGCTGTGTTCATTGCCAGTAAATTTGCCCAGTAGCAATTGAAGGCGAGTGCAAAAGCACCGCCGTTATAAGTCCAACCTTCGAAGTATTGCGAAGCCGTAAAACCAGGCACGATTGCTTTTAGCGATGGTGGTCGCGCTACCGCCGCCAACAACTGAGTTGCGCCAAGATATGAAAAGCCAAACATTCCAACTTGGCCGTCCGACCCAGAAACCAGGGCAGCCCACTCAACAGAGTCGTAACCATCGTCTGACTCATTTGCAAATGGATAAAACTCTCCATCTGAAGCGAATCGTCCGCGAGTGTCTTGAATAATCACGATGTAACCGTGTTCTGCAAACCACGCAGGGTGCGAATTGCCGAAAGATGAAAGCGCTACGCGCTTGTCGTAAGGGCTTCTGACTAATAAAACTGGATATTTGCCATCCTCAATAGGGCGGTAAATGTCACTGCGTAAAATCGTGCCATCTCGCATTTGGCATTTTGCATCGCGCTCTACCGTTGCGCCGAAGCCAAGAATTCTCTCGAACTTTGCAGATTTGATGGTCATCACCCTAAAGATATATTATTTAAAATATAATTTGCAAATCCTGATTATTATGAGGAGATCCAAGTGGATGAGTTATTTGCGGGCATTGAAAATTCGTTGAATTCAGTAAACGAAATAAAGGTTGCTAATTTTATTCGAGAAAGACAACGAGAGATCTTTGAGTTCACATGTGATTTGATTCGAACGCCTTCAATAAATCCACCAGGTGATGAACGTGAAGTTAGCGCAGTTATCTGTCAGCGACTAGATCAGCTTGGTGTCAAAGATGTCCAGCTTTTGGCATGCGATGTGACACGTCCAAATGTCGTCGCTCAAGTTGTCGGCGACAAACCTGGAAAAAGAATTATGTTTTCGGGCCACATTGATACAAAACCGCCAGGAGATCTGTCTCAATGGAAGACGAATCCACTTGAAGCAGTAGTTCAAGGCGATCAACTAATTGGCCTTGGGTCAGGCGATATGAAAGCGGCAGTAGCAGCAATGGTTTATGCAGCTGCGGCACTAAAAACACTTGACTCATTCCCGGGTGAAATTGCTCTTGCTCTAACTGCTGATGAAGAAAACGGTTCTGTTTACGGATCTAAATGGTTAGCTGATCAAGGACATATCAAAGCAGATGTTTGTGTGATCGGTGAACCAGGCGGAATCTTCACCGAATGGGAGTCAGTCCATCTTGTATCTCGTGGAGCTGCATTATTTAAAGTTGTCGTATTCGGCACTCAGATGCATTCGTCGATTTCTGATCAATTGCCAGCAGTTAATGCAACACTTAAAATGGCGGCTCTCGCAATCAAAATGCAAAACGAATTAAAAAGCTATTTAACATTTGTTGATCACCCACTCTGTAAATTTGGACCGACTGTAAACATCGGAGTTACGGCTAAATCCGGAGTTACTTATGGAGTATTCCCGGGTAGGGCAGAGTTTGCATGCGATATTCGCACAGTGCCAGGGATGACCGAGGATCAAGTCAAAAAAGATATTTTAAAATTTCTTAGCGACGCTAAAAAATCAGATCCAGAGTTGAATGCTGAATTGGAATGGAACCTGATGGTGGGTGCTACGGAGATCAGCATGGACGACCCAGTGGTTTCGTGCTTGCAACAGATTTCGAAACATGTGCTTGGCACAACGCCAAAACTTGACGCCTTCCCTGGTGCAACCGATGCCGCATATATCCAAACTGCTGCGGGTGTACCATGCATCGCATCTTTTGGTCCGGGATTTTTGCCCCGCGCGCATAGTCCAAATGAAAATATGCACGTCAATGGGGCGGCGCAAGCGGCGATGATTTACGCACTTGCGGCAGTTCGGTATCTCGAACAAAAATAAGCAAAACTGAAGTATTACCCATTAAAAAGTGGTCTTGCGGAAATCTAAACTCTATGTTATATTCTTTTTGTTAGTAAATATTCAACATAATCAGGGGGTTTAATAATGAGTAGTTCATGGATTGAAGATCAATATGGTGCGGATGTCGCGCAGCTAGCTGCCGACTACGAAGCAAAGAAATTCGGTAGGCGTTCGTTTTTAGGAAAGTTGACTGCAGCTGGTTTTTCTGTTGGTGCTGCTGCATCAATTTTGGCAGCATGTGGATCAAGTTCATCTGACTCAGGCTCAACCGACACGGTTGCCTCGGGTGATGCTGCTGCAAGTACAACACCAAAAGCTGGTGGACAACTTCGCGAGGGTTACCCGCGTGACGTTTCAAAACATGACCCAGTAACAACAAACTGGTACGACCCAGCTTTCAGCGCAATTTATGAAACTATTGTTACTGACGGTCTTGAAGGCGACACAGTTCCTCAATTCGCAACAGCGTACGAAGTATCTGCTGATGGTCTGACTTACACATTTGACATTCCAGAAGGTCGAGTAAGCCACAGTGGTGGTGTAATGGGTGCGCAACAAGTTTCAGAGTTGTTGCAAATAATCAAAGACACGAGTTTCATTGGTGGAGTATCCACGGTGCCGATGGAAGGATATTCTTTCGAAGGTAACAAAGTAATCATGAAAATGAAAAACGCTTGGCTTGGCGCAATTAACCCACACAAAACTGGTTATTGGGCTCTTGCAAACGTTGATACTTGGAATGCCGCTGGTGGAAAAGATCCAAAGTCGACATACGGCACAGATACCGCTGATGGTACTGGACCATTCACTCACGCCGAGTGGGTCCCTGGTAGCCATACATTAGTAAACAAATGGGATGCTTACCCAGGTAGCAATACTCCATATGTAACTAACACAGGCGCTGCGTACCTTGATTCAATTCGTTGGAGCGTAATTACTGAAGGTGGACAACGTGCAACGATGCTTGAAAACGGAGAGTTAGACACACTCCTCGGGCCAAACTACGCAGACCTTGAGCGTCTCAAATCAAACGCTGATTTGACTGTCATTCAACATCCTGAGTGGTCTGGATACATGCTGTCAATGAACCGTGACTACCCAGAATTCTTCGGTGACAAATTGACTCGTCAGGGTCTTTCACATGCGTTGAATCGTCAAGGAATGGTTGATGCGATTTTGTTCGGAAACGGTGACGCAACTTATGGTCCGTTCCCAAAGACTGACCGTCAATATGACCCGAAAGTTGAAACATACAACACATACGACGTTGAACTTGCAAAATCAAACTTGGCTGAAGCCGGTTGGGTTGCAGGAAGCGATGGAGTGCTCACTCGTAAGGGTGTTCGTTTCGAATTCGAATACGTTGTAGAAGACGAATCAACTCAGAAATTGGTGTCAGAAGTTGTGGCACAGCAATTCAAAGAAGTTGGTGTAGTCGCCAAGTTGAGAGTGGTTGACCGCGCAGTTGCCTTCCAAGAGCAATCTGGTGAAGGACGAGAAGCAGCTCCAATGGCGC
>CALACK010000001.1 GCA_937890395.1 uncultured Acidimicrobiaceae bacterium | reverse complement strand
GTGTTTGAGATTTTGCTTGTCGCTCATGACCAAAGCATATTCTTTGCAGTAACACTCAAACGACCCGAATCAGCACATCTCGCCAGCCGATCAAACCATCCGACCAAGCCAGTCAATCGAGCCAACGCATCCTCGATTATGTGCTTATCTAGACAAACCCCAGAGTAATTAGTTCTTGCGGTAAAGAGCTGTGAAGAACCCAGGGAAGTATTTGCCTTCTGAAATTCGCTGAAGCGAGACTGCTTCATAAGCAAGTTCTTGCTCAAACAATTCGGACTCTGATTTGAATTCTTTGAATTGATTAATTGAAGTTGAAACTAACTTCGCTCCCAAGTTTGCACAGACTTCAGTGATCTCTTGCAAAGTATGTTGCGTTTCATGTGGATGTAAAACTTGATCGCGAAACCATGAGTACAGATGAGTATTGTCGGTCTTGACATTACTTAAACGCGAATACTCTTTCAATAGATCGCCCTCAGAAGCACCACCTGCAGCTAATTTCTCAAAGTGCTGAAGAAATGGGCGACGTCCGTATAGGTGATACAAGCCAACATAAAAATATCCACCTGATTTGACATAATTTTCTACACAGCGCTGGATTGCGGCAATGCAATTGTTCGTGTGATGTAGAACACCAAGCGAGACACAAATATCAAACTTATCTTTGGGTTCAAATTTAAATAAATCTGCGACTTCATATCTAACATTTAATCCGAGTGAGTCTGCGGCTTTTTGGGCGGTATCAATAGCAACCTGGTTGAAGTCAATTGACGTAACCGTCGCTTGAAAACGATCTGCGATTTGAGCAGAAAGCCAACCAACGCCGCAGCCAACTTCTAGAACTTTCATTTTTTTCGTGAGGATATTTGTTAGTACTGAATGATTATTTAGAGAGACACCAGATTTAATATTTTTCTGATGCTCTTGAATGTCACCGAAAATATTAAACGGCAACTCCTTATAAAACTTCAGTACATCTTCGTTAGCAAAACTCAATTTAGTTTGGTCACTTTCGCTTAGAACATTGGGTAGTTGTCGTCGGCGACTTGGCCTGAAGAGCCTTTACC